>NZ_JAGIQL010000112.1 GCF_017813245.1 Streptomyces montanisoli
CCGAAAGGCTTCATCGTTCGACTTGCATGTGTTAAGCACGCCGCCAGCGTTCGTCCTGAGCCAGGATCAAACTCTCCGTGAATGCTTCAAGCACCACGAGAGCGGAACAGGAGGAAGGAATAATCCCGTCCTGTTCACAGCGTCCTCGCTGTGTTACTACAAAGGAACCCAAATCCACCAGGCACACAGGCCCGGCAGACCAGGGGTATCAACATATCTGGCGTTGACTTTTAGCACGCTGTTGAGTTCTCAAGGAACGGACGCTTCCTTCGAAAACCCTCTCAGGTTTCCTCCGGGCGCTTTCCCTTCGGTGTTTCCTGCCTTTCGGCTGACCCCGACTTTATCAGAAGTTTCGGAGTCGTTTTCCCACCTTCCCGCAGGTTCCCGTGGGCACATGCGTGCCCACTGCTGCGTTCCGGTGGAGACTGAAACCTAACGGAGCGGGGGGCCTCGATGCAAATCGAGGCCCCCCGCTCCCGAGAGGTGCCGGCGCGAGCGCCGACGGGCCGTCAGACCTCGACCACCACGGGCAGGATCATCGGGCGCCTGCGGTAGGTGTCGGAGACCCACTTGCCCAGCGTGCGACGGATCAGCTGCTGGATCTGGTGGGGTTCGGAGACACCGTCCTGCGCCGATCTCGCGATCGCCTCGTCGATCTTCGGCAGCACCGCCGCGAAAGCCGCGTCGTCGATGCCGGAACCGCGCGCCTGGACGTGCGGGCCGCCGACGACCTTGCCGGTCGTGGAGTCGACCACCACGAATACCGACACGATGCCCTCGTCGCCGAGGATGCGGCGGTCCTTCAGCGACGTCTCGTCCACATCGCCGACGGAGAGGCCGTCGACGTAGACGTAGCCGGCCTGGACCTTGCCGGTGATCTTCGCCTTGCCGTCGACCAGGTCGACGACCACGCCGTCCTCCGCGATGACGATGTGGTCCTTCGGGACGCCCGTCAGCGCGCCGAGCTCGGCGTTGGCGCGCAGGTGGCGCCATTCGCCGTGGACCGGCATGAGGTTCTTCGGCTTGCAGATGTTGTAGAAGTACAGCAGCTCGCCGGCCGAGGCGTGGCCCGAGACGTGCACCTTGGCGTTGCCCTTGTGCACGACGTTCGCGCCCCACCGGGTGAGGCCGTTGATCACTCGGTAGACCGAGTTCTCGTTGCCCGGGATCAGGGACGACGCCAGGATCACGGTGTCGCCCTGGACGATCCTGATCTGGTGGTCGCGGTTGGCCATGCGGGACAGCGCCGCCATCGGCTCGCCCTGGGAGCCCGTGCAGACGAGGACGATCTCGTCGTCCGGCAGGTCGTCCAGGGTCTTGACGTCGACGACGAGTCCAGGGGCTGCCTTCAGGTAGCCAAGCTCACGCGCGATGCCCATGTTGCGGACCATGGAGCGTCCGACGAAGGCCACGCGGCGGCCGTACTCGTGCGCCGTGTCGAGGATCTGCTGGATGCGGTGCACGTGGCTTGCGAAGCTGGCCACGATCACCCGCTTCCGCGCTCCGGCGAAGACCTGGCGCAGCACCCCGGTGATGTCGCGCTCCGGCGGCACGAAGCCGGGGACCTCGGCGTTGGTGGAGTCCGCCAGGAGCAGGTCGATGCCCTCTTCGCCGAGCTTGGCGAAGGTGGGCAGGTCGGTGAGCCTGCGGTCGAGCGGCAGCTGGTCCATCTTGAAGTCGCCGGTGTGCACCGCCATGCCCGCGGGCGTGCGGATCGCGACGGCGAGTGCGTCCGGGATGGAGTGGTTGACGGCGACGAACTCGCAGTCGAAGGGGCCGATGCGTTCGCGGTGCCCCTCCGCCACCTCCAGGGTGTACGGGCGGATGCGGTGCTCCTGGAGCTTCGCCTCGATCAGCGCGAGGGTCAGCTTGGAGCCGATCAGCGGGATGTCGGGCTTCAGCCTCAGCAGGTAGGGCACGCCGCCGATGTGGTCCTCGTGGCCGTGCGTCAGGACGACGCCCTCGATGTCGCCGAGCCGGTTCTCCAGCGTGGTGAAGTCGGGCAGGATCAGGTCGATCCCGGGCTGCTCCTCCTCGGGAAAGAGGACGCCGCAGTCGACGATGAGCAGGCGGCCGCCGTACTCGAAGACCGTCATGTTGCGGCCGATCTCACCGAGGCCACCGAGGGGGGTGACGCGGAGGCCGCCCTTGGGCAGCTTCGGCGGGGCGCCCAGTTCGGGATGCGGATGACTCAAAAGACTCTCCTCACCACACGCGCCACGTGCCGCTGAGGCACGTGGCGCGTGTGACATTCGTGCACTTGCAGTTGTCTGTTCCGGGAGCGGTCTCCCGTTTGCTGCGCCGTCGCCTTGGCCGCCGCGTGTCCGCGTGGCTGCGGCTTCGGGTATTCAGTTGTGAAGTCCGTTGTCAGAGCTGTACCCCGCCCGCGGCGAGGTCGAGCTTCAGCTGCGCGGTTTCCTGCTCGGTGAGTCCGACCAGCGGCAGCCGCAGCGGTCCGCCGGGCAGGCCGCGCAGGGCGAGGGCCGCCTTGGTGGTGATGACGCCCTGCGTGCGGAACATGCCGATGAAGACCGGCAGCAGCCGCTGGTGGATCTCCGCGGCCTTCTGCACGTCGCCGTGGCTGAACGCCTCGACGAGCGAGCGCAGTTCGGGGGTGGCCACGTGGCCGACCACGGAGACGAAGCCGACGGCTCCGACGGAGAGCAGCGGCAGGTTCAGCATGTCGTCGCCCGAGTACCAGGCGAGTCCCGACTCGGCGATGGCGAGGCTGGCGCGTCCGAGGTCGCCCTTGGCGTCCTTGTTCGCGACGATCCTCGGGTGCCCGCCGAGGCGGATCATCGTCTCGGTGTCGATCGGGACGCCGGTGCGGCCGGGGATGTCGTAGAGCATCACCGGGAGGTCGGTGGCGTCGGCGATGGCGGTGAAGTGCTGGTAAATGCCTTCCTGGGGCGGCTTGCTGTAGTACGGCGTGACGGCCAGGAGGCCGTGGGCGCCGGCCCGCTGCGCGGTGCGCGCGAGCTCCAGGGTGTGGCGGGTGTCGTTCGTGCCGACGCCGGTGATGACGTGGGCGCGGTCTCCGACCGCCTCGACCACGGCCCGTAGCAGCTGCTCTTTCTCCGCGTCCGTGGTGGTGGGGGACTCACCGGTGGTGCCGCTGAGTACCAGGCCGTCATTGCCCGCGTCCACCAGCTGGGTGGCGAGCCGCTGGGCACCGTCGACGTCGAGCGCGCCGTCCGCCGTGAAGGGCGTGACCATGGCGGTGAGGACCCTCCCGAAGGGGGTCTGCGGTGTGGAGGTCGGAGCCATGGGTAACACGCTACTCGCTGCTCAGCCCCGGGTGTGGTCTCGGGGCGCCGGACAGGAGGAGCCCGGCACTGCCTGCTCGGGGGTTCAGGCAGTGCCGGGTCCGTTTGATCAGCCTAGATGAACTTCTCGAAACACCGCAATACGGACACCTCGGTCGGTGGCCCGTACATCTGTGCCCCCTCGGTTCCGCCCCAGGTCAGGGGGCGACCCGGCCGTTCGCGTTGAACGCCGCGTGGGTCAGCGGCATCAGGAGCCGCCAGTGCTCCTCCATCCGCTCGCCGACCATCTCGATCTCCCGCTGCGGGAACGAGGGCACCTTCGCCAGCTCGTGCTGCGTGCGCAGGCCGAGGAAGTGCATCAGCGAGCGCGCGTTGCACGTGGCGTACATCGACGAGAACAGGCCCACGGGGAGCGTCGCCCTGGCCACCTCGCGGGCGACACCCGCCTCCAGCATCTCCTGGTAAGCGGCGTACGAGCGCCGGTAGGACTCCTCCATGGCCTCGGTGACCGTCTTGTGCTGCTCGGGCGTCCCGTGCACGAACTCGTACTTCCCCGGGCGGCCGCGCTGCACCAGCTTGCGGTCCTCCCCCGGCACGTAGAACACGGGCTGCAGCTCCCGGTACCTGCCGGACTCCTCGTTGTAGGACCAGCCGACGCGGTGGCGCATGAACTCGCGGAAGACGAAGATCGGCGCGGTGACGAAGAAGGTCATCGAGTTGTGCTCGAACGGGCTGCCGTGGCGGTCCCGCATCAGGTAGTTGAGCAGGCCCTTCGACCGCTCCGGGTCCTTCGTCAGCTCGTCGAGCGACTGCTCGCCCGCCGTGGAGACGCGCGCCGCCCACAGGACGTCGGTGTCGGAGGCGCTGTGCTTCACCAACTCGACGGTGACATCGCTGCGGAAACTCGGCTCCGGCCCGGCCTTGTCGCTCTTCACCCGCGGGTCCTTCCGTTCTGTACGACTGCCTGGGCCACTCTAGAGTGCGGGCTTCTCCGGGTCGCCGAGGGTGCTCGTTACCAGGTCGTTCCCCTTCTTTCGGGGAATTCGGGCACCTGATCGGTTTGTTTCGCGTCCTACGGAACAGCAGGACACCACAGTCAGCACGGACAACCAGGGAGTACGCACCATGTTCCGCCGGCGCGAGGACGTACCGTTCACCTTTCTCGCCGAGACCGACCGCTTCCGCAGCAACGTCGAGCCGCCGCCGAAGCGACGGCCCGCTCGTGGTGAGATCGCGGGCCGGCTGCTGATCGGGCTGGTCATCGCGGCCGCGTTCACGGGATCGCTGCTGTTCGGCGTGCCCGCGCTGCAGTCCAACCCGACGCTCCACCACGTGCAGCAGTCGGAGGCGGCGCGCCACCACTGAGCCCCGCCGCGCACCCCGTCCGGCCCCCTCGGGTGGTCCGGGGGTGCGGCGGCTCGGTAGCCTCACCGGGCACAGCAATTCGAGCGTGCTTGTGAGTGAGGATCAGTCGTGCCCTTGCCCTTTATGACGGCCGGTCGTGGATTCGACGCGACGGACGATGTCGCGTTGCCGTACGACGACCACGACCAATGGCGGCGCCCCTACCGGCTGGGCCCCTGGCGGGTGGGGGTCGCGGCCGTGCTCCTGCTGCTCGCCTCGTTCATCCTGCTCGCGACCGTGATCACCGCCCTCGCGGCGGGTGGTTCCGGAGCCGTCGTGTGCGCCGTCGTCGCCGCCGTGGTGATCGCGGTGGCCCTGCGGATGCTGCGGATGGGCACGTGGGTGAGCCGGCACGGCGTGCGCCGCGTCTCCCTGCTGCACACCTCGACCGTGGCGTGGAACCAGGCGTCGGCCGTGCGTACGGTGCAGCAGCCGGTGCGCTGGCTCGGTCTGCCGCGGACGGTCCAGGGGCAGGCCCTCGTCCTCGTACGGCGCAGGGGCGAGCACGTGCCGCTGCTGACGACGCACAGCGCGGACTTCCTCTCGCGCGGCGACGCCTTCGAGCGCGCGGCGGACACCGTGGAGGCGTGGGGCGCCGAGTACCAGCGCGCCCACTGAGCCCGTCCGGAGGGCCCGCGAGGGGCGCGGGGTGTCAGGCGCGGACGGGTGTGCCGTCGTGGAGCGCTATGGCACGCTGCATCGCCTTGCGGGCCCTCGGCGTGTCCCGGGCGTCGCGGTAGGCCACGGCGAGCCTGAACCAGCAGCGCCAGTCGTCCGGGGCGTCCTCCGTCTCGGCGCGGCGCCGCGCGAAGACGGCGTCGGCCGATGCCCTGTCGATGCGGCCGCCGGGGGTGCGGACCAGCTCGTCGACGGGCAGGCCGCCCTCCGCGTCCAGCTCGGCGGCGAGCCGGTTGGCGCGGGTGACGAAGCGGGTGTTCTTCCAGAGGAACCAGACGCCGATGAGCGGCAGGATCAGTACCG
Source organism: Streptomyces montanisoli (assembly GCF_017813245.1). Classification (GTDB taxonomy): domain Bacteria; phylum Actinomycetota; class Actinomycetes; order Streptomycetales; family Streptomycetaceae; genus Streptomyces; species Streptomyces montanisoli. The sequence goes on from NZ_JAGIQL010000112.1 coordinate 5,652, forward strand.
CGACGCCGAGGGCGACGGTGACGGGCGTGCCGGCCTGGATCAGCCAGACGCCGCGGCTCCCCGCCAGGACGAAGTAGAAGACGAGGACGACGGCGCCGACGACGTAGGTGATTTTCGCGCTCATGGGTGTGTCAGGACCGGTCCCGTCAGCTCAGGTCGAGGAAGTGTTCCAGGCCGTACGTGAGCCCCGGTACGGACGCGACGCGCCGCACGCCGAGCAGCACGCCCGGCATGAAGCTGCTGTGGTGCAGCGAGTCGTGCCGGATCGTCAGGGTCTCGCCCTCGCCGCCGAGGATGACCTCCTGGTGCGCGAGCAGGCCGCGCAGCCGCACGGAGTGCACCGGTACGCCGTCGACGTCGGCGCCACGCGCGCCCTCCAGCGCGGTGCGGGTGGCGTCCGGCTGGTCGCCGAGGCCGGCGGCCGCACGTGCCTCGGCGACGAGCTGGGCGGTCCTCGTGGCCGTGCCCGAGGGCGCGTCGGCCTTGCCCGGGTGGTGCAGTTCCACGATCTCGACGGACTCGAACATGCGGGCCGCCATCTGCGAGAACTTCATCGTGAGCACCGCCCCGATGGAGAAGTTCGGCGCGATCAGCACGCCCGTGCCGGGCGACGCCGCGAGCGAGGTGCCGAGCTCGGCGAGGCGTTCGCCGGTCCAGCCCGTGGTGCCGACGACGGCGTGGATGCCGTGGCGCACGCAGAAGTCGAGGTTGCCCATGACGGACGCGGGCGTGGTCAGTTCGACGGCGACCTGGGCGCCGGACTCGACGAGCGCCTCCAGCTTGTCGCCCCGGCCGACGGCCGCGACCAGCTCCATGTCGTCGGCGGCCTCGACCGCCCGTGCCGCCTCGGAGCCGATGCGGCCCTTGGCGCCGAGTACGGCAACGCGCAGCTTGCTCATCGCTTGGTCTTCCTTCTCGGATCGTGGTGGTGGGTCAGGAGACCGCTTCGTCGAGGTGGGCCGCGTCCTTGTCGCCGAGCGGGCCGATGACCGCGAGCGAGGGGCGCTGTCCCAGGACGTCGCGTGCCACTTCGCGTACGTCGTCCGGGGTGACGGCGGCGATCCGGGCGAGCAGGTCGTCCGTGGAGAGGTGGTCGCCCCAGCACAGCTCGCTCTTGCCGACCCGGTTCATCAGCGCGCCGGTGTCCTCGAGACCGAGGACGGTGGCGCCGGAGAGCTGCCCGATCGCGCGGCCGAGCTCTTCCTCGTCGAGGCCTTCCGCGGCGACGCGGTCCAGTTCGTCGCGGCAGATCTTCAGGACGTCGCCGACCTGGGCGGGCCGGCAGCCCGCGTACACGCCGAACAGGCCGCAGTCGGCGAATCCCGAGGTGTACGAGTAGACGCTGTAGGCGAGCCCGCGCTTCTCGCGCACCTCCTGGAAGAGGCGGGAGCTCATGCCGCCGCCCAGTGCGGCGTTGAGCGCCCCGAGCGCCCAGCGGCGCTCGTCGGTGCGTGCGAGGCCCGGCATGCCGAGGACGACGTGCGCCTGCTCGGTGGTGCGGTCGAGGACGTCGACCCTGCCGGCTGTGCGCAGGGCCCGCCGGCCGGCGCGCGGCGCCGCGGGGGCCGCGTCGCCGCCGGACAGCGCACCGGCCCGCTCGAAGGCCGTGCGCACCTGCCGTACGAGTGCGGTGTGGTCGACGTTGCCCGCGGCGGCGACGATGAGGTGCCGCGGGTCGTAGTGCTTGCGGTAGTAGCGGGCGATGCGGTCGCGGTCGAGGCCCTCGACGGTGTCGACGGTGCCGAGCACGGGGCGGCCGAGGGGCGAGTCGCCGAACATGGTGTGCGCGAACAGGTCGTGCACGATGTCGCCCGGGTCGTCGTCGGTCATCGCGATCTCTTCGAGGATGACCCCGCGCTCCGCCTCGACGTCGTCCGCCTCGATGAGGGAGCCGGTGAGCATGTCGCAGACGATGTCGACGGCCAGCGGCAGGTCGTCGTCGAGCACGCGCGCGTAGTAGCAGGTGTACTCCTTCGCCGTGAAGGCGTTCATCTCGCCGCCGACCGCGTCGATGGCGGAGGAGATGTCGAGGGCGCTGCGCCGCTTGGTGCCCTTGAAGAGGAGGTGTTCGAGGTAGTGGGTGGCGCCGCCGAGCGCCGGGGTCTCGTCGCGCGACCCGGCCTGGACCCAGATGCCGAAGGTCGCGGAGCGCACCGACGGCAGGGTCTCGGTGACGACGCGCAGGCCGCCGGGGAGCGTCGTGCGGCGGACCGTGCCGACGCCGTCCACGCCCTTGACGAGGGTTCGGGTACGGGCGACGGCCCGCGCCTCGGATGAGGTGCGGGCCGTCGCCTTGAGGCTCCGTGACGTCACTTGGCGTCTGCGTCCTTCGCCTCGTCGCCCTTGCCTTCGCTGTCCTCGCCCTCCATGACGGGGATGAGGGACAGCTTGCCGCGCTGGTCGATCTCCGCGATCTCGACCTGGACCTTCTGGCCGACGCCGAGGACGTCGTCGACGTTCTCGACGCGCTTGCCGCCGGCGAGCTTGCGGATCTGCGAGATGTGCAGCAGGCCGTCCTTGCCGGGCATCAGGGAGACGAACGCGCCGAACGTGGTCGTCTTGACGACCGTGCCCAGGTAGCGCTCGCCGACCTCCGGCATGGTCGGGTTGGCGATGCCGTTGATCGTGGTGCGGGCGGCCTCGGCGGCGGGCCCGTCGGCGGCACCGATGTAGATGGTGCCGTCGTCCTCGATCGTGATGTCGGCGCCGGTGTCCTCCTGGATCTGGTTGATCATCTTGCCCTTGGGGCCGATGACCTCGCCGATCTTGTCCACCGGGATCTTGACGGTGATGATCCGCGGCGCGTTCGGGGACATCTCGTCGGGGACGTCGATGGCCTCGTTCATCACGTCGAGGATGTGCAGGCGCGCGTCACGGGCCTGCTTCAGCGCGGCGCCGAGCACCGAGGCGGGGATGCCGTCGAGCTTGGTGTCGAGCTGGAGCGCGGTGACGAACGTCTTGGTGCCGGCGACCTTGAAGTCCATGTCGCCGTAGGCGTCCTCCGCACCGAGGATGTCGGTGAGGGTGACGTAGTGGGTCTCGCCCTCGATCTCCTGGGAGATCAGGCCCATGGCGATGCCGGCGACGGGGGCCTTGAGGGGCACACCGGCGTTCAGCAGCGACATGGTGGAGGCGCAGACGGAGCCCATCGACGTGGAGCCGTTGGAGCCGAGCGCCTCGGAGACCTGGCGGATCGCGTAGGGGAACTCCTCGCGCGTGGGCAGGACCGGCACGAGGGCGCGCTCGGCGAGCGCGCCGTGGCCGATCTCGCGGCGCTTCGGGGACCCAACGCGGCCGGTCTCGCCGGTGGAGTACGGCGGGAAGTTGTAGTTGTGCATGTAGCGCTTGCGCGTCACGGGCGACAGGGTGTCGAGCTGCTGCTCCATGCGGAGCATGTTCAGCGTGGTGACGCCCAGGATCTGCGTCTCGCCGCGCTCGAACAGCGCCGAGCCGTGCACGCGCGGGATGGCCTCGACCTCGGCGGCGAGCGTGCGGATGTCCGTCACGCCACGGCCGTCGATGCGGACCTTGTCCTTGATGACGCGCTCGCGGACGAGCTTCTTCGTCAGGGTGCGGTAGGCGGCGGAGATCTCCTTCTCGCGGCCCTCGAACTGCGGGAGCAGCTTCTCGGCGGCGAGGCCCTTGACGCGGTCGAGCTCGGCCTCGCGGTCCTGCTTGCCGGCGATGGTGAGCGCCTGGGCGAGCTCGTCCCTGACGGCGGCGGTGAGCGCCTCGAGGACGTCGTCCTGGTGGTCGAGGAAGATCGGGAACTCGCCGGTCGGCTTGGCGGCCTTGGCCGCCAGGTCGGACTGGGCGCGGCACAGGACCTTGATGAAGGGCTTCGCGGCCTCGAGTCCGGCGGCAACGACCTCCTCGGTGGGGGCCTCGGCGCCGTTCTTCACCAGCTGGATGGTCTTCTCCGTGGCCTCGGCCTCGACCATCATGATCGCGACGTCGCCGTCCTCGAGGACACGGCCGGCGACGACCATGTCGAAGACGGCGTCCTCCAGCTCGGTGTGCGTCGGGAAGGCGACCCACTGGCCCTTGATCAGCGCGACACGGGTGCCGCCGATCGGGCCGGAGAAGGGCAGGCCCGACAGCTGCGTGGAGCAGGAGGCGGCGTTGATCGCGACCACGTCGTAGAGGTGGTCGGGGTTGAGCGCCATGATCGTCTCGACGATCTGGATCTCGTTGCGCAGGCCCTTCCTGAAGGACGGGCGCAGCGGCCTGTCGATCAGGCGGCAGGTGAGGATGGCGTCCTCGGAGGGGCGGCCCTCCCTGCGGAAGAAGGAGCCGGGGATCTTGCCGGCCGCGTACATGCGCTCCTCGACGTCCACCGTGAGGGGGAAGAAGTCGAGCTGGTCCTTGGGGTTCTTCGATGCGGTGGTGGCCGACAGCACCATGGTGTCGTCGTCCAGGTACGCCACGGCGGAGCCTGCGGCCTGCTTGGCCAGGCGGCCCGTCTCGAAGCGGATGGTGCGGGTGCCGAAGGCGCCGTTGTCGATGACGGCCTCGGCGTAGTGGGTCTCGTTCTCCACCAGCGTTTTCTCCTCTTCTTCGTCCGTCACCCGTGTGGCGGCGGACGGTGGGGAGGGGCGCTCCCTGGTGCTTGCCGGTCTTCGATCGAAGCATCCGGTGCGCGTGGCGGGCGCCGCCCGTGGGCGTGTCCGCGGCGCTTGTGCGTCTTCCGGATACCACTACCGAGGACCGGCGGCGGCGTGGGGCGCTCCTCCTCGTTGCGTCTTCTGTGCTCTTGCGTGTGCTTCTGTACTGCTCTTCTGTACTGCACTTCGTACCGCACGCGTGCGGTACTCGTCAGCCAGAGTACTTAAACCCGCGCCGGTCATGGCGTTCCGGCCGGGCCGCGCATACGGCGAAGGGAGCGGTTCCCGGGGGTGGGAACCGCTCCCTTCGCACGGTGCTACTTGGCGCCCGCGGCGCCGCGGCGGATGCCGAGGCGGTCGACCAGCGTACGGAAGCGCTGGATGTCCTTCTTGGCGAGGTACTGCAGCAGGCGGCGGCGCTGACCGACCAGGATCAGCAGACCACGGCGCGAGTGGTGGTCGTGCTTGTGGGTCTTGAGGTGCTCGGTCAGGTCCGAGATCCGGCGCGACAGCATGGCGACCTGGACCTCGGGGGAGCCGGTGTCACCCTCCTTGGTGCCGAACTCGTCCATGATCTGCTTCTTGGTGGCGGTGTCGAGCGACACTCGTACTCCTCGTGGGTCTTCGTGGGCCGCCGAGTGCCCCGGGTCGAATTCTCCGGGAAGCTTCCGTGACTCGGGAGGCCGTCCCGTACGTGCCTTGTCCCGGTACGGTCCGCGGCTTGGCCGCGCCGTAGCTGTGGGTACACGAACGGGTCACCGCCAGAATACCAGCCGGTCGGACCCGTCCCGACCACGCACCCGGGCGACCGCGCCTCGTCTCGGCCACGCACCGTCCGCCGGGTGCGGCCGGGCGTCAGCTCGTCAGCGCGCGCGCCCTGGCGAAGACGTCGAGGACCGCGAGGCACAGCGGCACGAGCGACACCAGGACGGCGCCCTCGGCGATGTCGAGGAGGCGTCCCCAGAAGGGCGAGAGCCCCTTGCGCGGGATGATCAGGCCGATGGCCGTGAACAGCGCGGCACCTGCGGCGATGCTCGCGGCCAGCCACACGGTGCGCAGGTCGAGCGGGCCGTGGTCGCCCTCGCGCATGAGGTCGCCGAGCGGTCCGGCAGGCGGGTTGAACGACAGGCCGAGCACCAGCAGGGCGATCGCGGCGATGCCGGCGACGAGCGCGCAGCTGACCTGCGAGGTGTAGCGGAACAGGCGCGCGCGCAGCAGCATCGCGAGACCGGCCGCCAGCGCGAGGAGCTGCCCGTAGAGGTTGTCGGAGAAGCCGAGCACGGCGGCCGCGCCGACGACGACGGCGGAGCAGCCGCCGACGAGCCCGAGCAGCATCTCGTGGCCGCGGCGCGCCTGTGCGGCGACGCGGTCGGTGTCGACGGGCTCCGCGACGGCCGCCGGGTCAGGCTCCGCGTTGTCCAGGCCGCCGGAGGCCCCGCGGGGCGTCGCGTAGCCGATGGGCAGCCGCGCGAAGCGGGCCGACAGGCCGGGCAGGAACGCGACGAGGCCCACGGCGACGGGCGCGCAGACCGCGGCGGTCTCCGTCGCCGAGGCCTCCGCGAGGATCGCGCCGAACGTGGCGAGGGTGCCGACGGCGGCCAGGAAGGTGGCGGCGACGAAGGGGGCGTCACCGCTCGGGGTGAGTGCGACGAGCGTGACGGAGGCGACCAGCACGGTGACGCAGCCGAGCAGGAACTGCAGGCGCCCGGGGCCCTGGCCCGCGTCGGGGCCGATGATGCCGGAGCCGCCGATCATCAGCAGGGGCAGGGCGCCGAGGCCGAGGGCCACGGCGGCGGCGCGGTCCGCGTAGACGCGGGCCCGTACGCCGGAAAGGGCCGTCAGCAGCACACCGGCGGCGCCCGCGATGACGCCCGGCAGGCTGTGCATGTCGTGGCGCACCGGGTCGGCGAACCACAGCACGAACCCCATGAGGACGAGGAGGAGGCCGCCGGCGAAGAGGCCGGCGCCGCGCATGAGGTCGTCGCTCCACAGGTGGCGGTCGCGCCGCACCGCCGAGGCGACCGCGTCGGACACGTCGTCGAACACGGCCGGCGGCAGGGACTCGGCGAACGGCCGCAGCGCGAGCACCTCGCCGTCGAGCACGCGCTGCGCGGCGAGTGTGCGCGCCCCGTCGAGCACGGTGCCGTCGCGCCGCACGAGGTGGTAGCCGGTCGGCGCGCCCGCGGGCTGGGTCTGGCCGGTCAGCCGCAGGATCTCCGGGTAGATGTCGGCGACCGCGATGTCCTCGGGCAGGGCCACGTCGATCCTGCTGTCCGGTGCCACCACAGTGACGCGACAGAAACCCGTCGCCGCGGACGTACTCACGTGTCTGACCCCCTGGATCCCCTGTTACGGCGCCGGTCGCCGCGCCGGCCGCACGGGTGTCCCGCCGTCGCCGGGTTCGCGCTTGCGCACAGTGCGCGCGCCACCCTACCGGGCGTGGTTGCCGGTGGCTGCCAGTAGGATCGCGCTGCCGCAATTGAGCCGCCGCCACGGGGGCGCCGGTACGGAACCATCCGCCCGGATTGAGGAATTGATGCGCCGGTGAGCCAGATCGTCGTCAAAAGACCGCCGCGGTCGCTTCCGCCCGAAGTGCCCACGGAGCAAGTGACCCTGGAGGCTCCTCCAGAGCTGCCCAGAGGGCAGCGGGAGGGCATGCTGATGCAGGTCCTCCCGGTGCTCGGCATGGGCTCGTCCGTGGTGTTCTTCTTCTCGCCGCAGGCCGCTCCGTTCATGCGCATCATGGGCGTGCTGATGCTGGTCTCCACGGTCGGCATGGTCATCGCGCAGGTCTTCCGCTTCCGGCGCGGTACGCAGGGGCAAATGGCCGATGTGCGCCGTGACTACCTGAAGTACCTGGCGCAGTCGCGGCGTACGGTCCGCAGGACGGCGCGCGGCCAGCGCGACGCGCAGCTGTATCTGCACCCCGCGCCCGAGCAGCTGTGGGCGGTCGTCGCCGAGGGGTCCAGGATCTGGGAACGGCGTGTGGGCGACGCGGACTTCGGCCAGGCGCGGATCGGCCTCGGCGCGCAGCAGCTGTCGACGCCGCTGGTGGCGCCCGACACGGCGCCCGTCGACGAGCTGGAGCCGCTGACTGCGGGCGCGATGCAGCGCTTCCTCGCGGTGCACGGTTCGCTCGACTCCCTGCCGATGGCGGTGTCGATGCGGGCGTTCTACCACGTGACGGTCTCGGGCGATCCCGACGCGGCCAGGTCGGCGGCGCGGGCGCTGGTGTCCCAGCTGGTGACGCTGCACTCGCCCGAGGACCTGATGGTCGCGGTGGTGGCCGCGCCGCAGGCGGTGCCCCACTGGGACTGGACGAAGTGGCTGCCGCACACGCAGGCGCCCGGCCAGGTCGACGGTGCGGGCACGCGGCGGTTGTTCGGCGACGACCTCGGCGAGATCGAGCAGCTGCTGCGCCAGCGCCTGGAGGGTCGGCCGCGGTTCGGCAGGGACACCCATCCCGTGCTGGACCAGCCGCACGTCGTGGTGGTGCTGGACGGCGGGATGGTCCCGCCCGACTCGCTGTTCGCCGCCGCCGAGGGCGTGCAGGGCGTGACGATCGTCGAGCTGGTGCCGGGAGACATGGACGAGCCGCGCGGCGGCCTGTCCGTGGTGGTGCATCCGGGGTGGCTGAGGCTGGAGTCCGGCGGCGGTGTGGCGTACGAGGGCGCACCCGACGGGATCTCGCTGCCCGCGGCGGAGGCGCTGGCGCGCCAGCTCGCGCCGCTGCGCACGGGCGGAGGCGACGAGGACGAGCCGCTGCTGGCCAACCTCGACTTCACGGACCTGCTGAACCTCGGCGACGCGGGCGCCGTGGACGTGGCGCGTACGTGGCGGCCGCGGTCCACGGCGGAGCGGTTGCGGGTGCCCATCGGTGTGGGCGAGGACGGCCAGCCCGTGATGCTCGACCTCAAGGAGGCGGCGCAGGAGGGCATGGGCCCGCACGGGCTGTGCGTGGGCGCGACGGGTTCCGGCAAGTCGGAGCTGCTGCGCACCCTGGTGCTCGGCCTCGCGGTGACGCATTCGTCGGAGACGCTGAACTTCGTCCTCGCCGACTTCAAGGGCGGTGCGACGTTCGCGGGCATGTCCCAGATGCCGCACGTGGCGGCGGTCATCACCAACCTCGCGGACGACCTGACGCTGGTCGACCGCATGGGCGACGCGATCCGCGGCGAGCTGCAGCGCAGGCAGGAGCTGCTGCGGGCCGCGGGCAACTACGCGAACATCCACGACTACGAGAAGGCGCGTGCCGCGGGCGCCGCGCTCGAACCGCTGGCGTCGATGGTGCTCGTCATCGACGAGTTCTCCGAACTGCTCACCGCGAAGCCCGACTTCATCGACATGTTCATCCAGATCGGCCGCATCGGCAGGTCGCTCGGTGTGCATCTGCTGCTCGCGTCGCAGCGCCTGGAGGAGGGGAAGCTGCGCGGGCTCGACACGTACCTGTCGTACCGGATCGGTCTGCGGACGTTCTCCGCGGCGGAGTCGCGCACGGCGCTCGGCGTGCCCGACGCCTACCACTTGCCTGCGGTGCCGGGATCCGGCTATCTCAAGTTCGGCACGGACGTCATGACGCGCTTCAAGGCGGCGTACGTGTCGGCCACGTACCGTACCGCGGGCCCGGACCTGCCGGTGGGGCAGCCGGCCGTCGAGCGGCGGCCCACCCTCTTCACGGCGACGCCCGTGCCGGTGGTGTACGCGCGGCCCGCGGACGGTGAGCCGGCGCGCGCGACGCGCGAGGACGAGGCCCTGGCGGACACCGTGCTCGACGTGATCGTGCGGCGTCTCGACGGTCAGGGCGTGCCGGCGCACCAGGTGTGGCTGCCGCCGCTGGACCAGGCGCCGACGCTGGACTACCTGCTGCCGGGCATCGCGCCGACGCCCGAGCGTGGTCTCAACGCCGTCGACTACACGCGCCCGGGCGGGCTCGTGGTGCCGCTCGGCCTGATCGACAAGCCCTTCGAGCAGCGCCGCGAGGTGCTGTACCGGGACTTCTCCGGGGCGGCGGGCCACATGCTCGTGGTGGGCGGCCCGCAGTCCGGCAAGTCGACGCTGATGCGCACGATGGTGGCGTCGTTCGCGCTGACGCACACGCCGCAGGAGGTGCAGTTCTACGGGTTGGACTTCGGCGGTGGCGGCCTGTCCGCGCTCGCCGACCTGCCCCATGTGGGCGGGGTCGCGTCGCGGCTCGACCCGGAGCGTGTGCGGCGCGCGGTCGCCGAGGTGCTCGGCGTGCTGAACCGGCGCGAGGAGTTCTTCCGCGCCAACGGCATCGACTCGATCGGCACGTACCGGCGCCGGCGTGCCGCGGGCGAACTGCCGGGCGAGAGCTGGGGCGACGTCTTCCTGATCATCGACGGGTGGGGCGGCTTCAAGAACGAGTACGACATGCTGGAGCCGGTCATCGCGGACATCGCGGCGCGCGGCCTCGGCTACGGCGTGCACATCGTGGTGACGGCCGCGCGGTACATGGAGGTGCGCTCGGCGCTCAAGGACCAGATGCTGGGCCGCCTCGAACTGCGCCTCGGTGACGTCATGGACTCGGAGTTCGACCGCAAGGTCGCCGCGAACGTGCCGCCGGGCGTGCCGGGCCGCGGCCAGGTCCCGGAGAAGCTGCACTTTATGAGCGCCCTGCCGCGGATGGACGGCGTGAGCAGCGCGTCGGACCTGTCCGAGGGCACGGCCGCGTTCGTGGCGTCCGTGCGGGGCCACTGGTCGGGCCCGGCGGCACCGGCCGTGCGGCTGCTGCCGCGCAAGCTGCCGGCGGAGCAGCTGCCGAAGGGGTTCGAGTTCCCGGAGCACGGCATCGCGATCGGCATCGACGAGACCAACCTGGAGCCGGTGTTCGTCGATTTCGAGACGGACCCGTTCTTCGTCGTCTTCGGCGAGAGCGAGTCGGGCAAGACGGCGCTGCTGCGGCTGATGGCGAAGCAGATCGCCGAGCGGTACACGCCGGAGCAGGCGCGCATCGTGGTGGGCGACTACCGGCGCTCGCTGCTGGAGGCCGTCCCGTCGACGCACCTGCTGGAGTACGCGCCGATGGCGTCGGCGATGGACGTCCACATGGACGCGATCGCCACGGTGATGGGCAAGCGAGCGCCGAAGCCGGACATCACGCCGCAGCAGCTGCGCGACCGCAGCTGGTGGTCGGGGCCGCAGCTGTTCGTGATCGTCGACGACTACGAACTGGTGGCGGCGGGCTCGAACAACCCGATGGCGCGTCTGGTGGAGAACCTGCCCTTCGCGCGCGACGTCGGCGTCCGCTTCATCGTCGCGCGCAACGCGGCGGGGGCGTCACGCTCGTCCTTCGAGCCCTTCCTGCAGCGCGTGAAGGAGCTGGGCGCCCAGGGCGTCGTCCTGTCGGGCGACCCTGGCGAGGGCGACATCCTCGGCCACGTGAGGGCCCGCAAGATGCCCCCGGGACGAGGCACGTTCGTCACCCGCAGACGCGGCGCACCGCTGGTGCAGACGGGCTGGCTGCCGGACAGGTAGATCCGAATCGGGGGGAGAACCGTGATATCCGAGGAAGCGGCGTTCGCGTCGGCGAGGGAGTTCCTCGGCGGGCACCGGGAGACGTACACACCGGTCCTGCTGCCGGAGAAGTCATCCGAACATGCGGTGGCATGGCTCGTCGCATTCGACTCGAAGGAGCACCTGGAGACGGGCGACCTGCGATTCGCCCCGTTCACCAGGGTGCTGGTCGTGCCCAAGGACGGAACGCCAGTGCACTTTCCCCCGACGTACCTTCCCCTGGAGGTCTACTTGGGCGAGCTGGCGGCCGGCGAATGGCCGGTAGGGCCTCGGGGCCGTTACAAGCGGGGCAGCGGCCGTGACTGATCGGCGCCGGGAAGCGGCCCGGCTGCTTCCCGGCGCTCTCCGCCGGACTTCGCCGACGGCCTGAACCGGTGCCGTCCTCGCAGGTAGGCTCGGCTGCGTACAGCAGACATGACACCGCCGGGAGGAACGACGCCGATGGCCGAGGCAGTGGACAAGCAGCGCGTCAAGGAAGAGCTCTACGCCCTGGACATCTCCGGGGTGGAGTGGCTCGGTGCGCCCGGGACCGAGAACGACGAGGAGCGCGTCGAGATCGCGTACCTGCCGGAGGGCGCCGTGGCGATGCGGTCGTCGAAGGACCACGCCACCGTGTTGCGGTACACGAAGGCGGAGTGGGACGCGTTCGTGCTGGGCGCGCGGGACGGCGAGTTCGACCTGGACGCGCAGCAGCCGCCGACCGCCCAGGAGGCATAGCTCGCGGGCGTGCGGAAGGGGGGTGCCCACCGGGTGGGCACCCCCCTTCCGCATGTCGCCGGCCTGTCAGCCCATGCTCATGCGGAACCGGGCGGCGTTGCCGCGGTCCGTGTCCTGGTAGCCGACGACGGCCTGGTCCAGGAGGGCCGCGATGCGCGCCAGGTCCTGGTTCATGCCGTCCATCTGGTTGGTGAGGTCCGTCTGCTTCTCGTGGTAGGCCTCTTTCGCCTGGCCGTCCCAGTGCTCGGCGACGGCCTTCACCCGGGCCATCAGGTCGGTGAGTTCACGCGTCAGGTCACTGGCCGTGCGGCGGACGTCGCTCGCGGCTGTGGTGACGGTGTCGTAGTTGACTGCTGTGGTCATGTCTCGCTCCTCGGTGTCGCGTACGCGCGTACGCGGGAAGACGGTGTCCCCGGCGGTGTGAACGCCGGGGGGAGGTGGCTCGGGGCGTGCCTCAGGCCATGCCGAGGATGGCGCTCTGACCCTGCGTCGTGTCGTCCATCTTCCGGAAGGACGCGATGCGGTCCTGCTCCTCGTTGGTGAAGCCGTGCGCGCTCATGCGCATGATCTGCTCCAGCTCGACGAGGTCGACCCGCATGGACCGCAGCCGTGTGTTGAGGTCGTTCTGCGCGGTGTCGTACGCCTTGCTCGCGGCGCCCTGCCAGCCCGCCTGGATGCGGTCGACCACGCTGTTCAGCGACGTGATGCGGCGCTGGAGCTCCTCGTGGAAGTTCTGGATCCTGTTGGCGAGGTCGATCTGATCGTCCGCGGTTACGTTCAGGTCTTTGCCGTGCTGCGACATCCTGCCCTCTTTCCCCTGGTCTGCCTGCGAAGCCTCTGCGGGCGGGAAGTGCTCGGTGCCGCCCCCGTGTTCGGGACCGTACGCACGGTCCCACCGCAACTTTAGCCATTCGGTACAGCTGTTCCAACCGGGAAGTCACCTTCCCGGGGGCGGCCCCTGCCCGCTATCCGGGTCGGCGCTGCCGCGCGCCGCGGCCTTCCTGCGGCTGTCGCGCAGGATGACGGAGGTCCCGCCGACGACCGCGACGAGTACGACCGCCGTGGCGAACGTGTACGTCGCGTACCGCTGCCCCCGCTGCCGCGGTGTCTCCGCCATGGAGAAGTGGGCGGGTTGCGGCGCGGGCGCCTTCGCGGGGCCGGGGTCGGGGTGCGGCGACTCGATGGGCCCGTCGTCGCCGCTGACGGCCGCGACGGGGTCGACGACGCCCCAGCCGATGAAGTCGTCGTGGCCGTTGATGCTGCGCTCGGCGGTCTGCTCGATCTGCGCGACGATCTCCCGCGCGGTCCAGTCGGGGTGCTCCCCGCGCAGCAGCGCGGCGACGCCGGCGACGTACGGGGCGGAGAAGCTGGTGCCGTTGTCGAGGCACTGCCCGCCGCCCGGCACGGTCGAGACGATGTCGACGCCGGGCGCCGCGACCCCGACGAACGATCCCGACTGGGAGAACGCGGCGCGTTCGTTGTCGCGGTCGGAGGCGGCGACGGCGAGGACGCCGTCGAACGCGGCGGGGTAGGTGTCGCGTGCCTTGCCGTCGGTGCCGTCGTTGCCCGCCGAGGCGACGACCACGACCTGGTGGGCGAGTGCGTAGGCGACGGCCTGTGCGAGGGTCGACTGCGGGCCGAGCGGCGCGGACGTGTCCTGCGAGATGTTGATGACGTCGGCGCCCTTGGAGACGGCGTACTTGATGGCCTGGGCCATGGTGTCCGACTTGCCGCTGTTCTTCTCGTCGTTCTGCCGGATCGGGATGATGGTGGCCTCGGGGGCGAGGCCGACGAAGCCGGTGCCGGCGCGCGGCCGTGCGGCGATGATGCCGGCGACCTTGGTGCCGTGGCCGACCTCGTCCTTGGTGCCGTCGGTCTTGCCGAGGTAGTCCTTGCCCGCCGACGCGTCGACGGCCGGCTTCAGCTGCGGGTTGACGTTGTCGACGCCCGTGTCGATGACGGCGACCCGTACGCCCTTGCCCTTGGTCTTCTTCCACAGTTCGTCGAAGAGGACGCGCTGGAGGGGCCACGGTGTGCCCGCTATCTGCTTCTTCATCGGGAACGTGCACTCGCCGCTGCCGTCGAGGGCCAGGGGCGCTTGCGCGGCGCCGCGCGGGGCCGCGACCGCAGCCGCGGGCGGCAGTGCGGCGAGCCCCGCGAGCGCGGCGGCGGAGGCGAGCACCGCGGCCCGCCGGAGCACCGGGACGTACCGGAACGTCATCGCCACTCCCCTACGAACCCTGCGGCTGGCGCGCGCTGTTGGTGTCGAGGCGCGGCCCCTTGGACAGGAAGCCCGACCAGGCAATCGGCACGGGCACCGGGTTGACCTTCTCGTACCCGAGCCGGATCTGCGCCTGGCTGGGCTGCGGACGTCCGTCCTGTGTCTTCTGGTCGTCGCCCGCGCCGATGTTCGAGTGCTTCGAGTCGCTGTCGCCGTTGGCCTGTACGGCGTACCTGAGGCCGGTGTCGGTGACGAGGAACAGCGAGCCGCCCGCCTTCGACTGGTGGCCCTGCACCTCGTTGTAGAGCAGGCCGCTGCCGGGCGTGACATAGGTGCTGGTGCCGCCGCCGTCGGTGATCTTGGCAGGGTACGACGTGCCGGCCCAGGTCGACAGGACGGTGCGGCCGCTGCTGCCGGTCTTGCGCAGCACGCTGCACACGGTGTCGCGCGCGCCGCTGCCGCCGACCGCGTTGACCTGCTGGGCGCGCTCCTTGGGCCAGTCGTTCTCCTGCCCGAAGAAGCCGGCTTCCGGGGCGAGGGACTGGGCGTCGACCGTGGCCGCCGCGCCCGTCATGTTGAGGGAGTCCGTCTGCGGCGAATTGATCAGCAGCCAGGCGGTGAAGTCGGTGACGGGCTCCACCTTGCCCGGCAGTACGACGTACTTCTGCGGGCCCGAGCCGGTCTGCGCGCTGAGCACCATGCCCACGCGGTCCTGCCGCGCGCTGAGGCCGCCGCCGACGCCCGCGTCCTCGCCGACCGTGCCGGGGATCGGCGGGAAGTCGACGGGGGTGCCGGTGTGCAGCGTGGCCAGCCAGTCGTCGGTGACGGGCTGGGGGGCGCGGCCCTGGCCGATCAGGGCGGTGGAGAGACCGTCGCCCTGCTTCCCCTTCAGCAGGTACTTCGTGCCGCTCGGGTCGACCAGGTAGCGCGCACCGTCCTGCCCCTGCACGTAGAGCGTCTGGCCGCCGGTCAGGCGGTCTTTGCCCTCGGTGCGCTTGAAATCCCGCTGGGCGAGGACGAACGCGGCCTTCTGCACGCCGCCGCCGCTGCCACCGCCCGGCTGCTCGCACACCGCCCACCGCTTGGCGCTGCCCGCCTGCGCGGCCGTGGGCAGCCGGTCGGGCGCGTACGGGATGCCGATGAGGGCGCCGCGCGGGGGCTTGCCCGCGTCGAGGACCTTGTCGTCGACCTGGACGACGGAGAACTGGTTCGGGTCGAGCAGCAGCCGCGCCGACGCGAGGTTGAGCACCGGGTGGAGCAGGTTGTGCCTGGACTTGCCCGAGCCGGTCGGCAGCACCACGTACCGCGTCGTGGACTGCTTGCCGACGATGACGTTCGCGCCGGCCTTGTCCCAGTCCTTGGGCGCCGTCGGCTTGAACATGCCGAGCGCCCCGAACCCCGCGAGCACCAGGGCCCCGACGACCAGGCTGGGCAGGACAGCCCGCATGGGGCGAGGCGCGCCCTCCTCGGTCCCGGTGAGCGAGGGTTGCAGGAAAGACGCCACTGTGCGCTTCTTCGCGAAGGTGTACGCGTTGAGCTCGTCCCGCCGTGATGCCATGAGTCCCCACTCGTGAAAAGAAGTCACGGTACGGCCCTGCTGCGCAGCGGCCGGCGCGTGTCCCCCGTGCCCTGCCCGAGTGTCGGACCGGCCCCCTACTATGCCTGTTGGCCGGGTGGAGCGCCGGGCCGGGTAGGGTGATCCGGCCGTCAAGCCCCGGCCGCGCAGGCCGATCGGGACGATTCGGGGGGATTCACAGCATGGCATCCGCGACACAGTCGCCACCCGCCGCGGCGGGGCCGCCCGCCACGCCCTCCCCCGCGCCCGCGGCGACGCCCTCGGCGGCGGGCCGCACGGCGCGTCCTGGGCACTTCGGGCCGCTGCGCATGCAGCAGATCGTCCTGTTCGAACTGGCCGCGGCGGCGCTGCTGGTGGGCTGGGTCATCAGCCCGCTCATGCTGGTACCCGCAGGCGTGGTCGCGGCCGTTCTCGTACTGCTGGCGGTGGTGCGCAGGCACCGCCGCTCGCTGACCGAGTGGCTGGGTACGGCCATGGCGCTGCGCAGGCGGACGCGCAGGGCCGCCGCGCTCGCGATCCCGCAGGACGTCGAGCCCGGCCTGGCGCCCGCCGTCGAGTGCGACCCGGCGCTGCGCACGTACGTGTACAGCGAGCGTGACCGCCGCCCGGTCGGCATGATCGGCGACGGCACGTTCCTGACCACCGTGGTGCGCATCGAGTCGGACGGCTCGGCGCTGCGGGCCGACCGCGCGGCGCGTCCGCTGCCCGTCGCGCTGCTGCGCGAGATCCTGGACTTCGACGGGATACGGCTTGAGTCGGCGCAGATCGTCCAGCACACGCAGCCGGCGCCCGCGCCGCACCTGCCACCGCAGTCGATGGCCGCCCGCAACTACGCACCGCTCCAGGCGCAGACGGGCGCGCCCGCCCTGCGGATCACGTGGGTGGCGCTCAAGCTCGACCCGGAGCTGTGCGCCGAGGCGGTGGCCGCGCGCGGCGGCGGGCTGCTGGGCGCGCAGAAGTGCGCGGTGCGCGCGGCGGACCAGCTCGCGAGCCGGCTGGCAGGCGCGGGTTTCCGTGCGACGGTGCTGACGGACCAGGAGCTGACGTCCGCCATCGCGGTGTCCACGTGCGCGAGCCCGATGGCCATCGCCCAGGCGGGCAGGGCGGCCGCGCAGAGCAGGCGCACCAAGGAGACGTCCCGCACGTGGCGCTGCGACGACCGCAGGCACACGACGTACTGGGTGGCGCGGTGGCCGGAACTGGGCGCGGGCGGCGCGTCGATGCCGCATCTCGTGGCGCTGCTGACGTCGATCCCGGCGCTGGCGACGACGTTCAGCCTGACCGTGGGCCGTGGCGAGCGCCAGGGCGTCACGGTCGCCGGCCATGTGCGGATCACCGGCCGCAGCGACGAGGAACTCCTCACCGCGCGCCACGAACTGGAGCGTACGGCGCGCGGTGTGCGCACGTCGCTGGTGCGCCTGGACAGGGAGCAGGTGCCCGGCATGCTCGCCACGCTCCCGCTGGGGGGTACCCGCTGATGCCCGCGCCCGTTCCCACGTCCGGCGGTGCCGGGCAACCGCCGCAGCAGCCCGGTGTCGTGGGCCGGCCCGTCGCCTCGCAGGGTATGCGTGCGCAGCCGGTGCCACAGGCGGGCGTGCCGGGCCAGGGCGTGCCGCCCGTGCAGGGCGGCCCCGCGGGCGGGGGCGCCCTGCACGGGCGGCACGCC
>NZ_JAGIQL010000113.1 GCF_017813245.1 Streptomyces montanisoli
CCCCCCCCCCCCCCCCCCCCCCCCCCCCCCCCCCCCCCCCCCCCCCCCGCCCCCCCCCCCCCCCCCCCCCCCCCCCCTTCCTCCACGCAGGGGCCGCCATCGCGGCCGCGCCGCTGGCCGGAGCCCAGCCGTCCCCCCCTCCCACCCCGGCGGGGGGCGGGGCGCCTGCCGGGGGCCGGGCGGCTGTCGCGGGGCGTGCGGCTGTCGCGGGCGATCCGGACCCCGAAGCCGGGCGCGCCGCGTGCAGGACCCTGGTCGTCGGCTCGCACGCCACCGCCGAGTGTCACAACCCCGATCCGGGGATCGACCGGGTCAGGCTGCACGTCGAGTGCGCCCGCTGGTGGGACGTCGACGCGGACAGCGCGCCCGTCGACATCGGCCCCGCCGGGTACGCGCGGATCGAGGAGCGGTGCTGGAAGGAGATCGGTTCCGTGTGGGTCAGCCACGAACCGGTGCGTACGCCGGCAGCGCGTACTCCGGCAGGCAGTTGAGCGCGTAGGCCTCCGCCTCGGTGGCGGCCGTCTCCGCGTCCCGCGCCCGCAGGGCCTCCACCAGCGGGGTGTGGTCCATCAGCTCCCGCTGGGCGAGCGGCCCCGTGACGTGGTCGCGCAGCGCCTGGCGCAGGAGGTCACCGAGGTCGGCGTAGAGCGCCGTCAGCACGTCGTTGTGTGCCGCGGACACCACCGCGAGGTGCAGCGCCGTGTCGGCCTCGACGAACGCCTCCTTGTCACGCGCGCCCCACGCGCTCTCGCGCCGGGCGAGCAGCGCGTCGAGCTGGCGCAGGTCGCGTTCCGTGCGGCGCAGCGCCGCGAACCTCGCCGCGGACGACTCCAGGGTGGCGCGCGCCTCAGACACGTGGTGCGGATCGGTCCCCGCGAACCTGCGGTGCATCACACCGGCGAGCTCGCTCGTCGCGGCGACGTACGTGCCTGAGCCCTGCCTGATGGCCAGCAGCCCCGTGTGCGCGAGCGCGCGCACGGCCTCCCTGACGGTGTTGCGCGCGACGCCGAACTGCTCGGCGAGCTCCGGCTCCGTGGGGATGCGGGAGCCGACCGGCCACTCGCCCGAGGTGATCTGGCCGCGCAGCTGGGAGATCACCTGGTCGGAGAGAGCGGAACGCCGGGGAGCGGAGAGCGGCATGGGTCCTCGTCTCACACGCGGAAGGGCTGGGGAACGGGCAGCGGGCACTACCGGGATGGACAACCAATCATCCCATGATTCTATGATGGTGTCATGTCTGACGACGCACACGCCATGACCCGGGACGCGGAAACCGCGCGAGCAGCCGAGCGCGCACGGGCGGCCGAGACATCGGTACCGGCGCCCACCGGAGGCCCCAGCGGCCCGGGAAACCCTGGAAACCCCGGCGGCCACCAGGCGGCGCGGCGGGCCGCGTGGGTGGCGCCGTTCGTGGCCGTCAGCATGTTCCTCGCGGCCCTCAACCTCCGCCCCGCGATCGGCAGCCTCGGCGCGCTGCTCGAGGAGGTGCGCGACGGGCTCCACATGAGCGGCAGCGTCGCGGGCGTCCTGACCTCCGTGCCCCCGCTGTGTTTCGCCGTCTTCGGCTTCGCCGCTCCCCGGCTCGCCCGGCGGTACGGGCCGGGCGCGATCGTCTGCGCGGGCCTCGCCGCCATCACCGCCGGCCTTCTGATCAGGCCGTTCGTGCCGAGCACGGTGCCGTTCCTGCTGGCGAGCGCCCTCGCGCTGGCCGGCATAGCCGTGAGCAACGTGCTGATGCCGGTGATCGTCAAGCGGTACTTCCCCGACCGCGTCGGCACCATGACCGGTCTCTACTCGATGGCCCTCTCGCTGGGCACGGCGGGGTCCGCGGCCGCCGCGGTGCCGCTCGCCCACGCGCTGGGGGGCTGGCGCACCGGTCTCGCGGCGTGGGGCGTACTCGCGGCGGTCGCGCTGGTGCCCTGGCTGGTGCTGGTGCGGGACCGCAGCGGGTACGAGGAGCCCGGCGCCGCGTCCGCCGCGCCGGCCCACGACGTCCTGCCGAGCCTGCTGCGCAGCCGCACCGCCTGGTCGCTCGCGGTCTTCTTCGGCCTCCAGGCCACCGGGGCGTACATCACCATGGGCTGGATGTCCCAGCGCTTCAGGGACGCGGGCATCTCCGCGGGCACCGCGGGCGTGCTGCTCGCGGTGATCATGGTGATGGGCGTGCCGCTGGCGTTCGTCATACCCGGCCTGGCCACCCGCCTCAGCCACCAGGGGCCCATCGTCGTCGTCCTGTGTGCCTGCGGCCTCGTCGCCATCGGAGGGCTGTACGCGGCGCCCGTCGGCGGTGCCTGGGTGTGGGCCGTGCTGCTCGGGGTGTCCAACTGCTCGTTCCCCCTGGCGCTGACCATGATCGGCATGCGGTCGAGCAGCGGACACGGCGTCGTGCGGCTGTCCGCGTTCGCGCAGTGCACCGGCTACCTGATCTCGATCCCAGGCCCGCTGCTCGTCGGCGTCCTGTACCAGCACAGCGGCGGGTGGACCTGGCCGCTCGCCCTGATGGGAGGGCTGCTGCTGCCGCAGATGGCCGTGGGCTGGTTCGCGGGCCGGGACCGGACGATCGAGCGCGAGGCCGGAGTGGGAGACTGAGGCCATGCCAGTCCTTGACCCCTCCCCCCAGCACAGTCAGCGCAAGCTCCTCTACGTCTTCGGTGCCATCTTCGGCATCCTGGTGATCATCGGCGTCGTCGCGTCGCTCGCCTCCTGACCCCCTTACCCCTGGCCCTCTGATTCCTCTGATCCGGCGCTTGGTGGTGCTGGCCCCCCTGTCCCCTAGGGGGCAAGGGTCAGGGTCGAGTGGGTGGATCACCGGATAGGAACGACCGCCCGCGGTCCGTAGGTTCTTTCGTGACGGGATTCGTCGCGGAACGGACGACCACGGAGGCGGTCATGCCGGCGTACTGCCGAGTACCTCAGAGCACGGACAGGCGGGGAGCGCGGCTGCCGTGGTGGGCCGTGGTGCTCCCTTCGGTCGCCTTCTTCGCCCTGCTCATGGTGGCGGTCAACCCCTCGCAGGCACACGCGGCGGGCGGGGGCGACGTGCTCGCGCGCCTGGTGTGGCAAATACGGTTGCTGCTCCCGTAGGGCGCCCGATGCCCGGGCCCGGGCCGGGACATCAACTCCCTGCGCCGGGGTGCGCGTTTCGTGGGAAGCTGGACTGCATGAGCGTCGACACACCCCGCAGGATCGTCCTACTCCGGCATGCGAAGGCCGATTGGCCGCAGGTGTCCGACCACGAGCGGCCGCTGGCCGAGCGAGGCCGCTTGGAGGCCGCCACGTCCGGGCGCCGGCTCTCCGACACGGGCATCGGCTTCGACCTCGCCCTCTGCTCCACCGCGGCGCGCACCCGGGAGACCTGGAAGCTCGCCGTGCACGAGCTGCCGCACCGCCCGAAGACGGTGTACGAGGAGCGGCTGTACGAGGCGTCGCTCGGCGATCTGCTCGCGCTGGTGAACGAGACCCCGGACGAGGTCGCGGACCTGCTCCTGATCGGCCACAACCCCGGCATGCACGCGCTGGCGGACGTGCTGGCGGCGAGCGCGGAAGGGGACGCGCTGGCGCGCATGACCCAGGGCGGATTCCCGACGGCGGCGTTCGCGGTGGTCGGGTTCGAGGGCAGCTGGAAGTCCGTGGAACACGGAGTGGGACGCCTGCTGGACTACTGGGCGCCGCACGACTGACACGGCGGGCGACGTGCCCGCGCATCCGGCGGGCGCGGCATCCTCGTTCACACGCCGTCGTCGTCCGACTCGTCCGCGGATTCGACCTCCTCGCGGCTGATCCCCAGCAGGTACAGCACCGTGTCGAGGAACGGCACGTTGACCGCGGCGTGCGCCGCCGCCCGCACCAGCGGCTTCGCGTTGAAGGCCACACCGAGGCCGGCGGCGTTCAGCATGTCGAGGTCGTTGGCGCCGTCACCGATCGCGACCGTCTGCGCCAGCGGCACACCGGCCTGCTCGGCGAACGTCCGCAGCAGGCGCGCCTTGCCCGCCCGGTCCACGACCTGCCCCACCACGCGCCCGGTGAGCACGCCGTTCTCGATCTCCAGCGTGTTCGCCGCGGCGAAGTCGAGGGAGAGCCGTTCCCGCAGCGCGTCCGTGACCTGCGTGAAGCCGCCCGACACCACGCCCACCTGGTAGCCGAGCCGTTTCAGCGTGCGGATGAGGGTGCGCGCGCCCGGGGTGAGGCGCACGTCCGCCCGTACCTTCTCCACGACAGACACGTCGAGACCGGCGAGCAGCGCGACGCGCTCGTGCAGGGACTGCTCGAAGTCGAGCTCGCCCCGCATGGCCCTCTCGGTCACCGCGGCGACCTCGGCCTCGCACCCCGCGTGCGCGGCGA
The DNA here is from genome assembly GCF_017813245.1 of Streptomyces montanisoli. Lineage (GTDB taxonomy): Bacteria > Actinomycetota > Actinomycetes > Streptomycetales > Streptomycetaceae > Streptomyces > Streptomyces montanisoli. Next base: position 4,342 of record NZ_JAGIQL010000113.1, read on the forward strand.
ACAGCTCGATCACCTCGTCCTGGATCAGTGTGGAGTCCACGTCCATCACCACCAGCCGCCTGGCCCGCCGCTGGAGCCCCGCGGACACCACCGCCACGTCCACACCGATGTCGGTCGCGGTGGTGGCGAGCGCCGTGCGCAGCGGCTCCGTCGCCACGCCCGACACCGCGAACTCCACCGCCGTAACGGGGAGCTTGGCCAGCCGGAAGATGCGGTCGATGTTGCCGCCCGTCCCGGTGATACTGGCCGCTATGGCCGCCGTGGACTGGGCCGTCAGCGGGTTGCCGAGCACCGTGACGTGCGAACGACCGCTGCCGCGCGGCCTGTTGTCGCCCGTGCCGGAGAGGATCTCGGCCTCGAGCCGCAGGGACTCGGCCCAGCTGTGCACCGTCGCGCGCAGCGCGCCCTCGCTCGTGCCCACCTGCGCCGGCGCGGTGATCAGCGCGCACAGCACGATGCGGCCGCGGGTGACGACCTGCTCGATGTCGATCACGTCGACCGCGTAGGCGGCCAGTGTGTCGAAGAGTCCCGCGGTGATGCCGGGACGGTCCTTCCCGAAGATCTTGACGAGAAGTGTGCGGACGCCGTCGGCCGGCTCGATGGCCGGCGGGGGCTGCGTGGGCTCCAGTGCGCTCATGGTGTGTCCACCGTATCGGGCGGTGGGCGGGGCGGCGCCCGGCGTTCCGCCCACCGGACGCACCCGGCTTTCCGATACGGGCCGCGGCCTGAAATAGTTCGCCCCGATGTTCACTGTCCCCGGCTCTCTGAGCCGGGGTACCTCGGGGGAAACCACATGAGGCATGGAGTGCCTGAACTCGTACTGGAATTGAACGGAAGGTCCTGGACGCTGGACCCGTCCAGGTCGTACACGCTCGGCCGGGATCCGGGCAGCGACCTCGCGGTCGACGACGCGAGGGTCTCCTGGCGGCACGCCACCGTCGCCTGGGACGGTCGCGGTTGGGCGATCGAGGACCACGGCAGCACCAACGGGACGTACGCGGAGGGCAGGCGCGTCCAGCGGGTGGAGCTCGGCCCCGGCAGCGCGCTGCGCCTCGGCAACGCCACCGACGGGCCGCTGCTGACCCTGGCCTCCGCCGCGCGGCCGGTCGCGACGGCGGGCGCGGCGCAGGAGCCCGCGGCGCAGGCGTCCGCGTACCAGGCGCCCGCCGCCCAGGCGCCGGCGTACCAGGCGCCCGCAGCGCAGCAGCAGGTGCCCGAGCAGCAGCAGGCGCCCGTACGGCAGCAGCCCGCGCAGGGCGGAGGCCCCGTGCCACGGCAGCAGGACGGGCAGCCCGCGCCCGGCGACCGCAGCCCCACCACCTTCCACCAGGTGGCGCTCGGCCGGGTGATGCGCATCGGCCGCGCCCTGGAGAACGAGCTCGTCGTCTCCGACCTCCAGGTCTCCCGGCTGCACGCGCAGTTCACCGCCACGCCCGACGGCCGGTTCGAGATCCACGACCTCGGCTCGCACAACGGCACGTACGTCAACGGCGAGCGGATCCCGAAGTCCGGCACCGCCTCGATCGGCCAGGGCGACGTCGTCGGCGTCGGCCACTCGGCGTTCCGGCTCGTCGGCGACCGCCTCGAGGAGTTCGTCGACACCGGCGAGGTGTCGTTCTCCGCGCGCCACCTGACGGTGACCGTCGACGGCGGGAAGCAGATCCTCAAGGACGTCTCCTTCGGCGTGCCGGAGAAGTCGCTCGTCGGCGTCATCGGCCCTTCCGGCTCGGGCAAGTCGACGCTGCTGAAGGCGCTGACCGGCTACCGTCCCGCCGACCAGGGCGATGTCCTGTACGACAACAGGAACCTCTACAAGCAGTTCGCCGAGTTGCGCCAGCGCATCGGGCTCGTCCCGCAGGACGACATCCTGCACAAGGAGCTGTCCGTCAAGAGGGCCCTCAAGTACGCGGCCAAGCTGCGCTTTCCCGGCGACACCGCGGAGGCCGAGCGCGCCGCCCGCATCGACGAGGTGCTGCGCGAGCTGAAGCTCGACCTCCACAAGGACAAGAAGGTCAGCTCGCTCTCCGGCGGCCAGCGCAAGCGCGTCTCCGTCGCCCTCGAACTGCTGACCAAGCCGTCGCTGATCTTCCTGGACGAGCCGACGTCGGGCCTCGACCCGGGCATGGACCGCGATGTGATGCAGCTGCTGCGCGGGCTCGCCGACGACGGCCGCACGGTCCTCGTGGTGACCCACTCGGTGGCGGAGCTGGCGATCTGCGACAAGCTGCTGGTGATGGCGCCCGGCGGCGCCGTCGCCTACTTCGGGCCGCCGGGGGAGGCGCTCAACTTCTTCGGCTACACCACATGGGCCGACGTGTTCTCCGCGTTCGAGAACTACCGGGACTACGACTGGGCCGGCCGGTGGCGCGGCTCGCAGCACTACCAGCTCTACGCGGCCGACCTCGACGCGGTGGCCCCGCAGGACGTCCGCATGCCGTCGGTGCGGCAGGCCAGGCCGCCGAAGCCCCAGACCTGGGGCGCGCAGCTGATGACGCTGATGCGCCGGTACGTGTCGGTGATCGCCTCCGACCGCGGGTTCCTGGCGCTGATGGTGGTGCTGCCGGCCGTGCTCGGCATCGTGAGCCTCGTCATCCCCGCCGACTTCGGCCTCGGCGCTCCCGACAGCCACCACGCGTTCAACAGCGACGCGGGCACGATCACGCTGATCCTCGCCGTCGGCATGTGCTTCTCGGGCGCCGCCAACTCCGTGCGCGAGCTGATCAAGGAACGGGTCATCTACGAGCGCGAGCGCGCCACAGGCCTGTCCCGGTCCGCCTACCTGATGTCGAAGGTGATCGTCCTCGGGGTGATCACCGCGATCCAGGGCGGCATCATCTGCGGCATCGGCTTCTCCACCCGCCCGATGCCGGTGCGGGGCCTGATCATGCCGCCCGCCGTGGAGATCTGCCTCGCGATCATCTCGCTCGGCCTGACCTCGATGATGGTGGGCCTCGTCATCTCCTCGCTGGTGAAGACGGCGGAGAAGACCATGCCGCTGCTGGTGATGTTCGCCATCGTGCAGGTGGTCTTCACCGGCATCCTCTTCCGCGTGTACGGGACGCTCGGCCTCGAGCAGTTCGCCTGGCTGATGCCGGCGCGCTGGGGCGTCGCGGCCGCGGGCACGACGCTCGACCTGTCGCACCTGATGCCGCCGTTCGACAAGGACGACCCGGCCGACCTGGACCCGCTGTGGGCCCACACGGCCTCCCAGTGGGCGACCGACGTCGGCGTGCAGCTGCTGCTCGCCGCGGTCTGCGTGTTCGTCGTCGCGCGGCTGCTGCGCAGGCACGAGCCCGAGGTCATGCGCAAGTAGCCGGGAACGACCGCGCGCCGGAGGCCGGCCTCCCCTCGCGGGGGGCCGGCCTCCGGCGTACCGGTGTGTCCGTCCGGGCGCCGGCGGCGCCGGTGCTCACGGCTCAGTAGGCGCTGTTGACGTTGTCCATCGAGCCGTACTTGTCCGCGGCGTAGTTGCACGCGGCCACGATGTTGGAGACGGGGTTGTAGATGTTATCGGGCGTCCCGGCGACGTGGTAGGTCTTGAACGTCGGCGGGATGACCTGGAGCAGGCCCTTGGACGGGATCCCGTTCTGGGCGTTGACGTCCCAGAGGTTGATCGCCTTCGGGTTGCCCGAGGACTCGCGCATCACGTTGCGGTAGATGCCGTTGTACGAGCCCGGGATGTGGTGCTTCTTCATGATGGCCAGGGACTCGTGGATCCAGCCGTTCAGGTTGTTGGCGTAGGCGGGCTTGCGCGCGGCCGACCTGCCGGCCGCGGCCTTGGCCTCGTGCGCCTTGGCGGCCTTCGCGGCCGCGGCCTTCTTCGCGGCGGCCTTCGCCTCCTTGGCGGCCTTGGCCTTGGCGGCTGCCTTGGCCTTGGCCTCAGCGGCGGCGTGCGCCTTGGCGGCCTTCTCGTCCTTGGCCTTGTTGGCGGCCTTGGTGAAGGCCGCGGCCTGCGCCTTGGCGGCGCTCTCGGCGGTTATCTGCTGCTTGGCGATGCTCGCGTGCAGGGCCGTTGCCTGCTCGCTTCCGGTCCACGCGGCCGGGGCGGAAGCCGCGGCGGAGTGGGCCGGAGACGCAGCAGCTGCCGAGTCGTTCCCCGGGACCACGGCCAGCGCCAGTGAACCGGCGCCGATCGCGCCCATGGTGGCGACGACGGTGGCCTTGCGGGAGAGGTTGAGACGACGGAAGGCAGGGGTGCGTGACGCGGACATAGAGACGTACCTCTTCGGTGTCGGGGAGTCGCGAAGGCCGGGCGGCCAGCTGCCTGCTCGGCGGCGACGTCGGCAATTGTTAGCGGCCGCAAAATGCCGTGGCAAAGGTGTGACCTACGACCCCCGATAGGAGTGAGGAACGCGTAAAGGGGCGCCCGAATCGCGCCCCTTTACCCGCTTGACCTCCATTTATGTTGTGGCGATTTGTCGACTAATCCCCTTCGTAAGTGATCTGCGCCCTATGCCCGGCCTCACACGCGAGCCCCCGCGATCTCACGGCGTGTTGCTGTCGCAACGCACGGCGTGAGTGAAATGTCCGGTGCTCATCCCCGCAGCAGCAGGTGCAGGTCCCCGAACTCGTGCCACAAGTACCGGTGCTCCAGCGCCTCGTCGTACCCGCGGGCCAGCGCCGCCCGCCCGGCGATCGCCTCCAGCATCAGCAGATGCGAGGCCTGCGGCTCGTGCAGGCCGGTCAGCAGGCCGTCCACCACCCGCACCCCGCGCCGCGCCGTCACCACCAGGTCCGTCCAGCCGGCCGCCGCCCGCACCGTGCCGCTCTCGTCCGCCGCCGACTCCAGCGCCCTGACCGCCGTGGTCCCGACGGCCACCACCGCGCCCCCGCCCGCCCGCGCCGCGTTCACCAGCCGCGCCGTCGACCCCGGCACCGCGAAGCGCTCCGGATACGGCGGCTCGTGCGACTCCGCCGACGCCACCCCCGTGTGCAGCGTGAGCGGCGCGAACTGCACCCCGCGCCGCACCAGCGCCGCCACCGTGCCCGCCGTGAACGGGCGGCTCGCGCTCGGCATCTCCGCGGAACCCGCCCCGTCGGGCTCCGGCACGCCGAACACCGTCTGGTAGGCGGCGAGCGGCTGGTCGCGCTCCGTGTACCCGTACCGGATCGGCCGCCCGTACCCGCGCAGCAGCCCCGGCACGTCACGCGCCCCGCCGGGCCACACACTCGCCCACCACAACCGGGCGCCCGCCGGGTCGAGCGGCTCCTCGACGCGCAGCCGCCCCCCGCCGGGCAGCCGTACGACCGTCCCGGCGGGCCCGCCGGGACGCGGCCCGGTCACCCCGCCGGGGGCCGGCGCGCGCAGCTCCACCGCCCAGCGCCCGTCGTCGCCCCGCGTCGAGAAATGCACGACGACCGCCTCGCCGCCCGCCTCGTCCCCGAGGCGCCCGTCGACGGCGGCCGCGAGCGTCGTCGACGTGTTGACGACGAGCACGTCCCCGGCGCGCAGCAGTGCGGGCAGGTCCGCGAACACGTGGTGCGAGACGTCCGTGCCCCGGGACACCAGCAGCCGCACGTCGTCCCTGCCGCGCCCGCGCTGCTCCGCCGGCACCCGCGCGGACAGCTCGTCCGGCACCCGCAGCGCCTCCAGCACGCTCATCGCGCCGCCACCAGGGCCGAGGCGGTGTAGCGGCCGCTCGCGGGGCGCCGCTCCACCAGCGCGAGGAACGCCGGCACCACCGTGGCCGGGTCGGGCCGCGGGTCCGTGTCGTCCGGCACCGCCGCCGCGTACAGGTCCGTGTCCATGTCGCCCGGATCCACCGACCACACCCTGAGGTCCGGCTCCTCCACCGCGAGCACCGCCGACATGTGGTCGAGCGCCGCCTTGGACGCCCCGTAGCCGCCCCACGTCCCGTACGCCTCGGCCGCCGCGTCCGAGCTGACCGCGATCACCGCGCCCTCGCGGCTCGCCCGCAGCAGCGGCAGAGCCTCCTGCACCAGGCCGAGCGGCGCCACGACGTTCGTCTCCAGCGCCGACCTGAACCCGTCGAGCGGCAGCCTCGCCAGTTCCACCAGCGGCCGCGCGCCCAGCGCGCTCGCGTTGTGCACCAGCAGGTCGAGCCCGCCGAGACGGGACGCCGCCGCCACCAGCGCCCGCCGGTGCGCCGCGTCGGCCACGTCCCCGGCGACCGCGGTCACCCGCGTCCCGTGGGCGCGGGCCGCCTCGGCCGACTCCTGAAGCACGGGCGCGGTACGCGCCCCCAGTACGAGGTCCCAGCCGCGCCCGGCCAGACCGGCCGCGAGCGCGCGCCCGAGCCCCTTGGAACCCCCTGTGATCACCGCGACCGGCATGACGTCCACTCCCTGTTCGTCGTTTCCCAGTTCGTCGTTCGCGGGCCACCGCGGCCCGCGCCGATGCCGTCACCGTAAGAAGGGACGGACGTCCCCCACCTCGGTCCACGGGTCCCGGACCCCGAGGCATTTCGGCCTAGGCCGCAGGGCCCGGCACGCTGGGCCCGTCGCCCGATACGGAAGGCCACACGCCGCCGGTACGGTGTGGACATGACCCCCAGCACGGGATCCGCGGGCTCGGGCCTGGCCGCCGTCAGCACCGCGCTCCTCGCCATGAGCAGGCATTTGGAGGTGCGCGACGTCCTCAAGACGATCGTGGCCTCCGCCCGCGAGCTGCTCGACGCGCAGTACGCGGCGCTCGGCGTCCCCGACGACCACGGCGGCTTCGCACAGTTCGTCGTCGACGGGGTGAGCGAGGAGCAGTGGAAGGCCATCGGCCCGCTCCCTCGGCAGCACGGCATCCTCGCGGCGATGCTCCGCGACGAGAAGGTGGAGCGCCTCGCCGACGTGCGTGAGGACCCCCGCTTCGGCGGCTGGCCGCGCACCCACCCCGACATGTCCGACTTCCTCGGCCTGCCCGTCAGGGACGGCGACGAGACGCTCGGCGCGCTCTTCCTCGCCAACAAGCGCTGCCCGCACCGCACGGCGAGCGGCGAGAAGGTCTGCGGCTTCACCGCCGAGGACGAGGAACTGCTGTCGATCCTCGCCCAGCACGCGGCGATCGCCCTGACCAACGCACGCCTCTACGAGCGCAGCAGGGAGCTCACCATCACCGAGGAGCGCTCCCGCCTCGCGCACGAGCTGCACGACGCCGTCAGCCAGAAGCTCTTCTCGCTGCGGCTGACCGCACAGGCCGCCGCCAAGCTCGTCGACCGCGACCCGGCCCGCGCCAAGGGCGAGCTCCAGCAGGTGGCCGCGCTCGCCGCTGAGGCCGCCGACGAGCTCGGCGCCGCCGTGGTGGAGCTGCGGCCCGCCGCCCTCGCCGAGGACGGCCTGGTCAACACGTTGCGCGCCCAGGCCAAGGTGCTCGACCGCGCACACGCCGCGCACGTCACCTTCCACTCGCAGGACGTGAAGGCGATGCCCGCCGCGCAGGAGGAGGCGCTGCTGCGGGTCGCCCAGGAGGCCCTGCACAACGCGCTGCGCCACTCCGGCGCGCGAACCGTGGACGTCGCACTCGACGGAAACGGGCCCGGCGCCGTCCTGCGCGTCGTGGACGACGGCAAGGGGTTCGAACCGCGCGCCGTGCGCAGGGAGGGACGCCACCTCGGCCTCGTGTCCATGCGCGACCGGGCGAGCGGCGTCGGCGGCAGGCTCACCGTCACATCGGCGCCCGGAGCGGGCACCACGATCACCATGGAGGTGCCCGGTGGCTGACCCGATCCGTGTGCTGCTCGTCGACGACCACCAGGTCGTACGGCGCGGACTGCGCACGTTCCTGGAGATCCAGGACGACATCGAGGTCGTCGGCGAGGCGGGCGACGGCGCGGAGGGCGTCGCACGCAGCGAGGAGCTGCGGCCCGACGTGGTGCTGATGGACATCAAGATGCCGGGCACCGACGGCATCGAGGCGCTGCGGAAACTGGGCGGGCTCGCCAACCCGGCGAAGGTGCTGATCGTGACGAGCTTCACCGAGCAGCGCACCGTCGTCCCCGCGCTGCGCGCCGGGGCGGCCGGCTACGTGTACAAGGACATCGACCCGGAGGCGCTGGCCGACGCGATCCGCTCGGTGCACGCGGGCCACGTGCTGCTGCAGCCCGAGGTGGCGCAGGCACTGCTCGCGCAGGAGGACCAGGGCAGCGGCCAGGGGAGGGGCACCTCCCTGACGGAACGCGAGCGCGAGGTGCTCGCGCTGATCGCCGACGGACGCTCCAACCGGGAGATCGCCCGCGCCCTGGTGCTGTCCGAGAAGACCGTCAAGACCCACGTCTCCAACATCCTGATGAAGCTGGACCTCGCGGACCGCACGCAGGCCGCCCTGTGGGCGGTCCGGCACGACGTCACCCGCTGATCCGAGATTCATACTGTCGGGTGTATGTCACCCACTCGGCGTATCCGTATGACCGGGTGGGCGTTCTCCTTGCGTGCCACGGCGCAGCGCCGCGGCTTCGTACGAGGAGGAATCCCGACATGCAGAACCTGAAGAGGGCCGCCGCGCTCACCATGATCGCCGGCTCCATCGTCGCGGCGGGCGCGGGCGCCGCGAGCGCGTGCGAGACGGGCGCCCACGCGCCCGCGCACGCCCAGGCTGCCGGCCAGGCCGTCCACTCGCCGGGCGTCGGCTCGGGCAACGTCGTCCAGGTGCCGGTGGACGTCCCGGTCAACGTGGTCGGCAACACCGTCAACGTGATCGGCCTGCTGAACCCGGCCTTCGGCAACCACGGCGTCAACTTCTGACGCACCCGCGAACCGGCGCCCCCGCACGGCGCCGGCCCGCGCCCGCGCCCCCGGCCCGCCTGGCACCCGCCACGGCCCCGGGGGCGCGGCCGCACCGCGCGCCGGTGACGTCCACGTCCACCCGCCGAACCGAGTGCCGGCGGCGTTGAACGGTGTCGTCATCGGCGTCTCGGCCGCGACGTCGCCGGGCAGGGCGCCGGCCTCCACGATCGAGCCGGCGACTTTCCGCGCGCTCGGCGCTCCCCGCGTGCCCACGCACCGGGCCGCGCCCGCGCCCCCGGGATCGAGTCGGCGGGCTTCCGCGCGCGTCCCGCGCTGTCCGAGCAGCGCCCCGCAGGCCGTCAGGCAAGAAGCGGTCGCACGCCCGGGCGCACAGGCCGGCGCGGCGCCGCGTCTCAGCGGCGCTCCCGGTCCTCCACATACGCGTTGTACGACGCGACCTGCGCCCGCCGCGCCACCCGCTCCACCGGCCGCAGCGCCGAGACCCGCGCCGCCATCGCCGACGCGCTCACCGCGGCGCCGTCACCGCTCTCGTACGCCAGCGACACCATCAGACCCACCCGCCGCGCCAGCTCAAGCACCCTGGCCGCACGCGCCGGATACCCCGGGGCCAGCAGCGACGCGTCGTGCGACGCCCGCGCCCGGTACGCGTCGAGCGCCGCCTGCGCCGCCGGCCCCGACGCCGCCACATCGAGCCGCGACAGCACCTCCGTCGCATCCCGCAGCGCCTCGGCGAGCTCACGCTCCGCCTCGCCGAGCGACGGCACGTCCGCCGGCACCCCCTCCCGCACCGGCAGGCAGTGCCAGACGACCTCCACGTGCACGTCACCCTCGGGGCCCGCCGACGTGACATCCGGCACCAGGCCGTACGGGGCGCCCACGGCGACCACCGCCTCCTCCGCCTCCAGCGCACGCTCGTTGAACTCGGGCGGCCCGCTCAGCCCCAGCGGATGCCCGGGGGCGGGCAGCGCCACCCGGTAGCCGGTCACCCCCAGCGCCCGCAGCCTGCCCAGCGCCAGAGTCAGCCCGACCTGGCCCGATTCGCCCGGCAGCCCCGCCACCCGGTGCACCGCGTCGCCGCCCACGACGGCGAGAGCGGCATCGTCCGGCGACACGAGTCCGGCCAGCAGGGCGTTCCCCCACGAGGCCAGCCGTCCTGAGCGTGGTTGCGAGTGCATGCGCCCAGCCTAGGGAACGGACCTCACAGCCGGATCACCTGCCCGGTGGCGTAGGTTTTCCCTGGAGCCGCGCCCGCAGGCGCGCCCTGGGGTCCACGACGAATGCAATGGGGAGACAACGCACTCATGAGCGATGTACTGGAGTTGGTGGACGTGTCCGTGGTCCGCGACGGACGCGCTCTGCTGGACGAGGTCTCCTGGTCGATCAAGGAGGGCGAGCGCTGGGTCATCCTCGGCCCCAACGGCGCCGGCAAGACCACCCTCCTCAACGTCGCCTCCAGCTACCTCTTCCCGACCCGCGGCACCGTGAGCATCCTCGGCGACCGGCTCGGCAAGGTCGACGTGTTCGACCTGCGCCCCCGCATCGGCATGGCGGGCGTCGCCATGTCGGAGAAGCTCCCCAAGCGCCAGACCGTCCTCCAGACCGTGCTGACCGCCGCCTACGGCATGACGGCGACATGGAACGAGGACTACGAGGAGATCGACAAGGACCGCGCGCTCGCCTTCCTCGACCGGCTCGGCATGACCGAGTACACCGACCGCAGGTTCGGCACCCTCTCCGAGGGCGAGCGCAAGCGCACCCTGATCGCCCGCGCCATGATGACCGACCCCGAACTGCTGCTCCTCGACGAGCCCGCCGCCGGCCTCGACCTCGGCGGACGCGAGGACCTCGTCCGCAGGCTCGGCCGCCTCGCCCGCGACCCCCTCGCCCCCTCCATGATCATGGTGACCCATCACGTCGAGGAGATCCCTCCCGGCTTCACCCACGTCCTCATGATCCGCCAGGGCAAGGTACTCGCCGCGGGACCCATGGAGACCGAGCTGACCTCCCGCAACCTCTCCCTCTGCTTCGGCCTGCCGCTCGTCGTGGAGCGCAATGGCCAGCGCTGGACCGCGACCGGACTGCCCCTCAACTGACGCCGCGGCCCCGGACGCCGGGGACCGCGCCGACTGATCCGCCGTCAACAGACCTGAAGTTCCCCTGTCCCGACACGTCGGCACCGACCTACCATGAACGCGTGGATATCGACGCATGGGTGTGGTGGCTGGTAGTGGCGGTCGGCCTCGGCATACCGCTGGTGATCACCGCCATGCCCGAGTTCGGAATGCTGTCAGCGGGAGCGGTGGCGGGCGCCGTCGTGGCGGCCCTCGGCGGCGGGATCGTCGCACAGGTCGTCGTCTTCGCCGCCGTCTCCGTCGCGCTCATCGCCGTCGTACGGCCCCTCGCCAACCGCCACAGCAGACAGCGGCCCGAAGCACGCACCGGCGTCGACGCCCTGAAAGGACGCCAGGCCGTCGTCCTCCAACGCGTCGACCGCGGCGGCGGCCGCATCAAGCTCGCCGGCGAGACCTGGTCCGCGCGCGCCTACGACAAGACCCAGACCTACGAGCCGGGGCAGGAGGTCGACGTGGTCGAGATCGACGGCGCCACCGCCGTCGTCATGTGACGGTCCGGTACCACCGGGCCAACCCGCGCGAACTCCCCCCGGGCGCAACGCCAGTCTGGGAAACTCGATCATCGGACCAACGTCGGCGAAGGGCCTGAGGAACACGATGTCAGCCATCATCATCGTCCTGATCATCCTGGTGGTGCTCGTCTTCATCGCCCTGATCAAGACGATCCAGGTCATCCCCCAGGCCAGCGCGGCCATCGTCGAACGGTTCGGCCGCTACACCCGCACCCTCAACGCGGGACTCAACATCGTCGTCCCGTTCATCGACTCGATCCGCAACCGCATCGACCTGCGCGAACAGGTCGTCCCCTTCCCGCCGCAGCCCGTCATCACCCAGGACAACCTCGTCGTCAACATCGACACCGTCATCTACTACCAGGTGACCGACGCGCGCGCCGCGACCTACGAGGTCGCCAGCTACATCCAGGCGATCGAACAGCTCACCGTCACCACCCTGCGCAACATCATCGGCGGCATGGACCTCGAACGCACCCTCACCTCACGCGAGGAGATCAACGCCGCCCTCCGCGGCGTCCTCGACGAGGCCACCGGCAAGTGGGGCATCCGCGTCAACCGCGTCGAGCTCAAGGCCATCGAACCGCCCACCTCCATCCAGGACTCGATGGAGAAGCAGATGCGCGCCGACCGCGACAAGCGCGCCGCGATCCTCACAGCCGAAGGCATCAGGCAGTCGCAGATCCTCACCGCCGAGGGCGAGAAGCAGTCCGCCATCCTCCGCGCCGAGGGCGAGGCCAGGGCAGCCGCACTGCGCGCCGAGGGCGAGGCACAGGCCATCCGCACCGTCTTCGAATCCATCCACGCCGGCGACCCCGACCAGAAGCTCCTCTCCTACCAGTACCTCCAGATGCTCCCCAAGATCGCCGAAGGCGACGCCAACAAGCTCTGGATCGTGCCCAGCGAGATCGGCGACGCACTCAAGGGCCTCAGCGGTGCCTTCGGCAACCTCGGCGGCGGCGTCCCCGGCTTCAACAACGGCGACAAGAACGCCGGCCAGGGGCAGGGACACGTACCCGGCCAGGGCACCAGCCCCGACCAGGGAGGCAAAGCGATCGGCTGACACCACCCCGCCCGACACCACCCCCGCGTGCCACCACCCGCGGGACGTCAGGCACGATCAAAGGCCATGAGCATCTGGGAGATGGCCGCCGTCCTCTTCGCCGGCGTCTGGGCCGGCGCCATCAACACCGTCGTCGGCTCCGGAACCCTCGTCACGTTCCCCGTCCTGCTCGCCACCGGCGTACCCCCGGTCACCGCCACCGTCTCCAACGCCCTCGGCCTCGTGCCCGGCACCCTCAGCGGCGCCCTCGGCTACCGCGCCGAACTCACCGGCCAGCGCCGCCGCGTGCTGCGCCTCTCCGCCGTCGCCCTCATCGGCGGCCTCGCCGGCGCGATCCTCCTGCTCGTCCTGCCACCCACCGCCTTCGAGACCGTCGTCCCCGTCCTCGTCGGCCTCGCCCTCGTCCTCGTCGTACTCCAGCCCCGCATCGCCGAACTCGTCAAACGCCAAAGAGCACAGCGCGGCGCCGAGGCCGCGGGCCGCGAAGCAGGACCCGCCCTCATCACCGGCATCCTGCTCGCCAGCGTCTACGGCGGCTACTTCACCGCCGCACAAGGGATCATGTACCTGTCCCTCATGGGCATGCTGCTCGACGACACCATGCAGCGCCTCAACGCCGTCAAGACAGTGATCTCCACGGTCGTGAACTCCGTGGCCGCCGCCTTCTTCCTCTTCGCCGCACACTTCGACTGGACAGCCGTCGCACTCATCGCGGCAGGCTCGACCATCGGCGGCCAACTCGGCGCGAAGATCGGCCGCCGCCTGCCCCCGACAGCCCTCCGGGCCGTCATCCTCGTCGTCGGCATCGCCGCCATCGTGCAACTCCTGCTCCGCTGACGAAGCGGCCCCCGGGGCGCGGCGACGCCCCAGGGGCCTACGCGGCCGTCACACCCGCCGCGCCGACCGCCCCCGCCGATCCCGCCAGCCACTCCGGCAACTCGCAACGCTCACCCGACCGCAACGACAACAGCATCGCGTCCGCGGGCGACGGCGTGAACGGCGCCCGCAGCAACGGCATCGACGCCTGCTCCGGCGTACGGTCCGCCTTGCGGTGATTGCACTCCGCACACGACGCCACGGTGTTCAGCCAGCTGTCCGCACCCCCGCGCGACCTCGGCGTCACATGGTCCACCGTCGACGCACGCCTGCCGCAGTACGCGCACCGGTGCCCGTCCCGCACCAGCACACCCCGACGCGACCACGGCGCCTGTCTTCGAAACGGCACCCTCACATACCGGCACAGCCTGATCACCCTCGGCACCGGAAGCTCAAGCGCCGCCGCGCGCACACGAAGCAGCGGATGCGACTGCTCCACCACGGCCTTGTCCTGCAGCACCAGCACCACCGCGCGGTGCAGCGTCACCGTCGAAAGGGGCTCGAAGCTCGCATTGAGCACCAGCGTCTCCCGCATCCCGCCCACCTCCCGTGTCGCCGGCCCAGCCATCCGAGGCGGGCCCTTCGGCTCGGATCAACTCTGGCCGGGCACGCCGAGGTGGACAACACAATAAAAATGCCCTGCCCCGATCTCCGATAGACCAGGGCAGGGCAAACAACAGGCAAACGGTCAGCTCTCCGCCGGAGCCCCGTACTCGCCGATCAGCTGACCACGGCCCAGCGTGTGGAACCGCAGATTGAACCCGACGAACGCGGGCGACGCGTCACCATCAGGACCCAGCTTCTCCGTGTCCACCGCGTACACCGTGAACACGTACCGGTGCGCCGGATCACCGGGCGGCGGCGCCGCACCCCCGAAGTCCCGCGTCCCGTAGTCGTTGCGCGCCTGGACGGCACCCGCGGGCAGGCCCTCGAACGAACCGGTGCCCGCGCCCGGCGGAAGCTCCGTCACCGAGGCGGGGATGTCGAACACCACCCAGTGCCAGAAACCGCTGCCCGTCGGCGCGTCCGGATCGAAGCACGTCACGGCGAAACTCTTCGTCTCAGCCGGGAACCCCTCCCACCGCAGCCCGGGCGACGTGTTGCCCGCCGCGTAGACCTGCGCGTCCTTCAGCACCGCGCCGGGAGCGACATCGTCACTCGACACGCTGAACGACGGAACCTGCGGATGGAAGTCGTGAGGAAGCGGCGCCCTCTGCCCTTCAGCCACGTTGCGAACCTCCGAATAGCACGTTGACCGCTCACGGCCCTTGGTACGCCCCGAGCCTAGACCCGCCGTCACAGCCAGTTGCGCCGCCCGCCGACCTCGGCGAGCCACCCGTGCAGATACGCCGCCCAGTCCGTCGACGCGAACGAGTCGAGACCCACCGTGAAGGACCGATACGTGTCGTGACCCTCGCTGAACAGACCGTCCTTCTTGTCCATCTCCATCACGACGTCCATCTCACGGTCGTCGGCGACGAACGTCAGCTCCACCTCGTTGAGACCCTGGTACTGCGACGGCGAGTGGAATTCGATCTCCTGGTAGAACGGCAGCCGCTGACGCGTCCCCCTGATGTGCCCGCGCTCCATGTCCGCCGCCTTGAACCGGAACCCCAGCTGGATGAACGCGTCCAGGATCGCCCGCTGCGCCGGCAGCGGGTGCACGTGGATCGGGTCCAGATCCCCGGAGTCCAGCGCACGCGCGATCTCCAGCCCGGTCACCACCCCGATGTGCATGCCCCGCAGGTCCTGCCCGTCGATCGTCGAGACGGGCGTCTCCCACGGGATCTCCAGGCCGAACGGCACCGTGTGCACAGCACCCGCCTGCACCTCGAACGCGCCGCCGATGCGCTCCTTCGTGAAGTCGATGTTCTGCTTGAACTCCTGGTCGTCGTGGCCCTCCACCTCGACCCGCGCCTGTAGCCCGACCGTGAGGCCCTGGATCTCCTGGCTGACGGAACCACCCTGCACGCGCACCTCGCCCTGGACCACACCCCCGGGCACGACGTTCGACTCGAAGAGTTCCGTCTCCACCGAAGCCCCGCCGGCACCCATGCTGGCGAGCAGCCTCTTGAAGCCCATCTCCACTCCCTACTGCTTGTGTTGCCCGAAACGGCCGTACGCCCCCTACATACGCGCGAGCCCCCGGCCCGGTTCCTGACCGTCCTGCGACGGCCGCCCAGGGACCGCTACGAGCTGCGCCTGACGGAGGCTGTCAGTATGAACTCCGTGGATCTCGCTCACCCTGCTGAAGAAGTCGCCTCCCACCTGCTCGGTTCCGTCCTCACCCACGAGACCTCCGAGGGGACCGTGAGTATCTCCATCACGGAAACCGAGGCGTATTCCGGTGCCGCTGACCCCGCCTCCCACGCATACCGGGGCAGGACGGCTCGCAACGCCGTCATGTTCGGGCCCGCGGGTCATCTCTACGTCTACCGGTCCCACGGTCTCCACTGGTGCGCCAACATCGTCACCGGAACGGACGGCATCGCCTCGGCCGTCCTCATCCGGGCGGGCAGGGTCGTCGAAGGGGAAGACCTGGCACGCCAGAGGCGGGGAGCGAAGGTGGAGACCCCGCGCCTCGCACGGGGGCCGGGCAACTTCTGCCAGGCGCTCGGAATCACGGCGGAGCACAACGGAGCGAACCTGCTGGAAGGTGCCTCAGTAGTGCTGTCGCAGGGCGGTCCGGTGCCCGCCGAACTCATTCGGGTCGGCCCTCGAGTGGGCGTGAGCAAGGCCCACGACTGGGAGCACCGCTTCTACCTTGCCGGCGATCCGACGGTCTCGGCGTACCGGCTGAGCCCGCGGGCCAGGCCTTCCGAGGGAAGCTGAGCCGCCCGCAGCCGCGACGAGCAGCGGTGCGCCCGCCTTGGTACTGCCCTTGGGTGCGTGCGCTCGCCAGTTCCGGTGGACGTCGTACCCTTAGCCGACTGTCACGCCGGCCCACGGGTTCCGGAAGGCGATCCGGCAGTGATCCGACTTGAACTCTCGGACTCCTCGCCCCCTCGGCAGGAGTTCCACTCGCTCGCAGACCTGCATGACGACCGATCGCGCGTAGTCGATCCGATCCGGGTCTGCGTAGTCCAGTTCCTCCCACAGGTACTCGATGTCTCCCAGGTCGACACGCACCTGCTTGGCCGTCAGGTCCCCAAGTGCGGTCCGGATCCTCAACAGGTCGGCATCGCACCTGCCGATACCGGCGCGCATGGTCGAGGCGTCGATGTCCCCTACGGCGAACATCTCGGCCAAGGCGGTACGCCTCTCGGAGATGACCAATTCTTCGGCCAGTAGCTCGGTCTCACGCTGCGCGTCTGAGGCGTTCCTGGCCGGAGTGCTGTTCCACTCCTCCGCCCGGGCGATGACCTGCCGGACCACGTAGGAGTCGAGCGGGTCTGCGGGGCACGTGATGCACCGGCCACCCGAACAGGTATAGATGCGGTACCGCTCGCCTGCCGCGTTTCTTCGGCTCCACCCTTGCGTAACGACGGCCTGGCACTTGGAGCATCGGACCACCCCTGACAACAGGGCCTTGCGCCTCCCACCACCACCGATGTTGCGTTCAGGGTCGCTGAGGTAGCGCACCAGAGCACGGAACATGCTCTCGGAGACGAGTGGCTTCCAGTTGCTCGTGCCGGTCTCCTCGGTTACCCGTACGCGTCGCCCGTCCGGCTTCTCGACCCACTGGGAGTACGTCTGGATGCCCGCGTTCCTCGGCTTCAGCAGGACGCTCCGAAGATTCGAGCTACGCCAGTCCTTGCCGTAGGGCGAGAGCAGCCCGTGAGCGTTCCAGCTCTTGGCTATGGACCACAAGGAGACGCCGGCCAGAACGTCCCGGTACGCCTGTCGTAGGGCTTCCGCCTCTTCGGCGCGATGCGTGCCGTCGCGTTCGAAACCGAAGGGCCGCGTACTCCAGAACGGTCTACCCGAGTCCCTGCGCCGCTGATGACCGAGCATCTGACGCTCTATACGCATCTCGGTCTCGTTCTCGGCCACCGCAGCACCGATGCGAGCAGCGAGACGCCCCGAAGGAGACGCCAAGTCCAAGACACCCTCAGCCTGTGCGGCCGCCAGGTGCACGCCGGTCTCCTCTGCCAGATCGACCAGTTCGACCAGGTCCCGGGTAGTGCGGTAGAGGCGGTCGTAGTGTCTGGCTACGACAACATCGGCTTTGCCCGTACGAACCAGCTCGACCACGCGTTTCCAGCCCTCACCGCGAACCGAAACCTTGCGGCCGTCGACCACACGGAACCTTGAGGCTGAGGAGTCCTTCTCCATGATGACCTCCATGACCGTCCAGCCGTTTCGGTCGCACAGTGCCTGGCTCAGTTGGACCTGTTGCGCCAGGTTCCCTCCCTTGGCCTCCTCGCCTATCGGGGTGGGGCTGAGCCGGGCGTAGATGATCGCTCGCACTGCTGTCTCTCCTGCTTGTCGGCGTCCTGGACGGGACAACGACGTACGTGCTCAGTGAGTCACGTATGCATGCAGCACCGCACAGACCTGCCCTGCGGTTCAGCGGCCCGGCCGTACGGGGTGCGCGCCGCGGAAGAGGCGGTCTTGACGAGACTTGACCCAGCGGCCTCCGGTGCGTAACGTAGTCCGAGCCGCTGAAACGGGGCAGATGCCGTTCGGCAGACCCGGGAGCGGCCATCCACTACCTACGATCGATCCCCAACGGGCGCGGTTTTCGGCATGCCGGAAATTGTGAACAGATGACTCGATTATGAGTCGGCGGGGGAATCGGCTAAAGTAGTGAACACACCGAAGGGAAAGCGCCCGGAGGAAACCTGAGAGGGTTTTCGAAGGAAGCGTCCGTTCCTTGAGAACTCAACAGCGTGCTAAAAGTCAACGCCAGATATGTTGATACCCCTGGTCTGCCGGGCCT
>NZ_JAGIQL010000114.1 GCF_017813245.1 Streptomyces montanisoli
CCCGCGTCCGAGGGCGTCGAGCCCGGCCCGAAGGTCCGCTCCGCGGTGACCGTCCCGACGCCGCCGCCCGGGGCGCCCGGGTGCGCGTCCGGCAGTCCGCGCGGATCGGGCCGCGACGGTTCGTAGCCGCCACGCTCCGGGGAGTGCGGCGGGCGGTAGTCGTTCTCGGGCCTGCCGTAGTCGCCGTCGGGCCGCCGGTAGTCACCGTCGGGCCTGCCGTAGTCGCTCTCCTGCCGTCCGTACTCCGTGTCGGGGCGGCCGTACTCCCCCTCCTGGCGTCCGTCCTGGCGTCCGTAGTCGTCGTCAGGCCTGCCGTACTCGTCGGCCGGCCTGCGGTAGTCGTGCACCGGCTGCTGCGTGCGCGCGCCCGTATAGGGGTCGTCCTGGTATCCCCCGAGGCGCGGCTGCTGCCAGGACATCTCCTCCTGGGGGCGCGGCCAGACGCCGGGGTCGGGGCGCTGCTGGTGCTGCTGGTACTCCGGGTAGGCCGGGCGCACGGAGGGGAGCCCGTCGTCCTGGGCGCGGTGCCCGTAGCCGTCCTCGTAGGAGCCGTGGCGCGGCTGCGGCACGGGCGGCGCGGGGGCGGGGACCGGCTCGGCGGCCGACGGGTCCACCGTGATGGCGATCCGGATGGGCCTGCCGCACTCGTGGCTCAGGGTCTCGCTGATGAGCGGAGCGAGCCTGCCCTCGAGTACGCGCTTGCCCCACTCGTTGGGAACGGAGAGGAGAGCGGTGTCCGCGACGAGTGCCAGCGGCTGGCAGCGCTCGATCCACTGCTTGTCCTTGGACTCGACACCCTGCTGGCCCTCCCGCAGGAGTTGCTCGAGCACCCGGGGCCACACTGCGGCAAGATCGGCAGGTACGTCAGCCACAGGGCACGCTCTCTCGCAGGTCCCACGAATGTGTGCTTCTCGGGACGGGTCGGTAACACCGGGAACAAGGCGACCGGAGTCCCGTCACGGTAGTCAGGGCGACCCGCGTCGTTCAAGTCGTTGTCCACAGGCTGTGTACAGTGCCGAGGTGCGCATACTGCTGGTTTGACCGGATGGCGTAATCCCGCGTACCGTGACCAGGTCGAGTTGTCGATGGCTGCTGCCGCCTGCCTCCGATGGGCAAAGATCACGGATCTGTGATCGAGAAGCGGTGCACACGGGCGTGACGAGAGCTGCTACTCGTGGGCGCACGGTGACAGCCAGGCGATGCCCGCCATCACCCATCATTCTCTGGAGCCCCTGAGTGAGTAAGCGCACCTTCCAGCCGAACAACCGTCGTCGCGCCAAGACCCACGGGTTCAGGCTGCGGATGCGTACCCGTGCCGGCCGCGCGATTCTCGCGTCCCGCCGTGGCAAGGGTCGCGCCCGTCTGTCCGCCTGATTCCGCACAGGTCATGACGTGCTGCCTACCGAGCATCGGCTGAGGCGGCGCGAAGAATTCGCGGCCGCGGTACGCCGAGGACGCAGAGCCGGACGACCCCTCCTGGTCGTCCACATGCGCAGCGGCGAACCGGACCCGCACGCGCCGGGGGAGAGTGCTTTCCCGACGCGTGCGGGTTTCGTCGTGAGCAAGGCTGTGGGCGGCGCCGTCGTCCGTACGCGGGTGAAGCGGCAGCTGCGCCATCTCGTCCGCGAACGCCTGTCCGTACTGCCCCCCGGTAGCCTGGTTGTCGTACGTGCGTTGCCCGGTTCGGGTGACGCGTCCCACGAACAACTGGCCCGAGACCTGGATGCCGCTCTCGAGCGACTGCTGGGAAGGGGCGCGCGATGAAGTATCCACTGCTTGCGCTGATCAAGCTGTACCAGTGGACGATCAGCCCTTTGCTCGGGCCGGTCTGCCGCTACTACCCGTCGTGCTCGCACTATGGGTACACGGCGATCGACCGGCACGGCGCGGTGAAGGGAACGGCGCTTACCGCCTGGCGCATTCTGCGGTGCAATCCGTGGTCGCCCGGCGGTGTGGATCATGTACCGCCGCGGAAGCGACCGCGGTGGCACGAGTTGCTGCGTGACGCGTGGCGCAGAAAGAGCGGGCACTCCGCGACTGGCGTGCCTTCCGGAGGACCGGGATCGGATCCGTCCTCCAGTCCGGCCGCAGAGACCTCGCCCCATGCTCAAGGAGCCTGAATGTTCGACTCGATTGCCAGTTTGTTCAGCTTCATCACCTGGCCCGTTTCCTGGGTGATCGTCCAGTTCCACTCGCTGTACGGGGCGATCTTCGGCCCTGACACGGGCTGGGCGTGGGGACTGTCCATCGTCTCCCTCGTGGTGCTGATCCGTATCTGCCTGGTCCCGCTCTTCGTGAAGCAGATCAAGTCGACGCGGAACATGCAGGTGCTCCAGCCGAAGATGAAGGCGATCCAGGAGCGCTACAAGAACGACAAGCAGCGTCAGTCCGAAGAGATGATGAAGCTGTACAAGGAGACGGGCACCAACCCGCTCTCCTCGTGCCTGCCGATCATCGCGCAGTCGCCGTTCTTCTTCGCGCTGTACCACGTGCTCGCGGGCATCGCCAACAACACCAAGATCGGCGCCATCAACAGCTCGCTGCTGGACAGCGCGCAGAAGGCGCACATCTTCGGCGCTCCGCTCTCCGTCAAGTTCCTGGACAACGCGGACAAGGTCGCCGCCCTCGGCGCCTCTCTGACGACCGTGCGGATCGTCGCCGGGATCATGATCCTCATGATGTCCGCGTCGCAGTTCTACACGCAGCGCCAGCTGATGACGAAGAACGTCGACATCACGGTGAAGACGCCGTACATGCAGCAGCAGAAGATGCTGATGTACGTGTTCCCGCTGATCTTCATGGGCATGGGCATCAACTTCCCCGTCGGTGTCCTCGTCTACTGGCTGACCACCAACGTGTGGACCATGGGTCAGCAGATGTACGTGATCAACCAGAACCCGACGCCGGGCAGCAAGGCGCAGGACGCCTTCCTCCAGCGGCTGCTGAAGACGGCCACCACCCACGGGCAGGTCCGTTCGCGCCGCAAGCGGAAGATGATCGCGACGATCGTCGGCAAGGGTCCCGACCGCAACGACAACGAGCGCAAGTTCGTGACCGGGCTCGCCAAGGCGGGGCTCGCGCCGCAGGCCGACGGTTCGCTGGTGAAGAGCGAAACGGTCGCGGCCGAGGCAGGCGTCGGCGGCGGCCAGGCGCGGCGGCAGCAGCCCAAGCGGCAGAGCAAGTCGCAGCGGCAGGCGTCCGGCATCGCGACCACGCACACCGCGGTCGCCGAGACCGAGACCGAGACGGAGGCGGAGGCCCAGGCCGCCGAGCCCACCACCCTGGAGAAGGGCGGCGAGCAGCCGAAGAAGCAGGGCTCGTCGAAGCAGGCTCCGGCCAAGCAGGCCCCGTCCAAGCAGACGTCTGCCAAGCACGGCGGCCAGGCGAAGTCCGGCCAGGCGAAGTCCGGTCAGCAGGGGAAGCAACAGGGGCAGCAGCCCGCCAGGTCCAAGGCCTCAGGCAAGCCCGCCGCCGCGCGGTCAGGCCAGGCGAAGTCGGGGCAGCGCAAGGGCCAGCAGCGGCCCAAGCACCCCTCCAAGAAGTGAAGAAGGAGTCCATCCGTGACGGAAGGAACCGTTGCCGCCACCGAGGGTGCAGCCGAGAGCGGCGACGCCCTGTCCCACCTGGAGCAGGAGGGTGAGATCGCGGCCGACTACCTCGAGGAGCTCCTCGACATCGCCGATCTCGACGGCGACATCGACATGGACGTCGAGGCGGACCGTGCCGCGGTGTCGATCATCAGCGACGCCGGCGGCCGGGACCTTCAGAAGCTGGTCGGCCGCGACGGCGAGGTGCTGGAGGCGCTCCAGGAGCTGACACGGCTGGCGGTGCACCGCGAGACCGGCGACCGCTCCCGGCTGATGCTGGACATCGCCGGCTTCCGCGCGAAGAAGCGCGCGGAGCTCGCGGAGCTGGGCGCCAAGACGGCGGACGAGGTGAAGAAGACCGGCGAGTCCGTGAAACTGGACCCGATGACCCCCTTCGAGCGCAAAGTCGTGCATGACGCGGTCGCGGCCGCCGGCCTGCGCAGCGAGTCCGAGGGCGAGGAGCCGCAGCGGTTCGTCGTGGTCCTTCCTGCCTGACCGGATACCTTGACCGGATCCTCCGACCGGATCCCCTGATCGGATCCTGTGCGTGCCGGCCCCGTCTGTTCGCAGACGGGGCCGCTGTTTGTCAGCCTCTGAAGGTGAGCCGCCGCGTGGTGGCCCGGTATGGAAGGACGGTTCCCGTGACGGAGGCGGCTGAGCTTCCCCCAGCCCCGGAGGGGGCGCGGACGGTTTTCGGCGAGTACTTCCCTGAGGCGGTCCGGTATGCGGAGCTGCTTGCTGACGCGGGGGTCAAGCGGGGCCTCATCGGCCCCCGCGAGGTGCCGCGCCTGTGGGAGCGGCACCTGCTGAACTGCGCCGTTCTCTCGGAGGTCGTCCCCGAGGGTGTCATGGTGTGCGACGTCGGGTCGGGCGCGGGGCTGCCGGGCATCCCGCTCGCGCTCGTACGCAGGGACCTGAAGATCACGCTCCTCGAGCCGCTGCTGAGACGGACGAACTTCCTCCAGGAGGTCGTCGAGCTGCTCGGGCTCGACCATGTGACGGTCGAACGCGGACGCGCCGAGGAGGTGCTGGGCAAGGTCCAGCCCGTCCACGTGGTGACCGCACGGGCCGTGGCGCCCCTCGACCGCCTCGCCGGCTGGGGCGTGCCACTGCTGCGGCCCTACGGCGAGATGCTGGCTCTCAAGGGCGACACCGCCGAAGAGGAGCTCAAGAGCGCCAGGGCCGCCCTGGGAAAGCTGGGCGTGGTCTCCACCTCGGTACTGCGCGTCGGGGAGGGCGTGGTCGATCCCCAGGCCACCGTGGTGCGCGTCGAGGTGGGCGAGTCGCCTGGCGGTGTCCGGTTCGCGGCCAAGCGTGCCAAGGCCGCCCGTACGGGACGGACGCGTCGGCGCCGCTGACGTCCCCGATCCAGTCGAAAGGCCCGGCATGAGGCTTATGTGCCTGATGCTCCATAAATGACGGCGTGTCGTAACGCCCCGGAGTGTCGGGGCGATCTGATCCGGCAGCGCGTGCATCGTGTTTCACGTGAAACGTCGCTCACTGCTTCAAGGAATCATCGACCGTGGGCGCGCGGCCACCACACCGCGAGTCCGTAAACCCCTCGGACGGTCCACGGAGTTGTCCACAAAGGCGGTTTCGTCCACAGAACGCAGGGCCTCGCTGGTTCGCGACCCCCAAAGCATGGCAGGCTCTGTTCATTGCGAGTCTGAAGTCGAGGAGAGTGAATCCTTGCGGTCCGACGCCAACATCGCGGGACCGATGGCCGATCCGGTCCCCGGTCCCCGTACCGAGTCCCTGGGAGACGATGTTTCACGTGAAACACCGCCCCCAATGGACGACACCCCCATCGGCAGAGCTGCGCAGCTTGCCGTGGAGGCACTGGGCCGCGCCGGTGAGGGGCTCCCACGCCCCGAGCAGACGCGTGTCATGGTGGTCGCCAACCAGAAGGGCGGCGTCGGGAAGACCACGACCACGGTGAACCTGGCCGCTTCCCTTGCGCTGCACGGTGCGAGGGTCCTGGTGGTCGACCTCGACCCGCAGGGCAACGCGTCCACCGCGCTGGGTGTCGATCACCACGCCGAGGTGCCGTCCATCTACGACGTGCTGGTGGAGTCCAAGCCGCTCTCCGATGTCGTCCAGCCGGTCCCCGATGTGGAGGGGCTGTTCTGTGCCCCGGCGACCATCGATCTCGCCGGTGCGGAGATCGAGTTGGTGTCGCTGGTCGCCCGGGAGAGCCGGCTCCAGCGAGCGATCACGGCCTACGAGCAACCGCTGGACTATGTCCTGATCGATTGCCCGCCATCCCTGGGCCTGCTCACCGTGAACGCGCTCGTTGCGGGCGCCGAGGTGCTGATCCCCATCCAGTGCGAGTACTACGCGTTGGAGGGGCTGGGGCAACTGCTGCGCAATGTGGACCTGGTGCGCGGCCACCTCAATCCCGATCTGCATGTCTCCACGATCCTGCTGACGATGTACGACGGCAGGACACGGCTGGCTTCGCAGGTGGCGGACGAGGTGCGCAGTCACTTCGGTGAAGAGGTGCTCCGCACGAGCATCCCCCGCTCCGTGCGAATTTCGGAGGCGCCCAGCTACGGCCAGACCGTGCTGACCTATGATCCCGGATCGAGCGGTTCCCTCTCATACCTCGAAGCTGCGCGCGAGATCGCGCTGCGCGGGGTCGGGATCCGCTACGACGGTCAGAACGCCCATCAGGGCGGTCAGAACAACCAGCAGAACATGTCGGAGGGCATCCAGTGAGCGAGCGACGTAGGGGGCTGGGACGTGGGCTCGGTGCGCTGATTCCCGCTGCCCCGCAGGAGCCGGCACCGGCGGCCGGCGAGTCCGCATCGGCGGGAACGTCCGGGGTGCTCACCGCCGAACGAGGTGTGGCCGCGGCCAAGGTGACGGCACTTCCGCAGGCGGCCACGTCTCCCGAGACGCAGCCGTCCGGCGAACGGCCCATCCCGGAGCAGCCGCAGGCGGCGGAGCCCCCGGCCATGGTGGCGGGTGCGCACTTCGCCGAGGTCCCCATCGACTTCATTACGCCGAACCCTCGCCAGCCCCGTGAGGTCTTCGACGAGGACGCGCTCTCCGAGTTGGTGACCTCCATCAAGGAGGTCGGGCTCCTGCAGCCGGTCGTCGTGCGGCAGATCAGCCCGGAGCGTTACGAGCTGATCATGGGTGAGCGACGCTGGCGTGCGTGCCGCGAGGCCGGACTCGAGCGCATCCCGGCGATCGTACGGGCCACCGACGACGAGAAGCTCCTGCTGGACGCCCTGCTCGAGAACCTGCACCGCGCCCAGCTGAATCCGCTGGAAGAGGCCGCGGCCTACGACCAGTTGCTCAAGGACTTCCACTGCACGCACGACCAGCTCGCAGACCGGATCGGCCGCTCGCGACCGCAGGTGTCCAACACGCTGCGCCTGCTGCGGCTGTCGCCTTCGGTCCAGCGCAGGGTCGCGGCCGGCGTACTGTCGGCCGGCCATGCGAGGGCGCTGCTGTCGGTGGAGGATTCCGAGGAGCAGGACCGACTGGCACACCGCATCGTGGCCGAGGGCCTGTCGGTGCGCGCGGTCGAAGAGATCGTCCAGTTGATGTCGGCCGAGCCCAAGAGCGCCACCAAGACGAAGAGCCCTCGCGCGGGGGCGAGGGTGTCGCCCGCACTGACGGAGTTGGCGTCCCGGCTTTCGGACCGCTTCGAGACCCGGGTGAAGGTCGACCTCGGGCAGAAGAAGGGGAAGATCGTGGTCGAGTTCGCCTCCATGGACGACTTGGAGCGCATTCTCGGCACGCTCGCTCCTGGCGAGGGGCGCGTCATGGACCGCGGGCAGGGCGGGGGATCCGAGGAGCAGACCGAGGGCTGATCGTCACGCTGCCGTACGAGGGCGGGCCGTGTCTCCGGGTGCCGGAGACACGGCCCGCCCTCTTTGCCCGCTCTCGGTGTGTCAGGCGCAGGCCTGTGGATACGATGCGAGCAGTGGCCTGGGCGTGTGAGGCGAGGAAGTGAGGAACGGCTTCATGGGACGTCGGCTCGTGCCGCTCACACTGGACAACCTCCCCGACCTTCCCCACCGTTGCCGGGCGTGCGTGTTCTGGGAGCTCGACCCCGTCCGTGGCGACGCCGCCGAGCGGGCGGGCCGGTCGGCGAACGAGAAGGAAGCCTGGATCTCGTCGGTCCTGCTGGAGTGGGGCTCCTGCGGGCGTCTCGTCTACGTCGACGAGGTGCCGGCCGGGTTCGTGCTGTATGCGCCTCCGGCCTACGTGCCACGCTCCACGGCCTTCCCCACGAGTCCGGTCTCCCCCGACGCGGTCCAGCTGATGACGGCCTCGGTCCTGCCTGCGTACCAGGGCCAAGGGCTTGGCCGCGTCATGGTCCAGGCCGTCGCCAAGGACCTGCTGCGCCGAGACTTCAAGGCGATCGAGGCCTTCGGTGATGCCCACTGGAAGGAGCCGGCCTGTGTCCTCCCCGCCGACCATCTGCTGTCAGTGGGGTTCAAGACCGTGCGCTCCCATCCGGCGTACCCCCGTCTGAGACTGGAGCTGCGCTCCACGCTCTCATGGAAGGGGGACGTGGAAATGGCACTGGACCGGCTCCTCGGAGCCGTGCAGAAGGAACCGGCGCTTCGGCCCCTGTGAAACGGGCCCGCCTCCCCTGCCGGGGAGACGGGCCCGTTTCACGTGAAACATCTCGATCGACTAGCCGATGAAGTCGTCCAGGTCACGCACGAGCGCCGCCTTGGGCTTCGCGCCGACGATGGTCTTGGCGACCTCGCCGCCCTGGTAGACGTTCAGCGTGGGGATCGACATGACGCCGTACTTGGCAGCCGTGGTCGGGTTCTCGTCGATGTTGAGCTTGACCACCTGGATCTTGTCACCGTGCTCAGCGGCGATGGCCTCCAGAGACGGAGCGATCTGGCGGCACGGGCCGCACCACTCGGCCCAGAAGTCGACCAGGACGGGCTTGTCGCTCTTGAGAACGTCCTCGTCGAAGGTGTCGTCGGTTACGTGCTTCAGGTCGCCGGCCATGGCGGCCTCCTTCATTCGATGGGTGGGTAGCTCGGCGGTTCGGACCGTGATGGTCTTCTCAGACCGTGGCGGTCTTCTCCGGCTCGGGGACCGTCTCGCTGTCGTTCAGGGCGGCGAGGTAGCGCTCGGCGTCCAGCGCCGCGGAGCAGCCGGTGCCCGCGGCGGTGATCGCCTGCCGGTAGGTGTGGTCGACGACGTCGCCCGCTCCGAAGACACCGGTGACACCGGTCCGGGTCGTCGGTGCGTCGACCTTCAGGTAGCCCTCGTCGTCCAGGTCCAGCTGGCCCTTGAACAGCTCGGTCCGCGGGTCGTGGCCGACCGCGATGAACAGCCCCGTCACGGCCAGCTCGGACGTCTCGCCGGTCTGGGTGTCGCGCAGGGTCAGGCCGCTGAGCTTCGGGTCGCCGTGGATCTCCGCGACTTCCTTGTTCCAGGCGAAGGAGATCTTCGGGTCCGCGAAGGCGCGGTCCTGCATCGCCTTGGAGGCACGGAGCGTGTCACGGCGGTGGACGATCGTGACGGACTTGGCGAACCGCGACAGGAAGGTGGCCTCCTCCATGGCGGTGTCGCCACCACCGACCACGACGATGTCCTGGTCCTTGAAGAAGAAACCGTCACAGGTGGCACACCAGGAGACACCGCGACCGGAGAGCTGGTCCTCGCGGGGGAGCCCCAGCTTGCGGTACGCGGACCCGGTGGCGACGATCACGGTCTTGGCGCGGTGGACCGTGCCCGCGGTGTCCGTGACGGTCTTGATGTCGCCGGTGAGGTCGACCTCGATCACATCGTCCGGGACGAGCTCCGCGCCGAAGCGCTCGGCCTGAGCCCTCATGTTGTCCATGAGCTCCGGGCCGACGATTCCGTCCTGGAAGCCCGGGAAGTTCTCCACCTCGGTGGTGTTCATCAGCGCACCACCAGCGGTGACGGCACCCTCGAAGACCAGCGGCTTCAACGACGCACGCGCGGTGTACAGCGCGGCGGTGTAGCCGGCCGGCCCGGAGCCGATGATGATCACGTTACGGACGTCGCTCACGGGTTTTTCCTCGTCTCTGGGGACTGCCTCTTCGGGACCAGTACGACGACTGTCATCCCACGCAACGGATCCTACGGGCCGTACATTCCCGGGGGCCGTCGGCACGAGAAGGGGCCGCGGTCACCGGCGAGGATAGGTCTCCGTGAACAGCGTCTTCCCCTTGACGGCGGGAACCGATCCCACGCATGTGGAGTCGATGACGTAGACCCGCACCTTCGATTCGTCCGCCGGATTCGCCAGGACGAGCAGATAGGCCGGGGTCCCACGGTACGTTCCCTGCTCGGCGCCGAGAATCGCCTCCGAGCGACCGGTCCCCTGGCGAACGCAGAGCGGCACCGGAGGTGCGGTACCCAGCATCGGCTGATCGGTCATGGTGCCCGGGTTCGCGGAGGCGGTACGTGCGTTGGGGTTCGCGCGGGGAGCGCTGCTGGTCTTGGTGGCCAGGAGCGTGTTGACGCTGGTCTCCAGCGGGCGGCCGGAGAACTCGTCCTCTGTCGTCGCGGTGGCCGTGATGCGGGGGGAGGTCGTCGTCTGTGCTGCGGCCGTGTTGTCGCCGCTCGCGTCCGACGGCTGAAGGAGGAAGACCCCCGCACCGATGACGGCGGCACCGAGGGTGGCTCCGATGATCGCGGCGCCACGGCGGCGTCGCGGGGCGCGGGCTCGTCCGGGGCCGGTCGTGGAGCGCGGAGGCCCGCCGGGGGCTCGCGAGAGGCGCGATGTTTCACGTGAAACACGCGACTGCTCCAGTACACCGTCCGACTCCGCGGACGGAGAGGGGCCGGGGACAGGAACGACCGATACCTGCGGCACCAAGGAGGCGTCGTCGGCCACGGAGGAACCCAGAAGCGCTTCGGCCGCCAGGGCCGCGTCGATGCGTGCGGCGGCGTCCTCGTCCATGCGCGGTGGCTCAGGCAGCGCCCCGAGCAGGTCCCTGATCTCCGTGAGGGACTGCCGCACGTCCGCGCACAGGGCACAGGTGTCGAGATGGGCACGTAGCTCCGCAGCGCGGGGCGACGACAGGAGGCCTTCGGTGAACTCCGAGATCTCGGACACGTCCGGGTGCTGGTCCGTTTCGGACGGGGAAGTCACGCGCGCCCACCTCCGCCCTTCACCGCTGCCGGATCGCCTGGTTCCGTAGAGCTCTGCCCCGTTGCCGGTGGGACGGATGTCCCCGGCGTCCGGTTCCTTCCCTCACGCATCGGGGCGCCACCCTCGGCGTCGCCCCGCAGATGAGCCAGGAGCGGGACCAGTCTGGCCCGCCCCCGTGCGCACCGGCTCTTGACCGTGCCGCCCGGCACTCCGAGGACTCTCGCGGCCTCCGCGACGGGGTATCCCTGCATGTCCACCAGGACCAGGGCCGCTCGCTGGTCGACGGGGAGCTTGGCCAGCGCGGCCAGGAGTTCACGGTGGAGGTCCTGGCGCTCCGCGGGCTCCTCGGCCGATTCATGCGGCTCGAGCAGCTGCTCCATCCGCTCCGTGTCGTTCACGGGCGTGCTGCGGCGGCTGGCCGCCTTCCTGGTCCGGTCGATGCAGGCGTTCACGGTGATGCGGTGCAGCCATGTGGTGACGGCGGACTGCCCACGGAAGGTGTGGGCGGCGCGGAAGGCGGACACCAGGGCGTCCTGCACGGCGTCCGCCGCTTCCTCCCGATCGCCCAGCGTGCGCACGGCGACGGCCCACAGCCGATCGCGGTGGCGCCTGACCAGCTCACCGAAGGCGTCCGGGTCGCCGGCGACGTGCGCGGACAGGAGATCCTGATCGCTCGCGCCGGCGAGTGCGGCTTCGTCCAACGGTGAGCCCCTCCCCTGGTCCCGTCAGCTGGTGACCCGGATCTCCGAGACCTTGCCCCGGTAACCGCCGTCGCCTGCCGACGGCAGTTTGGTCAGCCAGACCAGAACGTACCGCGACTTCACCGGCTTGGACGGCTTCAGCTGTACTTCCTTACCCGTTCCCTCGGCAATCTTCGTGAAGTCGTCGACACTCGTGGGCTCGGACGCGGCGTCCGGCGACGCGGCCCTGAGCTCCACGGACGTGCTGCCTACGAAGTCGACGGTGACGGAGCCGACCGTCTGCGCCTTGCCGAGGTCCAGGACGAGGCCGACGCCCGGCTTCAGGTTGCCGAAGGTCGGCTCGCCGATGTACCGCTTCGTCTCCCACGCCGTGGAGGGATCGTTGTCGATCGCCTTGGGCACGTCCTCCGGGTTCTCCGACCCGTCGCCCGGCGCCGGATCGAAGTCGTGCGCCCCGGAGATGGCGATGGGGCGGGGCTGCGACGCCGCCTTGTCGCCGCCGTCGTTGGTGACCTTCGACGGGGTCGGCGTGTCCTTGCTGTCATGGCTGTTCAGCACGTGGTCGGCGACCTGCCAGCTGCCCAGGCCAAGCGCCACGATCACGAGGGCCGAGACCACCCACTTCAGGAGCCTGCCCGGCGGTGTCTGGAGCGGGGGCGGCGGCACCACCGGAGGCGTGACCACCGTGTTCCGCGGACCCGGCTGCGGCGTGCCGTAGTTGCCCTGCTGGTACGTGGTGCGCTGGTAGTCGGGGGGCGCGGTGAACGAGGGCTCGGGCGGCCGGATGCGGGGCATCTCGGCAACGGCCTTGGCCAGTTCGTCCGGGGTCGTGCAGGGCGGATCCTGGCGGGACGCGGTGGCGCCGTCGTTCGCCAGAGCACGCATGGCGAGCTCGGACAGCCCCCGGTGGATGCCGGCACGCACCTGGTCGGGCGGGATCAGCCCGACGCCCTTCGGCAGCCCCGTGAGGCCGTAGGCATCGGTCTCGTACGGCCAGCGCTGGGTCAGCGAGGCGTACAGCAGCGCGCCGATGGCCTCCGTGTCGGCACGCTGGGGACGCTCCGCGGTGATGCCGCGCAGCGCCGCGTTCACACCGAGACCGCGGATGCGGTACTGGCCGCCGGAGGTCCTGAGCACGGCACTGGGCGTGAGCCGCAGGTGCGAAAGCCCTTCGCGGTGCGCCGCGGCCATCGCCTGCGAGACCTGGCTGACCAGCTGATAGGCGTCGTGCGCCTCGAGCGGCGCGGAGGCGAGCAGTGCGGTGAGTTCCACCGCGTCAGGGAGCCATTCGTGGACGACGTAGACCAGGTCGTTCTCCTCGACCGCGTCGAGGACCTGCACGAAACGGGGGTCGGCGATCAGGGCGGAGGAGCGGGCGGCTGCCAGCACGGAGCGGGCGCGGGGGTGTTCGGCGGGCAGGATGTGCACCCCGACCGCGCGGCGCAGCTTCTCGTCGACGGCACGCCAGCTGCTGAATCCGTCCAGACGGGTGACGCACTCCTCCAGGCGGTAGCGTCTCGCCAGCTTGTGGCCACTGTGCAGCTCCGGCGTCGCGAGAGCCTTCTCGGTGTCCTCGGGCTCGTCGCTCGTGTCAGTCGCGTCCTCAGGCGCGGACTGCTCCGCGGTGTCCTGGGCTTCCGCCACCCCGTCGGTCGTGGCCTCTTCCGCCGTATCCTTCTTGGCGGCCAGCGGTTCATCACCGCTGTTGTCGGCCACGTCGACGGCAGCCGTGCTACGTTCCGCCACCGTCGCTCCTGCCTCCCCATCCGTTGCGCACTATCCAACAGCCAAGCCAATTGTGCCCACAGTCCGGCCCTATGCACGACACACGGACGCGGGCGATGGTTGTGCCAGGCCCGGCCCGCCTACCGCCCGAGCCGCCCGCGCACCATTCCGACCATGCCGTTCAGTTCCTCGATCCGCATCTTCTTGGCCGCGACGTAGAAAATGGCCAACATCAGCACGCCGCCGACGAGCAGGGCCGCGAACGCGCCCGCGGCGCCGTCGCCGATCACGTGCAGCAGGCCGAATCCCGCGATACCCGCGACGACCGCCGCGGGAATCGCGGACATGCACAGCCGGGCGTACGTACGCACCACACGGCTGCCGTCGAGATCGCCGCCCATGCGCTTCTTGAGTCTCCGCCAGGCCACACCGACACCCACGGCGTAGGCGAGGCCGTACGAGCCCGCCATGCCCACCACGGCCCAGCGGTGCGGAAGGACCAGGGCGCAGGCGCCCGACGCGGCGGCGTTGACCGCCGCGACGATCACCGTGTTGTAGAAGGGGGTCCGCGTGTCCTCGTACGCGTAGAAGCCGCGCAGGACCACGTACTGCACGGAGTACGGAATGAGACCGAGGCCGAACGCCATCAGGATGAAGCCGATGTTCCGTGCGCCGTCGGCGTCGGCGGCCGCGTAGAGCAGGCTCGCGAGCGGCACGCCGAGGGCCACGAACGCGAAGGCGCACGGCACGATGGCGACGGCCGACGTACGCAGGCCGTAGGAGATGTCGTCGCGCACGGCACCGGTGTCACCGTCGGCCGCCGAGCGGGCGATCCGGGGGAGCACCGCCGTCATGATGGACACCGTGATGATGGCCTGCGGCATCTGCCACAGCAGCAGGGCGTTGTTGTAACCGGCGATGCCAGTGCCGGACTGGCCCTGCTTCTCGGCGAGCGTTCCGGCCCAGGTGGCCAGTTCTGTCACGACGATGAGGCCCAACTGGTTGGCGAGGACGAAGAAGAACGTCCACTTGGCGAGGCCCGCCGCCTTGCCGAGGCCGTGGCCGCGCCAGTCGAACCGGAGGCGGATCTTGAAGCCCGCCTGCCGCAGGTACGGAATCATCGAGAGCGCCTGCACGGTCAGGCCGAGCAGCGTGCCGATGCCGAGGAGGCGTACGCCCTCGGGCGAGATGTTCGAGGGCGCCACGCCGGAGTGGCCGGCCGTGCCGTAGGCCCAGATGAAGGCGCCGAAGGTGGAGATGACGATGATGTTGTTGAGGACCGGTGTCCACATCATCGCGCCGAAGCGTCCGCGAGCGTTGAGGATCTGACCCATCACCACGTGCACGCCCATGAAGAACATGGTGGGCAGGCAGTAGCGGGCGAAGGCGATGGCCACCGCGTTGGTGTCCGGGTGGCTGACGTACGTCGGCGACATCACGCGGATGAGCAACGGCGCGCCGAGCACGCAGATGGTCGTCACACCGGCGAGCAGGACGACGACCAGGGTCAGCAGGCGGTTCGCGTAGGCCTCGCCACCGTCGTCGTCGTTCTTCATCGCTCTCACGAGCTGCGGGATGAACACCGCGTTGAGCGCACCGCCGCCCACGAGCACATAGATCATGGTGGGGAGGGTGTTGGCCACCTGGTACGTGTCGTTGAGCGTGCCGACGCCGATCGCGGCGGCCATGACGAGCGTGCGCAGGAAGCCGGTGAGACGCGACACGATGGTGCCGGCGGCCATCACGGCGCTCGACTTGAGGAGGCCGCTCGCCTTGCTGCCCGCCTTCGCGGGCTTCGCCGGGGCGGTCTCCGGCTCCGGTTCGGGCTCTGCGGGCTGGAGCTGCCCGCCGGCGTGCTGGTCCCGGTACAGGTGGGCGAACGCGTCGTTCTGCTGGGGTTCCGTGCCCGCGCGGGTCACGAGGTCGTCGACGCCGGTGAACTGGGCCGTCCCCGGGTCGCTGGCGCCGGGACGCCGGCCGGGGCCCGCGGGCCCCGGCGGCGGGGACTGGGCCCAAATCCTCGGGTCGGGTCCGTAGTGCTGCTGAGGCTGTTGCGCCGGCTGGGCTTGCTGCGGCTGCTGGTAGAACTGCTGCGTCGCGTCCTGGTAGTCGCCCGGCTGGTAGGGAGCCGTCTGGGCGGGTGGCCCCTGCGGGGCGTGCGCTGCGCGGTCGTGGAGCGCGTCGGTCACCGGATCCTGCGATGACTGTCCCTGCGCCCAGTACGGGTCCTGCTGGTACGCCTCCTGGACGTACGGGTCCCTCGCGTAAGGGTTCTGGGCCTGCTGTTGTTGCTGCGCGTGCTGCTGGTCGTACGGCGTGGGCGGCTGCTGCTGGGCGTCGGCGTGAGGGTCCTGCGCGTACCCGTCCCGGCGGTATGCGTCCTGCGTGTAGCCGTCCTGGTTGTAGCCGTCCTGCGTGTACGGGTCCTGGGCATACGGGTTGTGCTGGGCAGGCGGTGGTGAGGGGGCCTGCCCTGCGGGATCGCCGCCCGTTCCCGGGCCGCGGTCACCGTCGTACGGCGCGTTCATGGTTACCCCACCTCATCGTCCCCGGCCGACCGGCCACGACATTCGCTCAACGGTCCACCTTCTCACCCGGGCCCGACGGTGCCGGGTTTTCCGGTCCGGTGTCCACCGCGGGGTCACTCGGCTGCCCGTCACCGGAGCCGTTGTCGCGCACGCCCCCCGCGCCCGGGTCCTGACCGTCGTCGCCATGGCCCGCGGCGGCCGCACGGCGGGCAGCCGCACGCTTGCGGCGGCTGTACATCTTGACGCCCGCGAGGACGAGCAGCAGGACGCCGCTTGCGATGACGAGCATGGCCGTGGGGGTGATCTCCGAGACCTTGACCTCGAAGGTCATCTTCTGGCTGTAGGGATGGCCGTCCTCGGTGAACAGCTGTGCCGTCAGCTCGACCGGACCGTTGGCGTTGCCGGTGCCAGAGAACTTCACGGACTGGCTGTGACCGCCGCCGACCTTGATGGGCTGCTCGGCCACGGCCTTGCCGTCGTCGAGCTTGAGGCGTGTGGGCTTGCTGGAGGTCAGGCGCAGCACGAGGTGCTGGGCGTCCTGGAGGAGCTTGTTCTGGACCGTCACGGGGATGGTCGCGCTGCGCCCCGACAGCGTCAGGTCGGACTTCGGCACGAGCCGGACCTCGTCCTTCAGTCCCTTCAGGTAGGTCCTGACCGTGCTCCGGTAGGCGGCCGCGGCGGCGGCGTCGCCACGCCAGGACGTCGACATCGACCGTTCCTGGGCGTTCGCGAACGGCGCCTCCACCCGGTCGGGAGCGCTGAGGATGTCGGTGAACCTGGTCAGCAGGTCCTGGGTGTCCTTGATGTCCTGGAAGGCCGAGACGGGCAGTTCCTTGCGGCGGAGGCCGCGCGGGTAGTGCGAGGCCCGCGGGACGTTCGTGTTCGCGTGGGGATCCGGGGTGGCGGACGCCGCCTGTGTCAGGTTCTGCGACTCGGTCCAGCGCTCGGAGTCCAGCCCGTGCAGCGCTGCCGCCATCGCCTGCACCTGGCCGGCGTCGGGCATGCGCTGCGGGGCGACGACGATGCTGCGCTCCTTGTTCGGCACCTGACGCGTCAGGGCGAGCGTCTGCGCGAGGAACTGCTGTTCCGCGAGCGTGGAGGAGGCAGCCGTCGTCAGGTCGCCATCGAAGGCGGTGGAGAGCCGGCTGTCCGCCACGATCGCCGTGGTCCCGCCGCCGATGGGTCGGGCCGCCGTCGGCGTGTAGGGCAGGTTGTCGCCGAGGCTGTCGCTGCGGGTGATGACCTTGTCCGCGCCCGCGGAGGTCGCCACGTCCACGATCGAGGGGTCGATGGCGCCGTCGATCGGCCACGCGAAGTCCGTGGACGGCGTCACGTGGAGGATCGTGTCGACGGTGGTCCTGGCGACCTGGGTGGCCGGCTGGAGGTGGCTGAGGCTGCCGGAGACGCTCCGCCCGGCGTGCGCGAGGGACGCCAGATCGGGGTCCGCGAACGGCAGCGCGACGACCGGATGATTCTTCACAGCCTTCTCCAGCGAGTTCAGCCACTGGTTGGCGAGCGCCTGGTTCTTGCCGGGGACGGTGGTGTTCCCCTTCTTGATGCTGTACTTGTGCGTCATCGCGTCGACAGTGGCCAGCAGGTCGGGGTCGATCACCCAGGTGACGGGCAGCTGGCTGCCCAGGGAGACCATCTGCTGGAGCCGGCCACCGGGCGCCAGGTCGGCAGCGAGATCGTCGTTGTCGAAGATGGGCGTCTGCTGCTCGTCGGACCCGGTACGCGCCGACAGGTGCACCTTCGAGATCAGCGGCCACAGGAACGTGAGCTGCGTCTTCTTGTCGGTGGGCTCGGGCTGCCACGGCAGGAACGTGCGCTGTATCCCCAGGACGTGGTCCCACGGCTCCTGGGAGGTCTGCCCCGACAGGGAGACGCCGAGCTGATAGACGCCATCATCCTGCAGACCCAGGTCGCTCACCGGGACCGAGAGGGCGAAGTCCTGGTGTGTCTTCGCGGCAAGGCGGGAGATCTTCACCCGGTACTTGCCGCCCAGCGGTGCGACCTGCACGTTCGTGTTCGTGGCGTTCCGGGTGGCGTCGTCGATGGCGCCGCGCCCCGCGAGGCGGGGGCCGACGCGCAGATCGACGTCCGCGTTCGTGATCGCGTGGTCGGACCTGTTGGTCACGGTGCCTGAGACGGTGAGCGTGTCACCTTTTACGGGTGCACTCGGCGAGAGGGTGTTGAGCGCCACGGCCACGGGGCTGTCCGACGCCGCCTTCTTCGACACGGAGGCCCCCACGGCTGTCGTGTGCGGCGCGGCCTGCGCCTCCGGCGCCGCGGTGGCCACCAGGCCGGCCAGCAGGGGTGCGCCCGCGACCAGGGATCCCGCGCGCCGCAACCACCGACGGGCAGCGCCGCTGCCCGTCCCCCGGAAGTGCCCCGCATCGGCCACGCGCTCGCCCGTCCTCGTCCTTGTTGTTTGCCGCTGGTGGTCTGTCGTTCGCTGCGTCCACGCATGGTAACGAGGGGCGCTGTGGTGAAGTGCTGCGGACCGCTCCACGAGATCGGAAGGGTCTCACGAATGCGAGGGGAGCGGCGGGCCGCTCCGAAGGGACCGTAGGCTTTCCTGTTGTGCCGAACGCCAACGAAGACAATCCCAGAGCACTGAACCAGGTGCAGAGCCGCGCGGTCAGCGAACTGCTGCGGGTCTCCCCCGTCGCCGACGCCTTGGCGCGCCGCTTCCAGGAGGCCGGCTTCTCGCTTGCCCTGGTGGGCGGGTCCGTCCGGGACGCCCTCCTCGGCCGGCTCGGCAACGACCTGGATTTCACGACCGACGCGCGACCGCAGGACATCCTCAAGATCGTCAGGCCGTGGGCGGACGCGGTGTGGGACGTCGGGATCGCCTTCGGCACGGTCGGCTGCCGCAAGGAGGCGCGCGTCGGCGACGTGGAGCAGAGCTTCCAGATCGAGGTCACCACCTACCGCTCCGAGGCGTACGACAGGACCTCGCGCAAGCCCGAGGTGTCGTACGGGGACTCCATCGAGCAGGACCTCGTACGTCGTGACTTCACGGTGAACGCGATGGCGCTCGCGCTGCCCGCGAAGGAGTTCGTCGACCCGCACGGGGGGCTGCGTGACCTCGCGGAGCGGGTGCTGCGCACACCCGGCACGCCGGAGGAGTCCTTCTCGGACGACCCCCTGCGGATGCTGCGTGCCGCCCGCTTCTCCGCGCAGCTGGACTTCGAGGTGGCCCCCGAGGTGGTCGCCGCCATGAAGGAGATGGCCGACCGCATCGAGATCGTGTCGGCGGAGCGCGTAAGGGACGAGCTGAACAAGCTCCTGCTGTCCGAGAACCCCCGTAAGGGGCTCTCGCTCCTGGTCGGCAGTGGCCTCGCCGACCGCGTGCTGCCGGAGCTGCCGGCGCTCCGGCTGGAGAGCGACGAGCACCACCGTCACAAGGACGTGTACGACCACTCGCTGATCGTGCTGGAGCAGGCCATCGACCTGGAGGAGGAGGGGCCCGACCTGGTGCTGCGGCTCGCGGCGCTCCTCCACGACGTGGGCAAGCCGAAGACCCGGCGGTTCGAGAGCGATGGCAGGGTGTCGTTCCACCATCACGAGGTGGTCGGCGCGAAGCTCGTCAAGAAGAGGCTGACCGCCCTCAAGTACGCCAACGAGATGATCAAGGACGTCTCGCGTCTTGTGGAGCTGCACCTGCGGTTCCACGGCTACGGGGCGGGCGAGTGGACGGACTCGGCCGTACGCCGCTACGTGCGCGACGCGGGCCCGCTCCTCAGCCGCCTGCACAAGCTCACCCGCTCGGACTGCACGACCCGCAACAAGCGGAAGGCGGCCGCGCTCTCCCGTGCGTACGACGGACTGGAGGAGCGGATCGCGCAGCTCCAGGAGAAGGAGGAGCTCGACTCGATCCGGCCCGATCTCAACGGGAACCAGATCATGGAGATCCTCGGCGTCGGCCCCGGGCCGGTGATCGGCACCGCCTATGCGTTCCTGCTGGAGCAGCGGCTGGAGAACGGGCCCATGGGTCAGGACGAGGCCGTGGCCGCGCTCAAGGAGTGGTGGGCGAAGCAGGCGAGCTGAGTCATGTTTCACGTGAAACATGACCCGCTGGCGGTGACGTTTCACGTGAAACATGGCTGAGGCCCCCGGGACACCGTCCCGGGGGCCTCAGTCCGAAGCTCGGCGCTGGGTCAGCGCTCGACCTCGGTCAGCGCTCGACCTCGCCGCGGATGAACTTCTCCACGTTCTCGCGGGCCTCGTCGTCGAAGTACTGCTTCGGCGGCGACTTCATGAAGTAGCTGGATGCCGAGAGGATGGGCCCGCCGACTCCGCGGTCCTTCGCGATCTTCGCGGCACGCACGGCGTCGATGATGACGCCGGCCGAGTTGGGGGAGTCCCAGACCTCGAGCTT
This sequence comes from Streptomyces montanisoli, assembly GCF_017813245.1. GTDB lineage: Bacteria > Actinomycetota > Actinomycetes > Streptomycetales > Streptomycetaceae > Streptomyces > Streptomyces montanisoli. Next base: position 20,034 of record NZ_JAGIQL010000114.1, read on the forward strand.
GTACTCCAGGTTCAGCGGAACGTCACCGAAGGCACGGCCCTCGAGGCGGACGTAGGCCCACTTGCGGTCGTCCAGCCAGGCGACGTAGTCGGACGGGCCGATGTGCACGTTGTCGGCGCCCAGGTCGCGGTCCGGGATCTGCGAGGTGACGGCCTGCGTCTTGGAGATCTTCTTGGACTCAAGGCGCTCGCGCTCGAGCATGTTCTTGAAGTCCATGTTGCCGCCGACGTTCAGCTGCATCGTGCGGTCGAGGACGACGCCGCGGTCCTCGAAGAGCTTCGCGAGCACACGGTGCGTGATGGTCGCGCCGACCTGCGACTTGATGTCGTCGCCGACGATCGGCACGCCGGCCTCGGTGAACTTGTCCGCCCACTCCTTGGTGCCCGCGATGAACACCGGGAGGGCGTTCACGAAGGCGACCTTGGCGTCGATGGCGCACTGGGCGTAGTACTTCGCCGCGTCCTCGGAACCGACCGGCAGGTAGCAGACCAGGACGTCGACCTTGCGGTCCTTCAGGATCTGGACGATGTCCACGGGGGTCTCGTCGGACTCCTCGATGGTCTGGCGGTAGTACTTGCCCAGACCGTCCAGGGTGTGGCCGCGCTCGACCGTGATGCCGGAGGACGGCACGTCGCAGATCTTGATGGTGTTGTTCTCGCTGGCACCGATGGCGTCCGCGAGGTCGAGGCCGACCTTCTTCGCGTCGACGTCGAAGGCGGCGACGAACTCGATGTCCCGTACGTGGTAGTCGCCGAACTGCACGTGCATCAGCCCCGGCACCTTGCCCGCCGGGTCGGCGTCCTTGTAGTACTCGACGCCTTGCACCAGCGACGAGGCGCAGTTGCCCACGCCGACGATGGCTACGCGAACCGAACCCATTCCGGTTGCTCCCTGTGTGATCTCGGTGTTCCCGATGAGGCTCCGCGGTGAAGCGGGCCTCACTTGGTCCTGTCGTCGGACGGATCCGGCGGACCGGGGTGCCGCGAGGGCGAGCCCTCGGCAGATGCGGCACCCCGGCGCCGGGGCAGACCGTCCTTGTGGTCGGTGTCCTGCGGCGCACGCCGGTCGGCGGCCCTGGAGCCGGCTGCCCGCTCGCTCTCGATGAGCTCGTTCAGCCAGCGGACCTCCCGCTCCACGGATTCCATCCCGTGGCGCTGGAGCTCCAGCGTGTAGTCGTCGAGACGCTCGCGCGTGCGGGCGAGTGAGGCGCGCATCTTCTCCAGACGCTCCTCGAGACGGCTCCGGCGCCCTTCGAGGACGCGCATGCGCACCTCACGCTCGGTCTGCCCGAAAAAGGCGAACCGGGCGGCGAAGTGCTCGTCCTCCCAGGTGTCGGGACCGGTCTGGGCGAGCAGCTCCTCGAAGTGCTCCTTGCCCTCGGCCGTCAGCCGGTAGACGATCTTGGCCCGGCGGCCGGCGAGCGACGCGGCGAGCGCGTCCTCCAGGGCGCTGCCCGGCTCCTCGATCAACCAGCCGTTGGCGACCAGCGTCTTGAGGCACGGGTAGAGCGTCCCGTAGCTGAACGCACGGAAGATGCCCAGCGACGTATTGAGGCGTTTGCGCAGCTCGTAGCCGTGCATAGGGGACTCGCGAAGCAGACCGAGCACGGCGAACTCAAGGATCCCCGAGCGCCTGCTCACCCCTGCTCCTTTCGTCGCCCTCACGCCTGACCGCTTGTTTATCTCGATCCGACATGTCGTGCTGATGTATCGAGTCGATACATCAGCACGATAGAGGGCGGTGGCTGCCGCGACAAGAGGAGGACTCGTGAACGCGATCACATCGTCAATTCACAGAGTGCAAGTTGCCTGATTTGGGGTGACCTTCGGGGCTCGGAGAGTTTTGACCGTGCGTAGTCTGTGCGGCATGCAGACCACCGGGACCCCTGAGACGCGAGGGAGCGTCGCGTGCACGGGCCCAGCGAAGTCGGGGCGGACGACCACGGACGCCCGGCGGACCGGGGCCGCGCCGAGGGGCCGGAACACCACTGCCGCTTCCAGGCGCACTCGCCTGCCCGAGGAGTAGTCGTTCGATGAGCGAGCACCGTCGCAAACCGCCGCAGCCGCAAGGTGGCGGACGTGCCGCGGCCAGGCGCACGGCCCAGCAGCCGTCCGGCCGCCGCGCCGCCCCTTCCCGAGAAGGGGCGGCGGCGTCGCCCGCAGCCCCGCACGGCGAGGACGAGCAGCCCTACCCCCGCCGTGCCGCGGCCTTATCCGAACATCACACGTCTGGACTCCGGTCACCGATGTATCTCCCATGCCGTCTTCCGCTGTGTAGAAGGGGGGGGGGGGGGGGGGGGGGGAGGGGGGGGGGGG
>NZ_JAGIQL010000115.1 GCF_017813245.1 Streptomyces montanisoli
CCCCCCCCCCCCCCCCCTCCCCCCAGCCGCGGGCCGGTGCTCCACACCCTCCGCCGTCCGGAGTCCGGCCGTGCCCTCCTCCGTCCCGCGGGCGGGGTGCGGCGCGGCGGCAGCACGGCCGCCGCGCCGTCCGCGGGCGTGGCGCTCCCACCGGGCGTCGCCCCGGGCGCCCGACTCACGAGACGTCGTGGAAGAACGCCGGGAGGGTGGCGGGCAGGGCGGTGCCGGGGGCGACGAGGCGTGCGGCGCCCGCGGGCCAGGCCGGCATCCGGGTCGCACGGTCGATCGGCACGTTCAGGTGCCCTGCGAGGTACTCCGACCAGCCCGGCATGATGGCCGCGGCCGTCACGGCCACCGTCGCGAGCGCCTCGACGTGCGCGCCCACGCGGCGGGCGTAGGCCTCGCCTGTGCCGCGCAGCCTCGCCAGCTCGGGCAGGTCGGCGACGGCCGCCGCGATCGACGCGGCCAGCGCGCTCGCGGCGGCCTGCGGCGAGAACGCGGCGGCGCCCAGGGAGCCGGCGAGCGCCTCGGCGAGCTCCTGCGGCAGGGCGGCGGCCGGGCCGTCGGCCGCGGTGGGCACCCCTGCGGGGACGGCGCCGCCGAAGTCCGCGGCGACAGCGGCGAGTACCGTTCGCGTCCACAGCTCGACGCCCTGGATCAGTACCGTCTCGACGGTGGCGGCGAACTCCTTGGCCGCGAAGTTGGTCTGCTCGCGCTCCGGGCCGGTCAGGCACAGGTGGAAGCGCAGGGCGTCGGCGGACACCCGGCGGAGGAACTCCCCGCCCCACACGGCGTGGTCACGGCTGGTGGAGAACTTGTCGCCCTCCAGGCGGTAGAACTCGTTGATGACGACCTGGCTCGGCAGGGTCATCCCGCCGTGCGCCATCAGCAGCGCCGGCCAGAGCACGGCGTGGGAGAACGAGCAGTCGAAGCCGATGAAGTTGACGATCCGGGTCTCCGGGTCGGACCACAGGCGCTCCCACGCGTCCGGCTCGCCCCGGGCGGAGGTCAGGCACGCCGTCGCGGCGACATAGCCGAAGATGCCGGAGAACCAGGTGTCGAGGATGTGCCCGTCCCAGCCGTCGAGCGGCACGGGTATGCCGTACGCGGCGCGGCGGGAGATGGGGGTGAGCGGCAGCTCGCGGCTGAACAGCGTCTCCAGGTAGGCGCGCAGCCGGGGCCGCCACTCGGCGCTCTGCTGGGCACGCTCGTAGTACGCGAGCAGCCGGTCGCGATACTGCCCCAGCGGGAAGCAGACGCGTTCGAGCTCGCGGACCTCCGGGGTCTGCCGGCAGGCGGTGCAGCGCGGGGCGGCCAGGGCGGCCGGTTCCTGGGGCAGGCCGCACGCCTCGCAGTAGACGCCGTCGGACGCCGCGCCGCAGAACTGGCACTCGCCGCGCACCTCGGCCTCGTACAGCTCCCGTTCGCAGTGCGCGCACCAGAAGACGGGCAGGGTGCGCACCTCCAGCCTGCCCTGCTCCCACAGTCCGGTGAAGAACCGCTGGACGATCTCGTCGTGGCGCGGGGTGGTGAGCGGCCGGGTGAACCAGTCGTGGTGCATGGCGCCCAGGGCGAGCGTCTCCTCCATCCGCGAGCCGAAGGTCAGCGCGGTGCGGTGGGCGGTGGAGCCGAGTTCGGCGGCGCGGCGCGGCACGTAGCAGGAGTGTTCGTCCGAGTAGCCGACGTAGCTGACGTTGCCGCCGCGCTGGCGGAGATGGCGTGTGAGCACGTCGGCGCCGAGGAACGGGCCGGAGAGGTGGCCGAGGTGGAGATCGCCGTTCGGGTTGGGGGGCGCGCTGGTGACGATGTGGTGGGCGACGGTGGAGGAGGTCTCGGTGTTCCGCTGGTTCTCGCTCATGGCTGCAGGGGTCCTCGGTGGGGAAGGTGGTCGGGGGCGGACTGCCGGCTCCCCAGGAGGGGCGTGGCCGGGGCGGCCGGGGTGGCTTCCGCGGCCACCCCGCGCTGGACGGGGCGGACGACGGCCGCGGCCCAGGCGCGCTGCACCTGCACCGGCCGGATGCGCACGGGGGTGACCTGGGCGGCCGGCTCCTTCGGGACGGGTACGGCGGCCGGCGCCTCCGGCACCGGCAGGGCGGCGGGCTCCTCCGGCACCGGCACGGCGGCCGGCGTCTCCGCGGCTGCCGCCGAGGGCGGGGCCGGCCGGGGCACCCGGTCGGGGGTCTGGTCGCCGGCCGGCGAGTGGATCTCGGCGGCCGGCGCACTCACCCGGCTGCCGGGCTCGACGTCGGTGAGTACCACGGTGTGCGCGCCGATCCTGGCGCCCGCGCCGATCGTCACAGGTCCCAGAACGCTCGCACCGGTGCCGATGATCACGCCGTCCTCGACGACCGGGTGGCGCCTCGCGCCGGCCGGCCTGCGCAGGTCCTTCCACCAGCCGACCGAGCCGAGTGTCACCTGGTGGTAGAGCATGACGTCGTCGCCGATGCGCACCGTCGCCCCGATGACGACAGCGGTGCCGTGGTCGACGAAGAAGCGGCGGCCGATCACCGCGGCCGGATGGATCTCGATGCCGCTGACGGCGCGGGCGCCGAGCGACAGCGCGCGGGCGGTCAGCCGGTGCCCGCGGTGCCACAGCCGGTGCGCAACCCGGTAGGTCCACAGGGCGTGGATGTGCGGATAGAGCAGCACCTCACGGCGGCTGCACGCCGCCGGATCCTTGGCCCTGACGGTCGCCACGTCCTCCCTGATGCGGGCGGCGGCGGCCTTCAGGGCTCCGTCACATGTGCGCATAGGGGGCCTCCGGTCGGATGCCGCGGCCGCCGCCGGTGAACCGTCCGAGACGGTAGGGCGCGAGCAGCGGCTGCTCGGCCTTCCCGGCCACGGCCTGGCCGTCGAGGATCTCGACGGCGGCCAGCTCGGCGACAGCGGGCGACATCTTGAAGCCGCCGCCGCTGAACCCGAGCGCCAGGTAGAGGCCGTCGGGGCCGGCCGGCCCGATCACCGGCCGCTTGTCGGGTGTGTACCCGTCGAGACCTGCCCGGGTGCCGGTGAGCGGCGCCGCGGCCGCGGCGGGCACCCGGCGGGCGACCGTCGCCAGCGCCGCGGAGAGCTCACCGTCCGAGAGCGGCGCGACATCGCGGCCGAGCTCGACGTCCGGATGCGAGGGCACACCGAAGAAGAACCGGTCGGTCCCGTCGGGCCGGAAGTAGCCGCCGGTGGTGTCGTCGATGCAGGTCGGGACGGAGCCCGGGGAGCCCGGCCGCCCGGCGCCCGGCAGGTGCGCCTGGGCCAGGCCGATCCGCCGGGGCACCACCGGGACGTGCACGCCGAGTCTCTCGGCCGGTGCGCTGCCCCAGGCGCCGCCCGCGAGGACCACGAGCGGAGCGGCGATCCGGCCGGCGGTGCTCTCCACACCGTCCACCCGCTCACCCCCGCCGGTGGTGCGCACCTCGTGGACCCTGACCCCCTCGTACACCTCGGCGCCGAGCCGGCGTGCGGCCACAGCCCACGCGGTGGCCGCGCGCACCGGGTCGGCATAGCCGCCGTCGGGCTCGAAGGCGGCTGCCGCCACCCCGTCGAGGGCGAGCCCCGGATAGAGGCGTGCCGCTTCGGCCGGGTCGATCACTTCGGCGCGCCGCGGTCCAGCGGCCGACGCCGCGGCCGCCGTGTGCACGGCCAGGGCCCCGGCGTACTGCTCGCCGACCAGCTGGAGGAAGCCGGTGCGCCGGTACCCGCAGTCGCCGCCGACGATGTCGGCCCACTGCTCGAAGACGGGCAGGCTGCGTGCGGTGAGCACGGTGTCGCTGTGCACCGTGTGGTGCAGGCGGACGAGGCCGCCGGAGCGGGAGGTGGCGCCGTGGGCGGCCACCCTGGCCTGCTCGCAGAGCACGACGCGTCCCAGTCCCGCCTCGGCCAGCCGGTGGGCGATGGCGGCGCCGACAACCCCGCCGCCCACCACGATGGCGTCCGCGGTCGCGGACCGGCTCACCGGCCCGTCACGCCTTCGCCACCCGCGCCCGCGGCGGCCGGATCGGTGGCGGCCGGCGCACCGGCGCCCCCGCCCGTCGCGCCCGCCGGATTGACGCCCGGGTCCGCGATGCCGAACTCTTCAGCCCAGTAGGCCCGTTCGGCCGCGATGGCCTGAGCGCTGCCCCACCAGATGGTGATGAACCGCAGGCGGCTCGGCCCGTCGTTGGTCAGGTCGTGGTCCTTGAACGGGGTGATGTGGACGGTGTCTCCCGCGGAGACCCGGCGCTCCTCGGTACCGATGCGCATGACACCGCTGCCCTCGGTGATGAAGAACATCTCGTTCTCGTCGTGCGAGTGGGCGCTCGACGTGGCGCCGGGCGCCACGTCGATCCAGGCGCCGCCCCAGAACGGCTCGGCGACGGCTTCCTTCCAGGGGAAGATGCGGCGTCCCGCGACGTTGTACTCCTCCTCGAAGAGCATGTCGTCGGGTCCGGTCGTGAAGATGTGCACGGTCAGCCTCTCGGTCGGTGCGTGTCTACAGGTGTGCGCGTGCCGCGCCTCGCGCGCGCTCAGAGCCCGACAGGCTCGTGGACGGCCGTGTGGGCGCCGGCGCCGGCCGCCGCGGCCCGCTGCCGTGCCAGTTGTTCGCGCAGGTCGTGGTGGACGGCGTCGGCCTTCACCGCCATCTGGCTGAAGGACGTGGCGCTGGCTATGCCGTGCCGCCACTCCGTCACACCGTCCAGGTAGATCCCCACCTCGCAGGCGCCGGTGGTCAGGGCGCGGTGGCCGCGGGTGACGACCGGCAGCCCGTCGTCCTCGTACGAGAGGAGGGAGGCGAAGGGGGCGAGCTGATGGGGGACGACGGGCTCGGTGTAGCCGGTGCAGAGCACGACCGCGTCGACCACGAGACTGCCGCGCTCCCCGGTGAACACCTCGGCGGTGTCCAGCACGACCCCGTCGCCGCGTACCCGCACGCCGGTCACCTCGGTGCGCCGGTGCATGGACAGACGGTGCGAACCCGTCAGCTTGTCCTGGTAACTCGCCGCGTACAGGGCGGTCGAGACATCCGGGTCGACGGCCGAGTAGTTGGTGGCCCGCGCCTGTTCCATCACCCGGTCACGTGCCTGGCGCTCCAGCCCGTAGACGTAGTCCGTCTCCCCGGGGAAGTACACCTCGTTGCTGAAGTGGCCGAGCTCGTACATGCGGAAACCCGCGTGGCGGACGAGCGAGTGCACCTCGGCGCGCGGGTCGCTGCCGTGCAGGTACAGGACGATCTCGCCGGCGGTCTGGCCCGCCCCGATCACCGCCCAGCGCCTCGGCCTGCCCTCGGGCGGCTCGGGCAGCGCCGCCGCACGCAGCAGGAACTCGTGCGCGTGGAAGACCTGTTCGCCGATCGCCTCGCGAAACACCTCGGGAATGTGCGGGCGGTGGCCGGTGGCGATCACCACGTTGCGTCCCACGTCCTCGTGGCGGGCGCCGTCGCGCGGGTCCCGGCTGAGCACCCGCGCGGCGCGCACCACGCCGTCCGCGTCGGCGACCGGCTCCACCGACACCACCTCGCGGTGGTACGTGGGCCGCTGCCGCACCTGGGCCGCCGCCCACTGCACATAGCTGGACCACTCCAGCCGGCTCACGTACCCGCCGAGCAGGGTGAACTCGTAGAAGCGGCCGCTCTGCTGGAGGAACGGCACGAAGCCGAACCGGGACGCGGCGTCCCGGGGGGTGGCGAGGTCGCGCAGGAAGTGGTGCTGGATGTCGGTGCCGGGCAGCACCTGGTAGGGCTGCCAGGCGGAGTCGGCGGCCTGCTCCAGGTAGGCCGCGGTGAGCGGCGGGTCCTGCGGGTGGTCGTCGTCGTGGTCCTCGACGGCCGCGGCCAGCGAGATGCCGGACGGGCCGAACCCGGCCACCACCAGGTCGTTGACGTGCACAGTGCGTCCTTTTCCTTCGGTGGGCGTGCCTGCCGGGCAGCCGGCGGCTGGGGCAGGCGCTCCGGTCACAGGGACAGGGCGGCGGGCGCGGCCGGGGCGCCGCCGCCGTCCTGCCGCACCACTCCGGCGACGGAGCCGGTGCGGTGGGCCACCGCGGCGGCCAGCGAGTCGGTGAGGTTGCCGGCGCGCAGCGACAGCAGGCTGAAGGAGCCGGCGTCGCCGATGCCGTGGCTGGACTCGCACAGACCGTTCAGGAACAGCGGTGGCATCGGATCCGCGGGCGCGGCGGGCAGCAGCCGGTACTCGCTCGAGACGTCGAGACGGCCGTCCGGCTCGGTGGACAGGCGGGGCGCGAACGGCGCCAGCAGCGGGGGGCAGAGCTCCTCGTGGACGCCGGGGCCCATGTTGCGGAAGCCGGTCGCCAGCACCGCGAAGTCCACGGTGTCGCGGATCTGTTCACCGGTGTGCAACTCGCGGAAGTCGATCGTCACACCCTTTTCGTCCGCACCGATCGCGGTGGCCTGGTGGTTGCCGCGTACGAACAATCGCTGATCGCCGTCCAGCTCCTGTTCGTAGATGGCGAGGTACAGCTCCTTGAGGACGTCTCCGTCGGCGGACGAGTAGTTCGTGGGCTGCATGTAGGCGTCCAGCATCCGCCGGCTGGCGGGGGAGGCGCTGTGGTAGTACTCGGTGAACTCGGGGAAGTAGCCCTCCTCGCTGAAGGGACTGGTGTCCTTCAGCCGCAGCGAGTGCGACCGCGTGTAGACCATGACGCGTGTCTTCGAGAAGCGCCGGGACAGGTCGAGGGCGAGCTCCACCGCGCTCTGGCTGCCGCCGATGACGGCGACGGCCTCCGGGTCGCCGTCCGAGGTCAGCGCTGCCACCTGCGGCAGGTAGCGGGTGAGGTGGAAGACCCGGGAGCTGTGCAGTGTGTCGTAGGGCCCCGGGATGTACGGGGTACGCCCCGGGGCCACCACCAGGGTGCGGCCCAGGTAGTGGCGGTCGGTCTCGGTCACCACCTCGTACAGCGTCTCGCCGCCGTGCTCGACGACGGCGACGGAGGCGGCGCGCTGCCCGCAGTCCACGACGTGGCCGAAGTGCCCGGCCGCCCACCTGATGTACCCGGCGTACTCCTTGCGCAGCGGGAACTCGATCGGCAGGTTGAGATGCCGCAGCAGACGGCCGTTCTCGTGCAGGTAGTTGAGGAAGCTGTAGCGGCTGCGCGGGTTGCGCAGGGTGACCAGGTCGCGGCTGGGGTGGTTCTGGATGTCGGACCCGTCGAGCAGCATGGCCGGCTGCCAGTCCGGCGACGGCCGGGCCTCGAGGAAGCGGGCGTCGAGGCCGGGCTGCTTCTCCTCCAGGGCGATCGCGAGCGCGAGGTTGGCGGGGCCGAAACCGATGCCGAGGATGTCGTGTACCGGTACAGGCACGTACAAAGTGGTCTCCTTAAGAGTCGCACGGACGCGTGCGGCGGCGCATGCCGTGCGGCAGCGGGCCGGTGCGGGTGCGGTGCGTCGGGGGAGGGCCCGCCGGGTCAGGCGGGGCGTACGGTCGTCAGCGTCGGGTTGCCGTCGAAGTCGATGGCGACCCCGGTCAGCCGCTCGGCGTCGTACACCCGCTGGTCGGTGCGGTACCAGAGCGGGATCAGCGCGAGGTCGCGGGTCGCGATGGCGTCGGCGAGCCGCCACTCGCGGTCCCGGCCGGCCGGGTCGGTGCGGGCGCGGGCGCGGGTGAGGGCGGCGTCGAGATCCGCGTTGACGTACCGGCCCTCGTTGTCGCCGTGTGCGGTGCCCTCGGCGTCCGGGGCGGTGCACGAGGAGTGGAGCAGCGGGAAGAGCATGTTGTCCGGGGTGGGGTAGTCGCATGCCCAGGCCGCCCGGCACAGTCCCGTCGCCGCCTCGGAGGTGCGGTGGCCGACCAGGCCGCGGGCGTCGGTGTGCAGCAGCCGGACGTCCCAGCCGAGCACCTCGCGCAGCCCCTCGGCGACGGCCGACGTCCAACCCTCGTGTCCGGAACCGGTGTTGACGGCGAACTCCACCACCGAGCCGGGCGGCAGGCCGGCCCGCAGCGCGTGTGCACGGGCCGCCCCGGGATCGAAGGCGGTGGGGTCGTCGTCGCCCGCGGGCGCGTGGGCGCCCCCGAACCACGGCGAGAGCAGGGAGTGCGCGGGGGTGCGGTGGCCGTGGAAGAGCCGGTCCGCGATCCCCTGCCGGTCGATGGCGTGGGAGACGGCCCTGCGGGCGTCCGCCGAGTCCATCGGGGGCCGGTGGCAGAACGGGATGAGGTAGTGGAGGCCTGCGCCGTCCTCCTCCAGGAACCCGGCGCCGCCCAGGTGGCGGCCGGCCTCCGGCAGCCGCCCGGGAGGGATCCGGGCGTAGTCGTAGCGCCCGGCGAGGAAGCCGGCGTACTCGTCGTCGAGCCCGGTGACGGGGTCGAGGATGTCGATGTGGACCGCGTCGAGTGCCACAGGCCCGCCCCACCAGCGGGGGTTGCGCACCAGCCGGATCTGCTTGCCGTGCTCCCAGGGCCCGTCCATCGCGAACGGCCCGTTGCCGAGCGGCTGGTCGTTGAAGACCGGGTCGACGGCAGGGCCCGCCGAGGCCGGGACCGGGCTGAACACCGGCTGCAGCGTCTTCAGGTCGAACTGCACGTCCGGCTGGGACAGCCGGACGACCAGGGTCAGGTCGTCCTCCGCCACCGCCCCGGCCAGCCGGCCGGTCCGGCCCGCCCGCACGTCGCCGAACCCCTCGACGCCGGCCAGGTGGTAGGCGGTCTCGGTGTTCGCCGCGGGGTCGAGGGCCCGCTCCCAGCCCCGTACGAAACTGTGCGCGGTGACGGGCTCCCCGTCGCCGAAACAGGTGTCGTCCCGCAGCCGGAACGTCCACGTGCGGCCCGTCGGGTCACACCCCCAGGAGTGCGCCGTCGCCGCAGCGGGCCGGCCCCCGGCGCCCGACCGCAGCAGACCGGTGAACAGTGCCTTGCAGACCAGGATGCCCTCGGTCTCCTGCGCCTTGTACGGATCGATGGCGGTCGGTTCTGTGAGGGCCATACGGAAGGCGAAGGGGCGCATCGGAGGCTCTTTCCTCGGCGTCGGCCGACGGCATCCCGGCGAGCCGGGGGGACGCCGAGGAGTCTTGCGGGCGGCCGCCGGGCTGTCACGGTCTGCCTCCTGACATCTACCGCCCCTGGCACCCTCGTGCCCGTGACCCGGCAGGCCGCCGGACGGCCCCTACGGGCCGGCGTCGGCCCCTGCTCACAAGTAGCCGCGCTCCACTGCCCGTTGGCCGAGCTGGAAGCGGCTGCGTGCCTCCATCGTCGCCATCAGCTCGGAGATGAGCCGGCGTTCGGTCCGCAGGGAAACGCCCAGCCGGCGCGCCGCGGCCTCGTCCGTACAGCCCCGTGCGAGCAGCCGTAACAGCTCGCGGTGGCGCGAGCCGACGTCTTCAAGACCGTGCTGCGGTGGCTCACCCAGAGGCACCGCCGTCTCCCAGACAGCCTCGTACAGGGCGGTGAAGGCGGCCACCGCGCCCGGCTCGGGGATCACGGCGGCCCCGTGCGAGCTGTCCGCCGGGTCGAGCGGTACCAGGGCGACGGCGCTGTCCACGATGTGTATCCACATCGGCAGCGCCGCCGCGGTGCGGATCCGGTTGCCGCGGGCCACGTGCCACTCGGCATGCCTCATGCCGTCCGCGTCGTTGCGGATGCTGTCCGGGTAGACGGTCCTCGCCGGGATCCTGCGGTCGAGGAGCCGCTGGGCGACGGCCCGGCTGCCGGCGGGCTGCGCCCCTCCCAGGGCGAACGAGAGGGTCTCACGCTCGGCCCGGTCCGCGAGTTCGGCGATCTTGCGCTGGACGGCTTCGACGCCGAACAGCTTCTCCACGCCCTCGTTCGTCCGCTGCGCGTTGCTCGCGGCGGCCCCTTCGACGTAGCCGGCGATGATGGCGGCCGCCGACGCACGGCTCTCCGCCAGCTCCTGCTGTCGGCGGGCCACCTCGGCGGACTGCCGGCTCAGCAGCAGGTCGAGGGCGATACCCGGGTTGAGCACCTGCAAGGAATTCGTCTCCTGGTCGGAAGGTGTCCGGCGGAGCAGAGACAGGTCCGCGAGTTCGTCGAGTCCGGAGCGCACCCGCTCCTCCGGCCAGCCGAGTTCGGTGGCGAGCGAGGCGACGCAGGAGTCCGGTCTCGCCAGAATGATGCGGTAGAGGGTGTCCGAGTTCTCGGTGAGCCCAAGTGATGTCAATGCCACAACTCCCCCAAGTCGTCGCCCTGGACAGTACCAGTGTCACCTTGTGACCATGGCATGGAGAAGCCTTGTCGCAGGGGTGAAAGGGAATACCCGGTTCACGCGCGTCACTCTGCGCGTCTGGCATATCCGTGTCACCAACAGTTTGTGTCATCGACCGGACAGTGACGCCGCCGATCGCCCGGGGCACCATGTGCGAAGCCGCCAGAACGGCCCAACGGCCCTGTGGCTCAACGGCGCCGTGGCCCGACGGTCCTTGGCCCGATGGTCCAGTGGCCGAACGGCCGGGCGGCTCCGTGGTCCCGTCGGGACCACGCCGTCCTCCTCACCCGCCTCGTGGGAGTTCACCATGCCTCGTCGCGCCGTCGCCGTGCACCTCGTCGCCTTCCTGCCTCCCGGCCGCCCGGCCGCCGATGGCACCGATGGCACCGTGGAGGGTGCCGGCGGCGCCGCGGCAGGCGGCCGGAGGTGGTCCTGATGGCCGACGACCCGCTGCTCGTCAGGTTCGGTCTCGACGACCACGCCGCCCGCCTGTACCGGACCCTGCTGCTGCACGGCGGCCGCACCCTGCCCGAACTCAGCGACCTGTCGGGCCTGTCGGTGGACCGGGTGGCCGTCGCGCTCGACCAGCTGGTCGCCGGCTCGCTGGCACGCTTCGACACTTCCGCCGGCTCCGGCGGCCGCCTCTGGCCGGTCAGCCCGAAGGTCGCACTGACCGCCGCACTCGCGCGGCGCCGCGTCCAGACGCTGCGTGCCCAGGCCGAGGTGGAGCAGCTGGAGGTGGAGCTGGCCGAACTCATCGCCACCCACGAGGCGCTGGCGGGACGCCGTGCCGTCGGCACCCTGCAGCACGTCTCCGACGCGACCGCGGCCGCCGTCACGGTCTTCGAACTCGCCGCGGCCTCGGCGCGCGAGGTGCTCGTGCTGGGGCCCGGCCCGCACACCGGCTCCCTCGGCGCTTCCGTGTATCTGCAGGGCGAGCAACTGCTCGACCGCGGAGTGCGGTTGCGCTGCGTCCACCTCGGCAGTCTGCGCAACCGCCCCGCCGAGTACGCCCCTGCGGCCCACCTCGCTTCGCTCGGCGCCGCGCTGCGCACCACCCCCACGCTGCCGGCCGAGCTGATGCTGGTGGACGGCGATGTGGCCGTCCTGCCGCATGACCGCGCCGACCCGTCGGCCGGTGTCGTCGTCTGCAAGCACACCGCCACCGTCACCGCGCTGCGCGCCCTCTTCGAGCAGTACTGGTCGCTCGGTGAAGAGCTGGGCAGCAGCCCGCGCAACGACGAACGCGGCCTCACCCCGTCCGAACGCGAACTGCTGCGCCAGCTCGCCGACGGCGCCACCGACGAGACCGCGGCCCGCCGGATGGGTGTCTCGCTGCGTACCGTGCGCCGGATGGCCGCCGGGCTGATAGAGCGCCTCGGCGCACGCAGCCGCTTCCAGGCCGGCTACCGGGCGGCCGCCATGGGCTGGCTCGACGAGGAGGCACCGGCCACCTCGGCCGCCGCCACCTGAAGGACGCCCGGCGCGCGCCGGGTCACTGGCCCGGTTCGGGCAGCGGCGTCGTGGGGACCTCGCCGGAGGGCGCGGCGTCCTGGGCGCCGGCCGGCGTTGCGCCGGTGTCCCGGCCCGCGGGCTTGGCGGGCAGGACGATCAGCGCGCCGAAGACGGCGACCGCGGCGCACATCGTCCAGTGTGCCGAGGCCGACCACGCGAAGAGGTAGCCGCCGACGGCCGGCCCGATCGCCTGTCCCGCGGTGTGGGCCAGACCCTCGGCCCCCTGGTAGCGGCCCCGCAGGTGCGGCGGCGAGAACTGCGACGGATAGGCGGAGGAGATCGGGGTGTAGACGATCTCACCGAGCGACCACAGCACCACGGTGCCCACGAGGAGCAGCCTGCTGTCGGCCAGGCCCGTGGAGGACATGCCGACCGCGAGGAGCAGCAGGCCGGTCAGGATCGCGTAGCGCGGGTTCCACCGCTCGGTCCAGCGGGTCAGCGGCAGTTCCAGCACGATGCAGACGGCCGCGTTCACGCCGAGCAGCAGACCGTAGAAGCTGTTGCTGAAGCCCACGCTGTCGACGTGCAGCGGCAGGGTCGCGTTGCCCTGCGAGTAGACGAAGGTGGCGCAGACCATCGACAGCAGGAAGAAGCGGAACGGGGCGTCGCCGAAGACCTGCCGGTAGCCCTGGCGCGCCGGTTGCCCCACGGCCACCGGCACTGCGGCGTCCGGGGCCTCCTCGTGGACGGTGCTGCCGCCGGGCAGCAGGAGGAGGGCGAGCAGCCCGAACGCCACGGAACTCGCCGCGTCACCGACGAAGACGTACGTCCACGAGTGCGCGCTCAGCAGGCCGCCGACCATCGGGCCGACCGCCATGCCGAGGTTGATCGCCAGGCGCAGCACGGCGAACGCGCCGACACGCCGCGCCTGCGGCACCACGTCGACCAGCAGCGCGCCGGCGCCCGGCCGGTAGATCTGCGCGAAGACACCCACCATGGCGACGACCAGCGTGGTGGGCCACAGGCCGTGCACGAAGGGCACGGCCACGGTGAACACACCGGCCCCGAACTGGGAGATGACGATGGAGCTGCGCCGGCCGAACCGGTCGGCGACCGTGCCGCCGACGATGTTGCCGAGGAACCCGCCGAGTCCGGCGATGCTCAGCGCGAGGCCCGCCTCGCCGGCCGAATACCCCTCACCGGTCAGGTACAGCACCAGGAAGACGTTGAGGAAGTTGCCGAACTTGTTCAGGAACATGCCGGCGAAGATCACCCAGGCGGCCGCCGGGTAGCCGGTGAGTCTGCTGCGCGGTACGTGGATCTTCGGCATCTGTGGATCCCAGGGTCGGGTACGGGGGGCTGAGCGGTCCGGGGCGCACCCGCCTGTGCGCGGTGACGGGATCAGCTTCCCCGTTTTGGCGGGCAGGCGGCAGAGCTGCCGGGTGACACCTTTCGAACCCGTCATCTTCGTGCCACGGCGCGGCACTTGAGCGTACCGGCGGCACCGCTCCACAGTGGGCGCATGACTTCAACCGTTCTCGTTCTCGGCGGCCGGATCCAGACGGTACGCAAGGCGGTCGGCGCGGGGTTGCGCGTGGTGCTCGTCCAGCACCGTGAGCACTTTGTGCCGGAGTCGGCGGAGCTGGCCGAGGCAGTCGTGATCGCCGACTACACCGACTGGGACGTGCTCGCCCCCCTCGTCGACGGCCTTCACCGCGCCTACGGCTTCAGCCGCGTCGTCACCCTCACCGAACCCGGCCTGGTGCCGGCGGGCCGGATCGCGGAACGGTTGGGACTGCCGGGCAACCCCGCACGCACCTGCGAACTGCTCACCGACAAGCTCGGCATGCGCGACCACTTGAACGGCGGCCCGGCCGCCGATCTCTCGGTGCCGGCCGCCGAGGTCGACGACGCCGGGAGCCTGCGGGCCTTCGGGGCCGAGCACGGCTACCCCTTCGTGGTGAAGCCCGTCGACGCGACCGCGAGCCTCGGCGTGTGGAAGGTGACGGGACCCGCCGGCATCCAGGCGGCCGCGGACGGCATGGCGGCGCTGCGGGCACGCACCGACCTGCAGTGGGGGTCGTTCTTCCGCATCGGGCGGTTCCTGGCCGAACGCTACATCCCAGGGCCCGAGTTCAGCGTCGAGGCGTTCTCCTTCGACGGCCGGCACGTGGTGCTCGCGGTGACCGAGAAGTTCTCCGACGGCGCCCTGGAGCTCGGCCACGCCCAGCCGGCCCGGCTCGACGCCGCCGACGAGGAGGCGATCACCGCCGCGGCCGTCCGCTTCCTCGACGCAATGGGACTCACCACCGGGCCCTCGCACACGGAGATCCGTCTCGCCCCCGACGGCGCCAAGGTCATCGAGGGCCACAACAGGATCGGCGGGGACCGGATCGTCGACCTGCTGGAGGCCGCCTACGGCGCGGACCTCGAACTCTGGACGATCACCTGGCCGTTCGGGCTGATGGATCCGGTGACACAGCGCCCGGAGCCCAAGTGCTCGGCAGCCACCCGCTTCCTGACGGCGGCGCCCGGGACCGTCACCGAGGTGCGCGGCGCCGACAAGGCGGCCGCCGCGGAGGGGGCGCTCGACGTGGACCTGCTGGTCGGCCCCGGATCCACGGTCAACGCGCTCACGGGCAACTGGGACCGCGTCGGGCAGGTCATCGCGACCGGCCCCGACACCGACACCGCCGTCGCCACCTGCGACCGGATGGCGGAGGCGATCACCATCACCACCCACTCCTCCACGAAGGACACTGCGGCCTCATGAGCACTGACAGCCCCGAGCCCGGCACCTCCTTGCGGGACACACCGCTCCAGCCCGTCCTCCTCGTCATGCGCAACACCTTCGGGTGGAACGCGGAACACATCGAGGCCATGCAGCGGCTCGGCCTGGAGATCCACCTCGTCACCCAGGTGAAGGCGTCCCTTGACGACCCGCGGTTCGCCTCCGTGGTGCTGCTGGAGCCCGGCCTGGACATGGACACCACCGAGAAGATCGTGCTGGACGCGGCCCGCGAGCGGGACATCACCCACGTGTTCACCTTCTACGAGTCGGACATCACGCTCGTCTCCCGGGTGAACACGGTCCTCGGGCACGCCTGGGCCAACCACGAGGCCGACGTCATCGCCCGCGACAAGCGGCTGCAGCGCGAGTTCCTCACCGAACACGGGATCCCGAGCGCCAAGTACGCCGCTGTCGAGGGCGTCGCCTCCGGCATCGAGGCCGCCGCGGACTTCGCCTACCCGGTCATCGTCAAGCCCAGCAACCTCTCCGCAAGCATCGGCGTGAGCCTCGCCGGCAACGAGGACCAACTCACCGCCGCCCTCGCCGAGATCGAGAGCCTCAGCGGCCACTGGGACGACTACTTCCTCTCCGGGCGGCCCGCCGAGATCGCCCTTCTCGAGGAGTTCCTGCCGGGCCGCGAGGTCACACTCGACGGTGTGGTGCTGCACGGCGAGTTCCACCTCTCCGGCGTCACCGACAAGATGCAGATGCCCGGCCCGTACTTCGAGGAGGACTACTACACCCTCCCGTTCCGCACACCGCAGGAGGAGCCGGAGCTCGTCGCGCTCACCGAACGGATCGTGCGCGGACTCGGCGTCCGGCACTGCCTCTTCAACGCCGAGTTCCGCAAGCACGCCGACGGCACCTACCGCGTCGTCGAATTCAGCAACCGGCTGTCGGGCGGCCAGAACTACCGCAACCTGCGCGAGGTCTACGGCCTCGACCCCGTCAGGCTGTGGCTCAAGGCGCTCCTGCAGGACGAGGACCTCGACCCGGTCACCGCGAAGGCGCAACTGTGGCACGGCGAAGTGCGCCGCACCGCACCGCAGGCCGCCACCTGCATCAAGTTCGCCTACCGGGAAGGGCGGCTGCTGCGCAACAACCCGGGCGACACCTACCACTCGCCGTACTTCCGCTCCTACCTTCCCGGCAGCAAGGTCGGCAGCCTGCTGCGCCGCGCGCCCGAGGGCTGGTACGAGATCGCCGGCTCCCTCGCCGTCTCCTGCCCCTACCACGGGCCCGAGGACATCGACCGGATCGAGCGCCTCGCGACCGAGCTCGACGAGCAACTGGACATCATCGTGACGCCGAGGTGAGCGGGCGGACACCCGCCGGGGCGGCCGGGCCGGAGACCATGATCCGGCACGCCCTCCCCGGCGACCTGCCGGAGCTGGCCGAGCTCGCCGCGGAGCACGCCGCCTACGAGGGGGCCACGCCGCCGCCACCCGGCCTCGCCGAGCGCCTCGGCGCCCTGCTCTTCGGTCAGGAGCCCGCGGCGCCCGCCCGCGCCCGCACCGTGCGCGTCCTCGTGGCGGCGCCCGCTCGCGGCCCACTCGCCGGATACGCCTCCTGCACACCGGAGTTCGCCACCTGGCAGGGCGCCGAATACCTGCACATGGACTGTCTCTACCTGCGGCCGGAACACCGCGGCGCCGGCCTCGGCCGACGCCTGATGGCCGCCGTCGTCTCGGAGGGCGAGAGGCTCGGTCTCACCCAGGTCCAGTGGAACACCCCCGCCTGGAACGACGGCGCGATCCGCTTCTACGACCGGCTGGGCGGCACCGCCGCGCCCAAACTCCGCTACTCCCTGCCCATCCCCGTGCCACCGGCCCCACCCCTAAGGAAGGCCCCGTGAGCATCACCACTCCCGCGCCCGCGCAGGTACCCGGCGACACCGCCCCACCCCCGGCGGCACCTCCGGGACCCGGCGCAGGACCGGCGCCCAGCGTGTTCGAGACACTGGAGTCCGAGGTCCGCGGCTACTGCCGCGGCTGGCCCACCGTCTTCGACCGCGCACGCGGCAGCCGCCTCGTCGACGAGGACGGCCGCGCGTTCCTTGACTTCTTCGCCGGCGCGGGCTCGCTCAACTACGGTCACAACAACGCGGTACTCAAGCGCGCGCTCCTCAACCATCTGGAGCGCGACGGCATCACCCACGGACTGGACATGTCCACCACGGCCAAGCGCCGGTTCCTCGAGACGTTCCGTGACCTGGTGCTGCGGCCGCGCGGCCTGCCGTACAAGGTGATGTTCCCCGGGCCCACCGGGACCAACGCCGTGGAGGCCGCACTCAAGCTGGCCCGCAAGGTGAAGTCACGCCCGGGGATCGTGTCGTTCACGAACGCCTTCCACGGCATGTCGCTCGGTGCGCTCGCCGTCACCGGCAACGCGGCCAAGCGCGCCGGGGCGGGCGTCCCGCTCGTCCACACGGCACCCATGCCCTTCGACGGCTACCACGGCGCCGACGCGAGCGAGCCCTTCGCCTACTTCGAGCGGATGCTGGACGACCCGGGTTCCGGCCTCGACCGCCCAGCGGCGGCGATCGTGGAGACCGTGCAGGGCGAGGGCGGCATCAACGTCGCCAGGCCCGAATGGCTGCGCGGACTCGCCGACCTCTGCGAGCGGCAGGACATGCTGCTGATCGTCGACGACATCCAGATGGGGTGCGGCCGCACCGGCGGCTTCTTCTCGTTCGAGGAGGCCGGCATCGTCCCCGACATCGTCACCGTCTCCAAGTCGATCTCCGGCTACGGCCTGCCCATGTCGCTCTGCCTGTTCCGCGAGGAACTCGACATCTGGGAACCCGGCGAGCACAACGGAACCTTCCGCGGCAACAACCCGGCCTTCGTCACCGCCACCGCCGCGCTCCACACCTACTGGGCCGACGACGCCCTGGAGAAGCAGACACGGCTGCGCGGCGAGCAGGTGAGAGCCGGGCTGCTGGCGATCGCCGCCGAGCACCCTGAGGCGGTGGTCGCCGTCCGCGGGCGAGGCCTCGCCTGGGGCGTGCAGATGCGCGAGGCGGGGGCGGCCGGCCGGGCCGCCCGGCGCGCCTTCGACCACGGCCTGCTGGTCGAGACGTCAGGACCGCACAGTGAGGTCGTCAAGCTGCTGCCCGCGCTGACCATCTCGCCGGCGGATCTCGACGAGGGCCTGCGGCTGCTGGCCTGCTCCGTGCGCGAAGCCCTGCGCGAACCCCTGGGCTGAGGGCGGCCACCACGGCCGCCCCCGGCCCAGGCTCGATGGTTTAGCCCTTCAGCGCGTCGATCGCCTGGTTGAACGTCTTCGAGGGACGCATCACGGCGGCGGCCTTCGCCGGGTCCGGCTGGTAGTAGCCGCCCAGCTCGGCCGGTGCGCCCTGCACGGCGGCCAGTTCGCCGACGATCGTCTGCTCCTGCTCGGTCAGCGTCTTGGCGAGGCCCGCGAACGCCTCGGCGAGGCGCGTGTCCGCCGTCTGCTTCGCCAGCTCCTGCGCCCAGTACATCGCCAGGTAGAAGTGGCTGCCGCGGTTGTCGATGCCGCCGACGCGACGGCTCGGCGACTTGTCCTCGTTCAGGAACGTGCCGGTGGCGCGGTCCAGGGTCTCCGCGAGCACCTTGGCGCGCGCGTTGCCCGTGGAGTTCGCCAGCTGCTCGAAGCTGACGGCGAGTGCCAGGAACTCGCCGAGGCTGTCCCAGCGCAGGTAGTTCTCCTTGACGAGCTGCTGCACGTGCTTGGGCGCTGAGCCGCCCGCGCCCGTCTCGAAGAGGCCGCCGCCGTTGATCAGCGGCACCACCGACAGCATCTTGGCGCTCGTGCCGAGCTCCAGGATCGGGAAGAGGTCGGTCAGGTAGTCGCGCAGCACGTTGCCGGTGACCGAGATGGTGTTCTCGCCGCGGCGGATGCGCTCGAGCGAGAACCTGATGGCGTCGACCGGCGACATGACCTCGATGGTCAGGCCCTCGGTGTCGTGCTCCGGCAGGTACGCCTCGACCTTGGCGATCAGGTTGCGGTCGTGGGCACGCGACTCGTCGAGCCAGAAGACGGCCGGGTCGCCGGTGGCGCGGGCGCGCGTGACGGCGAGCTTGACCCAGTCACGGACGGGCACGTCCTTCGTCTGGCACATGCGGAAGATGTCGCCGGCGCTGACGACCTGCTCGAGCACCGCCTCGCCCGACGCGTCGACCGCGCGGACCGTGCCCGTGGTGGGGATCTCGAACGTCTTGTCGTGGCTGCCGTACTCCTCGGCCGCCTGCGCCATCAGGCCGACGTTGGGCACCGAGCCCATGGTGGCCGGGTCGAAGGCGCCGTGTGCGCGGCAGTCCTCGATGGTGGCCTGGTAGATGCCCGCGTAGCTGCTGTCGGGGATGACCGCGAGGGTGTCGTGCTCGCCGCCGTCCTTGCCCCACATGTGGCCGGACGTGCGGATCATCGCGGGCATGGACGCGTCCACGATGACGTCGCTCGGCACGTGCAGGTTGGTGATGCCGCGGTCGGAGTCGACCATCGCGAGCTCGGGGCCCTCGGCGAGCTCCGCGTCGAACGACGCCTTGATCGCGGCGCCCTCGGGCAGCGACTCGACGCCCTTGAGGATGCCGCCGAGGCCGTCGTTGGGCGTCAGCCCCGCCTTGGCGAGCACGTCGCCGTACTGGGCGAACGTCTTCGGGAAGAACGCGCGCACGACGTGGCCGAAGATGATCGGGTCGGAGACCTTCATCATCGTCGCCTTCAGGTGCACGGAGAACAGCACGCCGGCGGCCTTCGCCTCGGCGATCCGCGCCGTCAGGAACTCGCGCAGGGCGGCCACGCGCAGGACGGACGCGTCCACGACCTCGCCCGCCAGGACCGGCACGGACTCGCGCAGGACCGTCGTCGTGCCGTCGTCGCCCACCAGCTCGATCCGCAGCGCGCCGTCCTCGGCGATCACCACGGACTTCTCGGTGGAGCGGAAGTCGTCGGCGCCCATCGTGGCGACGTTCGTCGTCGAGTCGGCCGACCAGGCACCCATGCGGTGCGGGTGGGCCTTCGCGTAGTTCTTGACGGACGCGGGGGCCCTGCGGTCCGAGTTGCCCTCGCGCAGCACCGGGTTGACGGCGCTGCCCTTGACCTTGTCGTAGCGGGCGCGTACGTCGCGCTGCTCGTCGGTCTTCGGGTCGTCCGGGTAGTCGGGCAGCGCGTAGCCCTGGGCCTGGAGCTCGGCGATCGCCGCCTTCAGCTGCGGGATCGAGGCCGAGATGTTCGGCAGCTTGATGATGTTCGCGCTCGGCGTCTTGGCGAGCTCGCCCAGCTCGGCGAGGGCGTCGCCGATGCGCTGGTCCTCCTTGAGACGCTCGGGGAAGTGGGCGATGATCCGCCCGGCCAGGGAGATGTCCCGGCTCTCCACGGCGACACCGGCGGTGGAGGCGTACGCCTCGATCACCGGCAGGAACGAGTACGTCGCCAGGGCCGGGGCCTCGTCGGTGTGCGTATAGATGATGGTCGAGTCAGTCACCGGTGCTCCGCTCCACGTCTGCTCACGTCAGCAAGGTCTTCTGCAAGGTCTTCCGCATATTGCTCGACATCAAGATATCCCGTGGCCGTGCCCGACCGGACATGGCCGGGGCCCATGGTGACGTCCCTCACTCGATGAGACACTCATGTCTCATTCGAGCTATGGTCGTCTCATGGCCGTCGACCGTGAACACGTACTGCGCAGCGCCGCCGCCCTGCTCGCCCGCAGCCCCGCTGCCACCATGGACGAGGTGGCGAAGGCCGCCGGGATCGGCCGCGCCACCCTGCACCGGCACTTCGCCGGCCGCGACGCGCTGGTGCGGGCGCTTGAGTCGCTCGGCATCCAGGAGATCGAGGCGGCGCTCGACGCGTCGGACATCGAGACGGGACCCGCCGAGGACGCGCTGCGCAGGTTCGTCGCCGCGGTCGAACCCGCCGCCGGCCTGCTGGCCTTCCTCGTCACGGAGAACCAGCTCTTCGAGGGGGACGTGCACGAGGGCTGGAACCGCACGGACGCCAGGATCTGCGGGCTGTTCCGGCGCGGTCAGGAGAGCGGCGAGTTCCGCATCGACCTGCCGGCCGCCTGGCTCTCCGAGGCCCTGTCCGGGCTGATCAGCGCCTGCGCCTGGTCCATCCAGGACGGCAGGGTCGCCGCGAGGGACTTCACCCGCATGACCGTCGAGCTGCTGCTCGGCGGGGTGCGGCGGAGCGCGCAGTGACCGGCGTGTCCGGGACGGCAGTGGCGCCGGCGCCGGCCCGCGGCGGCATGGGCCGCTGGCTCGCGCTCGCCGTGCTGGTGCTCGCGGTGCTGCTCGTGGCCGTCGACGCGACCGTCCTCGGCCTCGCCACGCCCTACCTCAGCGAGGACCTGCGCCCGTCCAGCACCCAGCTGCTGTGGATCGGCGACGTCTACTCGTTCGTCATCGCCGGGCTCCTCGTCTCCATGGGCAGCCTCGGCGACCGCATCGGCAGGAAGAAGCTGCTGCTGACCGGGTCGATCGCGTTCGGCGGGGTCTCCGTGCTCAACGCGTACGCGACGAGCCCGGCGATGATGATCGCCGCCCGCGCCCTGCTCGGCGTCGCGGGCGCGACCCTGATGCCGGCGACCCTCGCGCTGATCCGCAACATCTTCCACGACCCGAAGGAACGCAGCCTCGCCGTCGGCGTCTGGGGCGCGATGGCCTCGGCGGGAGCGGCCGTCGGCCCCGTCGTCGGCGGCTTCCTGCTCGAGCACTTCTGGTGGGGCTCGGTCTTCCTGATCAACCTGCCGGTGATGGCGGTGCTCGTGGCGGTCGGCATCAAACTGCTGCCCGAGTCGAAGAACCCCAGGCCGGGACCGTGGGACCTGCCGAGCGTGCTGCTCTCGCTCGCCGGGGTCATCGGCGTCGTCTACGCCGTCAAGGAGGCGGCCGCGCACGGCGTGCGGGCGGACGTCGCCGCCTCGGCGGCCGTGGGGGTGGCCGCGCTCGGCTGGTTCGTACGGCGCCAGCTCACGCTGCCCGAGCCGCTGCTCGACATGCGCCTGTTCCACCACCGGGGCTTTCGCGGCGCCATCCTGGCCGACCTGCTGACCATCCTCGGGCTGTCGGGACTCATCTTCTTCCTGTCGCAGTTCCTGCAACTGGTCCAGGGGCGCGATCCGCTGCAGGCCGGCCTGGCCGAGATCCCGGCGGCGGTCGGCGCCGTCACGACCGGCCTGGTGGCGGGGCGCGCGGCGCGGTGCTTCTCGGTGCGGGCGATCGTCTCGGGCGGTCTCGCCGCGGTCGGCCTCGCACTCGCGGCGGTCACCCTCTTCAGCGTGAGCACGCCGTACCCGGCGCTGGGCGCGGTGCTGCTGGTGGTCGGCGTGGGCGCCGGGTTCAGCTTCACCGTCACCGCCGACGTGATCCTCGGCAGCGTCCCGAAGGAGGAGGCGGGCGCGGCGTCCGCCGTCTCCGAGACGGCCTACGAGCTGGGCACCGCGCTCGGCATCGCGCTGCTCGGCACGATCGTCACCGGCGTGTACCGCGGCTTCACGGCCCCGCCCGGCACCCCGGCCGGCGCGTCGGCGGCCGCCCACGAGTCCCTGGGCGGCGCGGTCGAGGCGGCGGCGGGCCTCGGCCGCGGGGGCTCCGCGCTGCTCACGGCGGCACAGAGCTCGTTCGTCGACGGGCTCCGCGCGGCGTCGGGCGCGGGCGCGCTGATCCTGCTGGCGACGGCGGGCGCGGCGTGGGTCCTGCTACGGGGCCAGCGCCTCGACGACGCACCCCCGGAGGCGGAGGCCCGCGCCCCCGACGAGGCGCCCCGCGCCGCCGCCCCGCCCCCCGACTGAGCCGCCCGTCCGCGGGCACGCC
>NZ_JAGIQL010000116.1 GCF_017813245.1 Streptomyces montanisoli
CGCCTGCACGGCGAGCTCGGACACGCGACCCCCGCCGAGCACGAGGCCGCCCACTATGCGGCCGAACCCCCTGCGTCACTCCAGAAAACCAGCTAACCCACTCTCCACAAAACCCGGGGCTTGACACGTCCCACCATCCGCCTGTGCGGTCCCCGCACATCGCGACCAGGGCGTTCACCAGGTCGCTGTCCGTGCACTCGTACCGGAATGCCATGCGCCGCACGCGCTCGGGGCTCACCCCGTGACGACCGGCCTCCGTGCTGGTGATGACCGTTCTCTTGGTGTCCAGCAGGGCCGCCGCCTGTTCCGTGGACAGCCCGGCCTCTTCGCGCAGCTTGCGAAGCTCCGCTCCCAACCGCTGCTGCCGCGCGGTGGGATTGCTTCTCGGCGGCATGGGTTCCCTCTCGTTCCGGTGCGCTTCAGTCTGCCTTGCGGCAGGAAGCGGATCAACGCGAGAGTCCCGAGTAGGTAGCACATGTACCCCCTATCCTCTACTGTGAGTGCCGAGTCAGTCACTTGAAGCAATGCCGGAAGTGCACCGCGCGAGCCTGCCCGCCTGCCTTGAGACGGGTGCGTCCGCGACCAGGGCGGCATGCCACCGGCCCCGTCAAACGTGCCGCATCACATCGGAGTTCGTCATGCCTGCGATTCCTCGCATCCCCGTCTCCTGGCGCTTCCCCGCCCATCCGTCGTCTGTGCGGCTGGCGCGGCAGGCCGTGTCCGAGACCCTGCCGTACGCTCTGCTGCCCGATCTGCGTGACGGCATCGGCCTGTTGACGTCCGAGCTGGTCACCAACGCCGTGCGGCATGGGGCGGGCGCGGAAGATGGCGATCTCGTCGAGCTGGTGCTGTGGCCCGCCGACGGCCACTACTGGCTCGCCGTCTCCGACCCCGGTACCGGCGGCGGACGCACGCCTGTGGTGCGGCGGCCGGGCACGGGGTGCGAGTCGGGGCGGGGGCTGCTACTGGTCGACCAGGTTGCCGCAGCCTGGGCCGTGCGGCCGGGCGTCGTGCGTGGGACGTGCGTTGTCGCCGGCGTGTCCCTCGGCCGGGAGGCGTGAGTGTTCGCGCGGTCAGGGGGCCTGGCGGGCCGGGGCCGGCGTGGCGGGCATCTCCGGGGCGGGCGCCAAGGGCGCGTGGTGGGCGCGGGCGGATGTTGCCGTCGCGAGCGCCGCGTCTATGCGGGACAGTGCCTCGCGCTTCGCGCACGCGTGGGCGCCGAGGGACACCTGGCGGGCCACGATGCCGCGTTCCGCGCGCATCAGGCGCCAGCCGCGCCTGAGCAGGAACGCGACCGACTTGCGGCCCTCGCGCAGGTCGCGCAGCAGCCTGCGGCGGAACGTCGTCGACGGGCGTCCGCGCAGGCACAACGCGTCCGCCAGCACGCCGAGTTCGCGGCAGCGCGCCACGACCTCGGCGGCGAAGACTCCCTCCGCCACGAACGCCGGCGCGGACCCCAGGTCGAGTTCCGCCGTGCCCGTGCGCGAGCTCGTCGGGATGTCGTACACGGGCACGTCCGTACGGCCCGTGTCGTGCAGTTCGACGATCGCGGCGACCGCGGCCGCCGCGTCCCACGAACCCGGCGCGTCCCAGTCGACGTCCGTGCTGCCCGCCACCAGCGGCAGCGTCGGGTCGTCGCACTCCTTGTAGAAGTCGTCGAGGCGCAGCACGGGGAGTCCCGTGCGCTCCGCGAGGGACGACTTCCCGGAACCTGAGGGGCCTGACAGCAGCAGGACGGGCGTCGGGCGGCGGGGAGTATGCGTCACGAGACACCAGTTTGACGCATGCACCCGCACAGGGGACCCACCGGGACCTCGTACGGGGGAGTGGTGGGCGCGGCGGCCGCGCGTCAATTACTGTTCGTGGCGATCCGATCACGCGTCTGGAATGGAAGCTTTCATGGCACGGCACGCAGCTCCACCGCCCACCCGTCACGCGCTGCTGCGCGCGGGGCTGACCGTCACCGCCGCCGGCGCCGCGCTCGGCCTGAGCGCGGCAGCCGCCCAGGCGGCCGACCAGGGGAGCGCGGGAGCGCAGCGGCAGCAGGCGGCGACGGCCACGACGCAGGCGCTGACGGGCGCGGTCACGAACGCCACGGGCGGCGCGGCCAAGTCCGTCACCGACCTCCAGCTCGACCCGCTGGCCAACACGGGCGTCGACCCGCTCGACAACGGACTCGGCACGCAGGTCGCCGACTTCAAGCCGGTGTCGACGAAGCCGCTCACGGACCCGATCGCGCAGGGCGGCGCGCTCTCCACGCTCCCCGTGACCGGGCAGGTCGTCGGGTTGCTCGGGCGCTGAGAGAGTCCTAGCGGGGCAGGCAGCCGGGCGGGGCGGGGGCGTTGGGCCGCCTGCCGACCCGACCCGACCCGCCCCGCCCCGCGAGCGAGCCCGCGTTAGTACGACCCGCCCGACACGCCCAGCGCGCCCGTCGGGTGCCAGACCGTCTTCGTCTCCAGGAACGCCGTCATGCGGCGCGTCCCCGGGTCCTGCGTCCAGTCGTCCGCCGCCGGGCCGCCCTGGCCCGACGGGCGCAGCACCCGCTTGAGGTTGTCCGCCGCCGCGACCTCAAGGTCCTTCGCCAGCGCCGCGTCCCCGCCCGCGCCCGTCAGGTCGATGCCGTTGACGTCCTGGTGCGCGGCGAGCGGCGCCGCGATCTCCGCCGTGCGCCCGGACAGGACGTTGACCACCCCGCCCGGCACGTCGGACGTGGCCAGGACCTCGGACAGCGACAGGGCGGGCAGCGGGCGCGTCTCGCTCGCGACCACCACGGCCGTGTTGCCCGTCGCGACGACCGGCGCCACCACCGACACCAGGCCGAGCAGGGACGACTGCTGCGGGGCGAGCACCGCGACCACGCCCGTGGGCTCCGGGGACGAGAGGTTGAAGTAGGGCCCCGCCACCGGGTTCGCGCCGCCCACCACCTGGGCGATCTTGTCCGTCCAGCCCGCGTACCAAACCAAGCGGTCGATGGACGCCTCCACGACGGCCGCCGCCTTGGCCCGCGAGAGGCCCTCCGCGTCGGCGACCTCGCGGACGAACTGGTCCGCGCGGCCCTCCAGCATCTCCGCGATCCGGTACAGCACCTGGCCGCGGTTGTACGCGGTGGCGCCCGACCAGCCGCCGAACGCCTTGCGCGCCGCGACGACCGCGTCGCGCGCGTCCTTGCGGGACGAGCGGGGGGCGTTGGCGAGCCACCGGCTCTTGGCATCCGTCACTTCGTACACCCGGCCGCTCTCGCTGCGGGGGAACTTGCCCCCCACATACAGCTTGTAGGTCTTGAGGACCGTCAGCCGGCCCTTGCCGTCGCTGTCAGACATCGAGGTACGCCTCCAGGCCGTGGCGGCCGCCCTCGCGGCCGTAACCCGACTCCTTGTAGCCGCCGAACGGCGACGTCGGGTCGAACTTGTTGAACGTGTTCGCCCAGACGACGCCCGCCCGGAGCCTGTCCGCGACCGCGAGGATCCGCGAACCCTTCTCCGTCCAGACGCCCGCGGACAGCCCGTAGGGCGTGTTGTTGGCCTTCGCCACCGCCTCGTCCGGCGTGCGGAACGTCAGGACCGAGAGCACCGGGCCGAAGATCTCCTCCTGCGCGACGGTGTGGGCCTGCGCCACGCCCGTGAACAGCGTCGGCGCGAACCAGTAGCCGGACGACGGCAGTTCGCACTCCGGCGACCAGCGTTCCGCGCCCTCGGCCTCGCCGATCCCCGTCAGCTCGCGGATCTTCGCGAGCTGCTGAGCAGAGTTGATCGCGCCGATGTCGGTGTTCTTGTCCAGCGGGTCGCCGAGGCGCAGCGTGGTGAGCCTGCGCTTGAGCGCGTCGATCAGCTCGTCCGCGACCGACTCCTGCACGAGGAGGCGCGAGCCGGCGCAGCACACCTGGCCCTGGTTGAAGAAGATGCCGGTCACGATGCCCTCGACGGCCTGGTCGATCGGGGCGTCGTCGAAGACGATGTTCGCCCCCTTGCCGCCGAGTTCGAGCGTGACCTTCTTCCTCGTGCCCGCCACCTGCCGCGCGATGGCCTTGCCGACCTCGGTCGAACCGGTGAACGCGACCTTGTCGACGTCCGGGTGCGACACGAGCGCCGCGCCCGTCGAGCCGTCGCCCGTCAGGATGTTGACGACACCCTTCGGCAGCCCGGCCTGGCGGCACACGTCCGCGAAGAACAGCGCGGACAGCGGGGTGGTCTCGGCGGGCTTGAGCACGACGGTGTTGCCGGTGGCCAGCGCGGGCGCGATCTTCCAGGCCAGCATCAGCAGCGGGAAGTTCCACGGGATGACCTGCGCCGCCACGCCCAGCGGGCGCGGGTCGGGGCCGAGCCCGGCGTGGGCCAGCTTGTCGGCCCAGCCAGCGTGGTAGAAGAAGTGCGCGGCGGCCTGCGGGACATCGAAGTCCCGCGTCTCCTTGATGGGTTTGCCGTTGTCGAGCGTCTCCAGGACGGCCAGCTCGCGCGAGCGCTCCTGGATGATCCGCGCGATGCGGAAGAGGTACTTCGCCCGTGCGCTGCCGGGCAGCGCCGACCACTTCTCGAACGCCTTGCGCGCCGCGCGCACCGCGCGGTCGACGTCCTCCTCGCCCGCCTGCGCGACCTCGGAGAGCACCTCCTCGGTGGCGGGGGCGACCGTCTTGAAGACCTTGCCGCCGGCGGCCTCCGTGAACTCGCCGTCGACGAACAGGCCGTACGAGGGCGCGATGTCGACGACGGAGCGGGACTCGGGCGCCGGCGCGTAGGCGAACGGGGAGCCCGCGTGGCCGGGCGCGTTGTCCGGGTGGCCGGATGCGGAACCGGTGCCGGTGCCGGGTGCTGTATTCGGCGATGCCATGGGTATCAGTCCACCGTCACGTAGTCGGGACCGGAGTAGCGCCCGGTGCGCAGCTTCTGGCGCTGCATCAGCAGGTCGTTGAGGAGGGACGACGCGCCGAAGCGGAACCAGTGGGACGTCAGCCAGTCGGGCCCGGCCGTCTCGTTCACCAGGACGAGGTACTTGACGGCGTCCTTCGTCGTGCGGATGCCGCCCGCGGGCTTCACGCCCACCTGCGTGCCCGTCTGCGCGCGGAAGTCGCGCACGGCCTCCAGCATGAGGAGGGTGTTGGCCGGGGTGGCGTTCGTGCCGACCTTGCCGGTGGAGGTCTTGATGAAGTCCGCGCCCGCGAGCATCCCGAGCCAGGACGCGCGGCGGATGTTGTCGTACGTCGACAGCTCGCCCGTCTCGAAGATGACCTTCAGCCGCACGTGCCCCGTGCACTCGGCGCGCACCGCGCGGATCTCCTCGTACACGTCGAGGTAGTGCCCGGCGAGGAAGGCGCCGCGGTCGATGACCATGTCGATCTCGTCGGCGCCCGCCGCGACGGCGGAGCGCACGTCGGCGAGTTTCACGTCGAGCGCGGCCCGTCCGGCCGGGAAGGCGGTCGCGACGGAGGCCACCTTCACGTCGGCGTCGCCGAGCGCGGCCCTGGCCGTCGCCGCCATGTCGGGGTAGACGCAGACGGCGGCCGTCATGGGCGCGGAGCGGTCGGACGGGTCGGGGCGCAGGGCCTTCGCGGCGAGCGACCTGACCTTGCCGGGGGTGTCGGCGCCCTCAAGGGTGGTCAGGTCGATCATCGAGATCGCCAGGTCGATGGCGTGGGCCTTGGCGGTGGTCTTGATCGACCGCGTGCCGAGCGCGGCGGCGCGGGCCTCCAGGCCTACGGGGTCGACGCCGGGGAGCCCGTGCAGGAAGCGCCGCAGCGTGCTGTCCGACGAGGCGACGCCGGCGAGCGGGGACGGGGTGCTGGTGGACATGGTCACCAGGGCAGCATATCTACGCGCGTAGCGGTATGTACAGGCCGGGAGGCGGTACGGGGGCCCCGGATCGGACCGGGAGGGGTGCTGGAGGTAACGGGCGGGCGAGCCGATCGATAACGACCGAGAACCGTCGTCCTCCCTTCGCGCGCGCGTGCGGCAGAATCGTAGGTATGGCACGTTCCGAACAGCAACCGTCCGAGGCCGAGCAGAGGTCGTCGGCCGAGCAGCGGTCGCCCGAGGCCGCCGTCCCCGCGGCTTCGACCGCGGCAGGGGACGCCGCCCTCGCGGCCGGGGCCCCGGCGCCCTCCGGCCAGGCCCCGTACTCCGACCGGGTCTACCGGTCGGGCGGCGGTATCGCCGGCGGCGCGCTCGTGCTGGCACTCGTCCTCTGGCTCGGCATCGACGCGCTGTTCACGGCGCACGGCCGGGCGCCGTGGCTGTCGCTCGCCGCGCTGCTCTTCGTCGTGCCGCTGCTGGTCGCCTACACGGTCAGGCCGGCGGTCTTCGCGGGCAAGGACCAGGTCAGGATCAGGAACCCCTTCCGCACGATCTCCGTGCCGTGGGGTGCGATGAAGCACATCCGGGCGCGCTTCAGCACGGAGCTGTTCACGCACGACGGCGCGAAGTACCAGATGTGGGCCGTGCCCGTCAGCCTTCGCCAGCGCAAGCGCTCGGACCGCAGGATGGCCCGCATGGAGCGGTCCGCCCCCGCCTCGTCGGGCGCCAGGCAGGCGGCGATGAGCTTCTCGGCCTCGGCGGCCGACCCCAAGCTGGCCCAGGCGGACCAGGCGATCGTCGAGATGCGCGAGCTGGCGGACCGCGCGACGGCGAACACGGAGGACGGGCCCGCCGGCGCGCCGGTGGTGCGCTGGGCGTACGAGGTGATCGCCCCGGCGCTCGCGGGCGCGATCCTGCTGATCGTGCTGATCGCGCTGGGCTGAGTTCCGCGCCGGGGCCGATCGGGCTTCGAACCGGGGCCGATCGGGCCTCGAACCGCGGCCGTTACGCCTTGGCCGCCTGCTGGATGCGCACCATGGTGCCCGAGGGGTCGCGGAACGCGCAGTCGCGCGGGCCCCAGGGCTGGTCGATGGGCTCCTGCAGCACCTCGGCGCCGGACGCCCGCACCCGCTCGAACGTGGCGTCGAGGTCGTCGGTGCTGAAGACGGTCATCGGCAGGACGCCCTTGGTGAGCAGCTCCTGGAGGGCGTCGCCGTCGGCCTGTGAGCGGCCGGCGTGCGGCTGCGAGAGCACGATCTCGAGGCCCGGCTGCGTCGCGCTGCCGAGGGTGACCCAGCGGGCCCCGTCGGAACCGACGTCGTTGCGGGTTTCGAGGCCGAGCGCGTCGCGGTAGAAGGCGAGCGATTCGTCCAGGTCGTTGACGGTGACGTGGCAGTACTGGAGTGCGATGGTCATGCCGTCAACGTTAGGCAGCGGCGGCGGGGCGCGCTTCTCCGATCCTGCTCTGTGCGGTGGCCGCGGTCGCTGCCGGCGCCGTCCTCGTCGGGCGCGTGCGCACCTTGGCCTCGCACGCGGGCATCGCCGCCACGGCCAGGTGCTCGCGCCCGCGGTAGGCGCTCGGCGTCTCGCCCACGACCTCGGTGAAGCGGGCGCTGAACGAGCCGAGCGACGTACAGCCGACGGCCATGCACGCGTCGGTCACGCTCATGCCGCCGCGCAGCAGCGCCATCGCGCGCTCTATTCGGCGCGTCATGAGGTAGCTGTACGGGGTCTCCCCGTACGCCGCACGGAACCGCCGCGAGAAGTGCGCAGACGACATGAGCGCGTGGCGGGCCATCGCGGGCACGTCGAGCGGGCGCGCGTACTCGCGGTCGATCAGGTCACGCGCACGGCGCAGGTGCACGAGGCCGGCGAGCTCCTCCGGTGTCATGCAAACGACGCTAGCACCGCACACTGACAGCCCGCTCCACCTGCGGAAACGTCTCCCGCAGGGCCCCCGCGGGAGACGAGCCCGGCAGGCGTCACAGGCGTCACAGACCCGCAGCGCGCGCCACGTCCGCCTTGAGGGCTTCGAGTACCTCCCGCGCCGTGGCCTTGGCGCCCGGGAGGTCCGGGGCCGACGGGACCGGGATCACGACCTCCAGGTAGCACTTGATCTTGGGTTCCGTGCCGCTGGGGCGGACGATGACCCGGGCCTCGTGCTCACCGGTCAGCGTGTAGCGCAGGCCGTCGGTGGGCGGGAGGCCGCCGGGTCCCGACGCCAGGTCCTCGGCGCGCGCCACGCGCAGTCCCGCGAGCGCCGTCGGCGGCTGCTCGCGCAGGCGGCGCATGGCGGCCGCGATGAGGGACAGGTCGTCCACGCGCGCGGAGAGCTGGTCGGTGGCGTGCAGGCCGTGGGCGAGCGCCAGGTCGTCGAGCTCGTCCTGGAGGGTCCTGCCGTGCTCCTTCAGCTCGGAGACGAGCTCCGCCACCAGCAGCGCCGCAGTGATCCCGTCCTTGTCGCGCACGCCGTCCGGGTCGACGCAGTACCCGATCGCCTCTTCGTACCCGTAGCGCAGGCCGGGGACGCGGGCGATCCACTTGAACCCCGTCAGCGTCTCCTCGTACGGAACGCCCGCCGCCGCGGCGATGCGGCGCAGCAGCGACGACGACACGATCGACTCGGCGAACGTGCCCTTCGCGCCCTTGCGCACCAGGTGCGCGGCGAGCAGCGCGCCGAGCTCGTCGCCCTTGAGCGTCCGCCATCCGGCGGTGGACGACGGGTCGGGCACGGCGACCGCGCAGCGGTCCGCGTCCGGGTCGTTCGCGATGACCACGTCGGGCCGTGCCTCGCGCGCGGTGCGGAACGACAGGTCCATCGCGCCCGGCTCCTCCGGGTTCGGGAACGCGACCGTCGGGAACGCGGGGTCGGGCTCGGCCTGTTCCGCGACTGTCACGGGCGCGGGAAAGCCGGCCGCCTCGAACGCCGCGAGCAGGGTGCGCGTGCCCACGCCGTGCAGCGCGGTGTGCACGACACGGGCCGTGCGCGGGGAGCCCTCCGTCAGCACCGCGCGCGTGCGTGCGAGGTAGGAGTCGAGGACGGTGCCGTCCAGGACCTCCCACCCGTCGGCGGGGCGCGCCACGCCGGACAGCGCGCCGGCCGCCTCGATGTGCGCGGCGATCTCACCGTCCGCGGGCGGCACGATCTGGGAGCCGCCGCCGAGGTAGACCTTGTAGCCGTTGTCCTGCGGCGGGTTGTGGCTGGCCGTCACCTGCACGCCCGCGACCGCCCCCATGTGCTGCACCGCGAAGGCGAGCACCGGGGTCGGCAGCGGGCCGGGCAGCAGCGCGGCGCGCAGCCCCGCGCCCGTCATGACCGCCGCCGTGTCCCGCGCGAACTCCGCGGACTTGCAGCGCGCGTCGTAGCCCACGACGACGAGCCCGCCGCCGTCGCCCTGCTCCCGCAGGTACGCGGCGAGGCCGGCGGCGGCGCGGATGACGACGGCGCGGTTCATCCGCATGGGCCCGGCGCCGAGGGCGCCGCGCAGGCCCGCCGTGCCGAACTGGAGCATGCCGGAGAAGCGCTCGGCGAGCGCGGCGGCGTCGCCGGAGTCGATCAGCGCGCGCAACTCGGCGCGGGTGTCGCCGTCGGGGTCCTCGGCCAGCCACGCCTCGGCGCGTGCGGTGGTCGTGGCCGCGGTCGCGGACGTGCCGGGGTCCTGCTGCACGATGGGTCCTCCCTGCGGGAAATCAACTACGGTACGAGCTCCGCGGCGCGGCGCCCACGGCACGCACGCGCGTGCGTCCGGTTTCCGCCACACACGCGCGTGCGTTGGACGGACGCGAACGGCACGCGCGCGGGCCGGATCGCGTCACACGCGGGCCAGGCGGGTCACGCCGATCACCCGCGCGGGTCACGCGAATCACACGCGGTCGAGCACGCGCGCGAGCAGGGCGCCCATCTGCTTGGCCGAGTCGCGGCCCGCCTGGATGACCTCCTCGTGGTTGAGGGGCTGGCCGCTCAGGCCCGCCGCGAGGTTCGTCACCAGCGAGATGCCCAGCACCTCGGCGCCCGCCTCGCGCGCGGCGATGGCTTCGAGCACCGTGGACATGCCGACGAGGTCGCCGCCCATGACCCGCACCATGGCGATCTCGGCGGGCGTCTCGTAGTGCGGCCCGGGGAACATCACGTACACGCCCTCTTCGAGGGCCGGGTCGATCTCCTTGCACAGGGCGCGCAGCCGCGGCGAGTACAGGTCCGTCAGGTCGACGAAGCGGGCGCCGACGACGGGGGAGACACCCGTCAGGTTGATGTGATCGCTGATCAGCACCGGCTGACCCGGGCGCATGCCCTCGCGCAGGCCGCCGCAGCCGTTGGTCAGGACGACCGTCTTGCAGCCCGCGGCGATCGCCGTGCGCACGCCGTGCACCACGGCGCTCACGCCGTGGCCCTCGTAGTGGTGCGTGCGGCCGAGGAAGACCAGCGCGCGCTTGCCGCCGCCGACCACGTACGAGCGGACGGTGCCCACCTGGCCCTCGACGACCGGGGGCGGGAAGCCGGGCAGGTCGGCCATCGGGAACTCCGCCTCGGGGGCGCCGAGGGCCTCGACGGCAGGCGCCCAGCCGGAGCCGAGTACGAGGAGGAGGTCGTGGCTGTCGGCCCCGGACAGCTCGCTCAGCCGCGCGGCGGCATGGTCCGCTGCGGCATGGGGGTCGACGGGCCCGTCGGCGGTGGCCTGAGTAGCAGATGCGTTCACACGGGGGAGCCTAGCCGCTCCGGCCCTACGCGCGTAGATGAACGGGCGTACGGTGTTGTGATCGTTGCGTTGTCGTTTCCGACGAGCGCGCGACGAGATTTGCGCGTTCTGGTGACGAGCGCGACTCTTGCGAGGCGCGACCGGCGATGGACGACGGCGGCCTGCCGCCGTCAGCAGGGACGCTTGCGCAGCTCCATCACGTAGTCGTGCGGCGCGCCCGCCGACTCCGCCGCGTCCGCGATCTCGCCCAGGTAGCGGGCGGAGGGCAGACCGCCCTCGTACCCGTTCAGCACGTACAGCCAGGACGGCTCCGCGCCGTCGAGCGTGTCGACCCGCACCCGCATCCGGCGGTAGATGTCGAGCCCGACGCCCTCCCAGCGGTCCATCGAGTCCTCGTCCATCGGCGCGATGTCGTAGAGGGTCACGAAGACCTGCTCCCTGGGCGCCTCGACGATCGTCGCGAGCGCGCCCTCCCAGCCCATCTGCTCGCCGCCGAACGTGAGCCGCCACCCGTTGAGCCACCCTGTGCCGCGCAACGGGGAGTGCGGGGCGCGGCGGGACATCAGCCGCGCATCGAGGTTGCCGGCGTACGCGGCGTAGAGCGACATGGGGTCGAGGGTACGGGAGGTGCGGTGGGGGCGGGGCGCGCGGGCCGATCCGCGGAGCGTCACGCACGGGCCGGCCGCCCGCCCGTACGGGCCCGCGGGCCATGCCCGTACGCACGTGTGGACGGTGGCGTACGGCTCTCGCACGGTGGCGTACGGCCTTCGCACGGTGTCGTGCGTCACGTACGGGCCGTCCCGTACGGACAGCCCGTACGGGACGGCCCGTACGGTGACATATGACGCCACACGGGCCGTCGCGCGCGCACTTCACGGCCGCCACGCCGACCCGCACGGGCCGCCGCCCGGGGCCCCTGTCGCGTGCGGGACAATGAGTGGCGTATCCCAGCGCGCATCGGGCGTCCTCCTCTCCCGGGCGCATCCAAGGACCCCGGCCGGGGCGGCAGGCGGCCGGGCAGACGACGCGAGGCTGATTTTTCGTGACCCGGATCGTGATCATCGGTGGCGGACCCGGCGGCTACGAGGCGGCCCTTGCGGCCGCCCAGCTCGGCGCGGAGGTGACCGTCGCCGACTGCGACGGGCTCGGCGGCGCCTCGGTGCTGACCGACTGCGTACCGTCGAAGACCCTCATCGCCACGGCCGAGGTGATGACGTCCTTCGACTCCTCCTACGAGGAGCTCGGCATCATCGTCGCGGACGACACCCCTCCCATCGAGCAGGCGGCGCGGGTCGTCGGCGTGGACCTCGGGAAGGTCAACCGCAGGGTCAAGCGGCTCGCGCTCGCGCAGTCCCACGACATCGCCGCCTCGGTGACGCGCGCCGGCGCCCGCGTCCTGCGCGGCCGCGGCAGGCTCGACGGTGGCCAGGCGCTCGACGGCTCGCGCAAGGTCGTCGTCAGCCTCGCCGACGGGGAAGAGGAGGTCCTCACGGCGGACGCCGTGCTGATCGCCACGGGCGGCCACCCCCGCGAGATCCCCGACGCGCAGCCGGACGGCGAGCGGATCCTCAACTGGACGCAGGTCTACGACCTGGACGAGCTCCCCGAGGAGCTCATCGTGGTCGGCTCGGGCGTCACCGGCGCCGAGTTCGCCGGCGCGTACCAGGCGCTGGGCTCGCGCGTCACGCTGGTCTCGTCGCGCGACCGCGTGCTGCCCGGCGAGGACCCGGACGCGGCGGCGGTGCTGGAGGACGTCTTCCGCCGACGCGGCATGAATGTCATGTCGCGCTCGCGCGCGGCGGCAGCCAAGCGGGTCGGCGACCGGGTCGAGGTCACGCTCGCCGACGGCCGCGTCATCTCCGGCACGCACTGCCTGATGGCCGTCGGCTCGATCCCGAACACGGCGGGCATGGGCCTCGAAGAGGCCGGCGTCGTGCTCAAGGAGTCGGGCCACATCAAGACCGACCGCGTCTCGCGGACGTCCGCGCCCGGCGTCTACGCGGCGGGCGACGTGACGGGCGTGTTCGCGCTCGCGTCGGTCGCGGCCATGCAGGGCCGCATCGCGATGTACCACTTCCTCGGCGACGCGGTGGCACCGCTGAACCTCAAGTCGGTGTCGTCGAACGTGTTCACCGACCCGGAGATCGCGACCGTCGGCTACAGCCAGGCGGACATCGACAACGGCAAAATCGACGCGCGCGTCGTCAAGCTGCCGCTGCTGCGCAACCCCCGGGCCAAGATGCAGGGCATCAGGGACGGCTTCGTGAAGATCTTCGCGCGCCCCGGCACGGAGATCGTGGTCGGCGGCGTCGTCGTCGCACCGCGCGCGAGCGAGCTGATCCACCCGATCTCGATCGCGGTGGACAACAACCTGACGGTAGAGCAGATCGCGAACACGTTCACGGTCTACCCGTCGCTCTCGGGCTCGATCGCGGAGGTGGCGCGGCAGCTGCACGCACGGAAGACACCCGAGGAGATCTGACGCGCCGTCAGGCGCATCGCGCCCGCGGCGCGCCGCGCCGGCTCGCCCGGCCGCGCGCCGCGCCGGCTTACCTCGCCCCGGGCAGCGCCGCTGCCCGGATCCGTGCTCCGGCGTAGGCGCTTCCACGGTCATTGAGGGCCCTGGTCGTCGAGATGCGTTCAAGCGGCAGTCCGTCGGCGCGACGCGAAGTAAACGGAACCCCGGCCACCCTGCTGGCAGCCGGGGGCAGAGAAGGATCACTCAGCGGCGGCGAGGACACGCCCCCGCAGTGGCTCAGCGGTCAGCATGTCCGCGAACTGCCAGGATGCGGCAGACACTTCCTCAGTCTGGAGCTCGAATGCGTCGGCGGTCGTGCGAAACAGGAACCTGAAGTCGAAGTGCTGGTGGTCCGGCTCTCCCTTGGCCGGGTTGGCCGGGATCGGGTGGGGGTCGACGTGCAGCGGCAGTGGCGTGGCGAGTGTGACCGAAGCCGCGTCGATGCCGGTTTCCTCGGCCAGCTCGCGCAATGCGGCCTGGACGAGCGTGTCGTCCTCGTCCTCCACGTGCCCGCCCGGCAGGAGCCACCGGCTCAGCGCGCGATGCTCGATGGTCAAGACGCGCCCATCCGGGCGCAACAGCACCGCCCCGGCCGTAACGTGGCCGCGGAACTCCTTGCGCGATGCGATGCCATCGCCGGTCTCGCTGAGGACACGGTCGAGCTCGGCCAGCTCGGCCCTGTCCTCCGGGTACTTGTCGAAGTAGGCGTTCAGCGTTTCGTGGACATGCTGAGCCGTGATCGGCACGGGTGCTCCTATCGATTGAAGTAGTTGAGCCAGGCGTCGGCGATGACCGTCCGGTCTTCGGACGCAACCTCGTGCATACCGCTTCCGAGTCCGCCACGCGCGAGCGACCTGATCCCCGCCAGGATTTCCGCCTGAACGAGGAAGATGAACGGTCCGACGGACGCGCCGTGCAGGAAGTTGACGGCGTTGCCGCCGTTGAGCA
Source organism: Streptomyces montanisoli (assembly GCF_017813245.1). Taxonomy (GTDB): domain Bacteria; phylum Actinomycetota; class Actinomycetes; order Streptomycetales; family Streptomycetaceae; genus Streptomyces; species Streptomyces montanisoli. The sequence goes on from NZ_JAGIQL010000116.1 coordinate 13,947, forward strand.
GATAGAAGTAGTGCCCGGTGGTCTGGTAGCGCGTGATGTGGTCGTCAGTGACCGTGCGGGTGTACACGTCGGGCAGCCGTTCGAGGTCGAGCTCGTCCTCAGACGACGTCACGGTGGCTACGTACGCGCCATTGCGGAGAGCCGAGAAGTCCTCCCCGCGCAACGAGACGCTGCCAGTGGCGCAAAGGACCAGGCCCGCCCCGTGCAGCGCTGCATCGCGGTCCCGGGCGACCGTGAAGCCCTGGCTGAGCGCTTGAGCGCGTCTGACAGGGTCGATGTCGTGGACGGTCACCTGTACGCCTTTGGCGTGCAGGAGCCGGGCGATCGAGCTGCCCAGCTTGCCGAATCCGATCACCAACGCCGGCCTCCCGTGCATGATGTCCCCCCGCGCCCGCATGAGTGCCTCGGTGGAGAAGACGACGGACTGCCCGACGAGGAAGTCCTCCGGGTCCTTGAGAGGCGACCTGGCCACCGAGATGACCGGGCAAGGGAGCTTGTCGCGGTCGGCGTACCTGCGGTGACCGTTCTCGGTGTCCTCGACCACGCCCAGGATGCGGCCCGAGAAGCTTCCGCACAGAACGTCGAGGGAGGGGGCGAAGTATCCACCGACATCCAGGAGCACGAGCTCCTGACCGGCTGCCCGAGTCTCGACGAAGTCCAAGGCGGCGTCGGGGTCTTCGAACAGGGAGCGCGTCAGGGTCTCGCAGGGTGTGTGCCTTTCGACCTCGCGTCTTGCGTGCGGGTCTACGGACTTCGGTTTCGGGAGGACCGCGAGCAGGTGGGACGCTGTCCCCACTGCCCGGACGAACGACGGCCGGTCGGCGAGAAGGTGCGTGATGAGCACTGCGGCCGGCGGCCCCGGGGTTACGAAATGGGAGTTGATGCGAGCGAAGTAGGAGTCGAGCCGAGCGCGTTCGAAGGCTTCCACTGAGTATCGCCTTTCAGTTCCGTGGTAGCGGGTTCAGAAGCCGCTGGGTGACTCGTCCGTGACGTCCGGGGGCGCGGTGTCGGACGCCAGGTCCTCGACACGTATCGGAGCCCCGCGCCAGAGCAGCGTCACGCTGTGCCGCTCGCAGTACGCACCGGCGGAGTCCTCGATCGGGAAAATCATGGGCGTAGCCGCCCCTCTCGCAAACAGTCATCGCTGTTACCTTGGGCGAGTGGCTGGATGTCCTTCTTCGGGCAATCCCACTCGCGTCCGCCTGCAGGGGGCCGGAGCTGGACGTAGGGGCCGACTACGTCCATCACGCGGCCAACCCGTCTTGTCACGGCGTCGATTACCAACTGGCCGACCTCCGGAGCCTTTCGCACACCGTCTTCCATGCCACCTGCTTCCATTGGGTTGCCCATAGCCCGGGAGCGTGTCGACTGCGGCCGGGGTATCTGTCACGTCGAGCTTGAACCCGGACACATGCCGTATCAGCCCATGACCAGGGGCAGTTGGCGCATTGAGGCGCTATCTTGAAGACAGCCCAAACGTCCTTGGGGGGAACCTTGAATACAGCCTTACGATCAGCTATGGATGCGGCAGGCGTTTCGCCACGGCGCCTCGCGCATGAAACTGGGGTGACCGCTAAGACTGTCGAGAGATGGCTGGCGAACGCCGAACTCGTGCCGCACGCCAGGAACCGCGAAGACGCCTGCCGGGCGTTGGGAGTCGATGAAGAAATGCTGTGGCCCCGCGCCGTGACCGACCGGGTGAAGACCGGCAACGACCGTGAGATCGTGCACTCGTACCCCTACCGCAGCGCCTGCCCCTCCCAGGTGTGGAGCGAGTTGATCGCCCGCACTACCGGCGACCTCTTCCTTGCCGGGTACACGAACTACTTCTTCTTCACGCAACTGCCGAACTTCACCGAGACGCTGCGCCGCAAGGCCGAGTCCGGATGCCGGGTCCGCTTCCTGCTCGGAGACCCGGAAGGAGAAGTGACCCGGCAGCGCGAGGTGATCGAAGACGTCGCGCTCACCGTGAGTACGCGCATCAAGATCACGCTGGAGAACCTGGCCCACCTCGGCCCCCTCGAAGGGCTGGAGACGCGGGTCAGCGCTGCCGAGGACGCCGTCAATCACGTCAGCCTCAGCGTCTTCCGCTTCGACGATGACGCCCTCGTCACACCCCACCTGGCGCGTCTCGTCGGCCACGACAGCCCGCTGCTGCACCTGCGCCGAGTCGGTGACGCCTGGATGTTCAGCCGCTTCGCGGAGCACGCAGAGGAACTGTGGTCCCGGGGAGTGGCCGCCGCATAAGCGCGCACCGTACGAACGAAGGAACCTCCCGTGCCCGTACCGCACGACATCGCCGCCGAGACCGAACTCTGGGATGCCTTCGCCGAGTCGGCGTTCAAGGCCGAGGCCGAGCCGTCGTTCTGCTGGACGCAGTACGCAGGTCACGGCCCAGGGCCGGAGCTTCTCGGCGATCCTGCCACCGTGCTGGAGCTGGGGTGCGGCACCGGCCGCGCGCTTGCCCACCTCGCCGCCCGGGGCGTCGAGGCGACGGGCGTGGACCTGTCACCCGTGATGGTGGCCAAGGCGACCGAGCGCTGGGCGCACACCGGCGCCCGGTTCGTGTTCTCCCAGCCGCCCGCGATCCCCGGCGCCTACGGGCCGCAAGGTATGTACAAGGGAGGTTTCGCCGGCAAGGCGATGTACACGTACCGCTACAGCTATCCGCCCCGGGTCTGGGAGCGGCTGCTGGTGCGCGCGGGCTTCCGCTCGGCCGACGCCCGCGTCGTGGAGGCGCCGGAGCCGGGGCACATCGGCACGCTGATCGTCCGGGCCCGGTTGTGACGCCTCCGTCTGCGCGTCACACGTCCGGTCGCTGAGCCGCCCCCTTGCCATGGGCGGTCACCGAGACCGCGACAGCCTCGTCTTCGCTATGACTGTCCGTCTGGAGGGCTGTACCTCAACACCGGGTTCCTGGTGGCCTTCTCCAGCGCGGACGCGAGCGGGATCGCACGCGCGAACAACTCCCTGAGCAGCGCGGGGTCGATCAACTCATCCGTGTTCTTGGCCGGACGGCTGACGAACATCACGCCCTTGGCGACCGTGACGTCGAGGCCCTCGGCGTTCTCGACCATCACCTGGCGCAGTTCCGCGTCGAACACGGCTGCGTCCTGGGCCGCCTGGGACTCCTTCGCCACAGCTCGGACCATGCGTATGGCCTGGGGCAGGCCGAGGTGTTCGGGCTCCTCGGAAGGAAGGTGGCTGTTGTGCGCGTCCAGCTCGCGCGCGTCCCACCCGCGACCGGTCCTGGCCTCAAAGATCCGATCGAACGCGTCGCGGGCCTTCTTGTGCGGGCGGGCACGCGACTCCACCCTCAGCTCGGGACGGGACTCGTCTCCGAGGCGCACGGCGACGTACTTGCGCCAGTCGGAAGGGGACGGGCTGCGGGAGTACGTACCTCGCGACAGGACCGTGACGAGATGGTCAGCGCTGGTCAGGACATCGACGACACAGCTACCTCGGTCGTGGAAGCCACCCGTCAGTGCGCCGGACCCGACGAGCGGATCGACACCGAGCGAGGGCGTGTAGACCAGCTTGTTGGCGGCGGCCATGGACTCAAGGCGCAGACGGCGCTCCCACTGCTTCCGGCCGAACGCGTCACTGCTCGGGCTGTCCCTCGGCTCCATGGCGTGCGCCGCCTTGTACGCGCTCACGGCACTCTTGGCGACCGGATGGGTCAGAGCCCGGTAGTCCAGGCTGGTCAGCCATGCCAGTTCGTTCGGATCCCGATGGTCAGCCACTGCTCGACCGTACCCCCGGCCCGCGCTGTTGCGGTCCCGAGGAAGGTGTCCCGAGGAAGGTGTCCCAGTGAGACACATGTCTCAGCGGGAAAAGTGTCCCATGGGGACATCAGTAGTACCGTGGACGCATGAAGGCGACAGAGCCCGCAACCCCCACGGCAGAGGACCGGCGGCAGCGCAAGGCGCGGAGGACGCGTGAGGCGCTGGCCACCGCCGCGATCGAGCTCATCCTCGAACGCGGTCTCGCCGCCACCACCGTCGAGGCCATCGCCGAGCGCGCCGACGTGACGCGTCGGACCTTCAGCCGGTACTTCGCCGGCAAGGAGGACGCCGCCCTCGACTTCGTCCGCAGCGACGGCGCCCGCATCAACGCCATGCTGCGCCGGCGCCCCGCCGGTGAGCCGGCCCTGACGGCCTACCGCCGCGCCGTGCGCGACTGGCTCGACGACCGGGAGGAGCCGGCCCGGCACACCCAGCCCCGGATGCGCCGCCTGCTTGCCCTGGTGGACGCCGAGCCCGCGCTGTTCGCCGCGTACGAGCGCATCCGGGTCGACGCCCAGGAGGAGTCGATCCGCATCATCGCCGAGCGGCTCCACACCGACGACGTGCACGACGTGCGCCCCGCGGTCGTGGTGGACGCCGCGGCCGGCGTCCTCACCGCCGCCCTGCGCCTGTGGGCGCGTGGCGCGTCGGACGACGGCTCCGCCGACGGCCTCACCGCCCTGGTGGAGCGGGCCTACGACGCCCTGACCACGGAGGCCGCCGCAGCGGTCTCCGATCGCACCAAACAAGATCGCACCAAACAAGAGTGAAGGCACCATGAGCACCACCATCAACGAACAGGCCGCCGAGTTCGCCGGCCGCACCGCCCTCGTGACCGGCTCCGCCTCCGGCATCGGCCTGGCCACCGCCCGCCGGCTCGGCGCCGGCGGCGCGAACGTCGTCATCGCCGACTACAACGCGGACGGCGCGCAGAAGGCCGCCGACGACCTCAAGACGGAGGGCGTCAAGGCCGCCGCCGTCCGGCTCGACGTCACCGACCCCGCGTCCGTCGCCGCCGCCGTCACGTTCGCCACCGACACGTTCGGCGGCCTCGACCTGGCCGTGAACAACGCCGGCATCGGCGGCCCGTCCGCGCCCACCGGCGAGTACGACAGCGACGCCTACAGCCGCGTCGTACGCACCAACCTGGACGGCGTCTTCTACTCCCTGCGCTACGAGCTTCCTGCCATCGAGGCCACCGGCAACGGCGGCGCCATCGTCAACGTCGCCTCCATCCTCGGCTCGGTCGGCTTCGCAGGCTCCGCCGCCTACGTCGCCGCCAAGCACGGCGTGGTCGGCCTGACCAAGACCGCCGCCGCCGAGTACGCGGCCAGGAACATCCGTATCAACGCGGTCGGCCCCGGCTTCATCGAGACCCCGCTGCTGAAGGACATGGACACGGCCGCGCACGACGGCCTCGTCGGCCTGCACCCGGCCGGCCGCCTCGGCCGTCCCGAAGAGGTCGCCGAGCTGGTCGCGTTCCTGCTGTCCGACCGCGCCTCGTTCGTCGCTGGCAGCTACCACCTCGTCGACGGCGCCTACACCGCACTCTGACCGCCGAGTCCCCGGAAGGAGCCACCCACCATGAAGGCACTGCAATACCGCACCATCGGCGCCGCCCCCGAGGTCGTCACCGTCCCCGACCCCGAGCCCGGCCCCGGCCAGGTCCTGCTGAAGGTCACCGCGGCCGGCGTCTGCCACTCCGACGTCGCCGTGATGAGCCGGCCCACCGACGACCTCCCCTACCCGCTGCCGCTCACCCTCGGCCACGAAGGCGTCGGCACCGTCGCCGCCCTGGGCGCCGGCGTCACCGGGCTGAGCGAGGGCGACGCCGTCGCCGTCTACGGGCCCTGGGGCTGCGGCACCTGCGCCAAGTGCGCGGAGGGCAAGGAGAACTACTGCCTGCGCGCCACCGACCTCGGCATCATGCCGCCGGGACTCGGCTCGCCCGGCTCGATGGCCGAGTACATGATCGTCGACGATCCCCGGCACCTGGTGCCGCTCGACGGACTCGACCCGGTCGCCGCCGTGCCGCTGACGGACGCGGGTCTCACGCCGTACCACGCGATCAAGCGGTCGCTGCCCAAGCTGGCCGCCGGCTCCACCGCCGTCGTCATAGGCGCCGGCGGCCTCGGCCACGTCGCCGTCCAGCTGCTGCGCGCCATGACACCCGCCCGGGTCATCGCCCTGGACGTCGCCGAGGACAAGCTCGAACTCGCCCGCGCCGTCGGCGCCCACGAGGCCGTCCTCTCCGACGCCGCCGCCGCCGGCACGGTCCGCCAACTGACCGGGGGCAACGGCGCGCAGGCGGTCTTCGACTTCGTCGGCGCCGAGCCGACCGTACGCACCGCCGCCGCCGTGGCCGGTGTCGAGGCGGACATCGCCATCGTCGGCATCGGCGGCGCCGCGCTGCCCGTCGGCTTCGGCCTGCTGCCCTTCGAGGTGTCGGTCACGGCCCCCTACTGGGGGACCCGCGCCGAGCTCATCGAGGTGCTGGCGCTGGCCCGTTCGGGCGCCGTGTCGGTGCACACCGAGACGTTCTCCCTCGACGACGCCCCCGTCGCGTACGAGCGGCTGCACGCCGGCACCGTCAACGGCCGCGCGGTGATCCTGCCCAACGGCTGAGCACGCCGGCTGGGCAATGGTGCCTATACCACCTGTCGGAACGTCGTACGTACAACTTCGTTAATTGGGTGCAAACTGCTGAAAGCAGACGGTCATTGGCGTTACTGTCAGTTTCGTGTTCGCTGCAGAACGTCGCCAGTTGATCCTCGAAATGGTGCGCGCCAACGGGGCCGTGTCGCTCCGTGAGCTCGCCCGCGTCGTCCAGACCTCGGAAGTGACCGTACGCCGTGACGTGCGGGCGCTGGAGGCCGAGGGGCTCCTCGACCGCCGGCACGGCGGTGCGGTGCTGCCCGGCGGCTTAACGCGGGAGTCCGGCTTCCCGCAGAAGTCGCATCTCGCGTCGGCCGAGAAGACGGCCATCGCGGACCTCGCCGCCACGCTGGTGGGGGAGGGCGAGGCGGTCGTCGTCGGCGCCGGCACGACGACGCAGGAGCTCGCCCGCAGACTGGCCCGGGTGCCCGGCCTGACCGTGGTCACCAACTCCCTGCTGGTGGCGCAGGCGCTGGCGCACGCGAACCGCGTCGAGGTGGTGATGACGGGCGGGACCCTGCGCGGTTCCAACTACGCGCTGGTGGGCAGCGGCGCGGAGCAGTCGCTGCAAGGGCTGCGTGTCAGCCGCGCGTTCATCTCGGGTACGGGCCTCACGGCCGAGCGCGGCCTGTCCACGTCCAACATGCTCTCGGCGAGCGTCGACCGGGCGCTGGTGCGCGCGGCCGGCGAGGTGGTGGTCCTGGCGGACCACACGAAGCTGGCCACGGACACCATGTTCCAGACCGTGCCGACGGAGCTGATCAGCAGGCTGGTGACGGACGAGCCCCCCGCACACGACGAGCGGGCGGCGATGGAGCTCCAGGCGCTGGCGGACCAGGGCGTGCAGATCTCCGTCGCGGGAGCCGGTGCCGGAACCGGAGCGGGTGCGGGTGCGGGTGCCGGTACGGGTGCGAGTGGAGGCGGTGGCCTCGGCGCCGGGGCCGCGTCCGACGAGACGGGCGAGGGCGGCGGCGAGCAGCCGCGCGGCCAGGCGCCGCTGCCCGCGCAGCGGCGCACGCACGAGATCGGGAGAGCGCACGACTCAACTGCAGACACCGATGTAGCTGGAATGCCGTCTAGGCGGTGAAAAAGGAGGGGGGGGGGGGGGGGGGGGGGGGCGGGCGGGGGGGGGGGGGGGGGGGGGGGGGGGGGGGGGGGGGGGGGGGGGGGGGGGGGGGGGGGGGGGGGGGGGGGGGGGGGGGGGGGGGGGGGGGGGGG
>NZ_JAGIQL010000117.1 GCF_017813245.1 Streptomyces montanisoli
ACTCGGGTCGCACCTCGGCGACCATCCGCACCGCACGACGGCGCAGCTCAACAGGATAACGGGAAGGACGTGCCATGACTCGATCCTCTCATGAAATCGAGTCTCCACTTCACCCGGTACGGTTCACTCGGCTGGTTTCGCTCAGCGACGTCCGGCGGTGAGCCGGCCGTCGAAGGTGATGCCGAGGGGTTGCAGCGCGGCCTTCCAGCGCATGATCCAGCGTTTGCGCCCAGGGTAGCGCGCCCGGTCGATGGCGGCGTGTCCGTGTCGGGAGGTGTGAGTGAGGTAGACGGCGACCTGGGCGTTTTCGATCCGCCCGGCGGTGCCGGTGTACTGGCGCCGGACGCCGACGGTGCGGGTGCCCTTCTTCAGGTCGCCGGTCTCGTCGACCACCAGCACGGCCTGGTCGTCGGCCAGGTGCTCCAGCACGAAGGCGCGCAGGTCGTTCCGCACGAGGTCGGCGTCCCATTTCGCCCGGCCGGGCAGGTGCTGGAGCCTGTCCGGGCTGGTGTCCCCGGTGTGCTCGGCGATCGCCCAGCAGTTCTTGCGCGGCAGGTCAGCCAGCAACCCGGGCACCAACTGCCGGGATCGATACTGGGGTTCAACCCGCGCGAAGCGGTCCGCGATCCGCTCCATCAAAACCTCGAACATCGCCCGCCGGGGAGCAGGCACTACGCTGTGACCTGCGGCCACCGCTTCATCGTCAGTCCACACCTCACGATGACCATCGGTGACCGCAGCCATCTCCGCACCGGGGTCCCACCAGCAAGATCACATCTACTGCTGGAGTACTAGTACTCCAGCCGGACTTCTTCATTAGCCCTGGTCAACGGCTTGCGTGTGGGGAGTGTAGCGGCGTGGGGTGGGTGTGGGGCGGTCTTTGCCGGGCTGTCCTACGAACGAGTGGCCGCGCCGCTTGTAGTGACAATGGCGGGCGCGTGCTTGGTGGCGGCGACGCCAGTGGGACCACGTCATCGTGTGGCCGAGGTCCGGAGCGCGGTGGTGGGGTCCAACTGCCAACAGACGTCGAATTTCGGCTGGTGTGAGGTCCACGAGGTCGAGTGTGCCCCGCTCGGTGCCCCCTTTTTTTCGTTCCTGGCCGGCCAGGACGGCGAGGAAGGCGTGCGCGAGCATGGCGAGTGTGATGTGCCGATACCAGCCCACGTAGCGGCGGACTTCGTACTGGTCCAGGCCGCATTCGTTCTTCGCGCTCTGGAAACATTCCTCGACCTTCCACCGGCAACCGGCGATGCGCACCAGGTCGGCGACGGTTGCCTGGAGGGGTGCGCTGGCGAGGTAGTAGGCGAGTTCGGCGGGCTTGGTGATGCTGCGGCGGGCCAGCATCCAGCGCTGCCGCGTGGGTTTGTCGCCGTCGAACTCGGCCACGGCGGGCAGGCGGGCTGCGGCCCAGTCGTACGACGTGGTCAGCGACGATGGCGTGAAGAATCCCTTCGACGCGGTGCAGCGCCCGGTCATCGACCCGGACTTCTCCCGGACCGAGGGCTACACCGAACAGCAGTGGATCCAGCTGCTGGTAACCGCGCGGGACCACCACCGAAGCACCGCATACCGCACGCGCGCGTACGCACTGCTCCTCGTCCTCTATACCTGCTGCCTGCGCATCGAGTCGCTGCTGGCCGCCCGGGTCGAACACCTCGGCTACGACAAGGGCCACCACGCCATCAGGGTGAAGGTAAAGGGCGGCAGCTGGCGCAAGAAGCCCATCCCGCCCATCGCCTGGGACGCGCGCTGCAGAACTACCTCGACGGCCGCACGGACGGCTGGCTGTTCCAGACCGCGAGCGGCGGCCAGCTCGACGAACCGGCCGTGTGACGGCTGCTGCGCCTCCCTGGCGAAGCGAGCCGGGCTCGGCGACGTCCGGCACCCGCCGCACGGGGTCAAGGTCGACGCCATCACCCATGCCCTGGCGAAGCCGGACGACCGCCCCGACAAGATCCAGCGCTGGGCTGACCACAAGGACTCCCGCACCACACAGCGCTACAACCGCTGCAAGGAACTCCTCGACGACAGCCCCGGCTACGCCCTCGCCACCGACATGGCCGACGCCTGGAGCACGCAGAAGTTTGAGCAAGGGCAACCTCAGGGCCGGTCGGCGGAACCGAGCGCAAGCCGCGCTTCCGCTTTGAGGTAGGCGAAGAACGGGGATGCCGACGAGAGGGCGTTCGCGCGGGAGGCGTCCGAGTAGGGAGTGCCGATGCGGGTCATCTCGCCGCGTGCTCCGCCCTTGACCCGGACCCAGGTGGGCGTGTTCTGCAGGTACAGCCGGAAGGCGTCGGCCAGGGGGAACGTCACCGCCATCGGGTGCGCGCCGTGCTCGCGGGTGAACTCCTCGAAGATCCGAAAGCCGCGGGCGTACGCGCGCTGTGTGTTCTCGGAGCGCTGGTGGGCGATCCAGGAGGCCGCGAGCGTGGGCAGCAGGTCGTCGGCGCCGTACAGCGCGACCAGGTGGTCGTAGAGCCTGCTCGCGTGCACGGGCCACTGCTCGCGCGGGTCGCGGGCCGTGGCCGGTACCGTCTGCGGCGAGCCGGTGGCCACGGGCGCGGGCGTCGTCACGAAATCCTTCTGTCCCGGCTGCTCTCGGTGTGCTCGCTTGCTTCCAGTGCTTGCAGTGCACGACTCGTCGCCGATCCCGGATCCGGCAAGGCTGCCTCTTCGAAAGCGGTGTCGAGTTGCATCACCTGGACCGCGAGCTGCGGATCGAGTTCAATCTGCCCGTGCACGGCGAGATTGCGCAGCACCCGGAGGGCTCGCCTGAACTCGGCGACGGCCTGCTCCGCCTGCCGTGCCGAGCCACCTGCCTTGATCTTGAAGAGCGGCGGCGCTGCGGCGGCGGAAGGTGACTCGAAGACGACATCGACCTTGTCCGCCCAGGAGGACCGGTGCTCCTGCGGGATGTAGGAGAGCAGGATCTCGGCGAGCTCGTTCGCTCCGGCCAGAGATCTCCCGGTGACCGCACGGTGCACGGTGGAACGCGAGCGTCTGGACTGCTCTGCCAACTGGCGCAGGGAGGGCCTGCCGGCGGCGGCGTACAGGCGCCCGAGAAGAGCTGAGCGGTCGGCGTCTCGGTGGTAGTTCCCGAGCATGTGCGCCGGGGACTCCACGCCCGCGGCGACACCCCTGCCGGCGGACGACCGTGCCCGCTCCCACCGTCGCGCCAGCTCCGCACGGCCTACCGCATCCAGCTGCGCGGCGTCGGCGAAGGCGCTGACGGACTGCCAGGACGGCATCACCCGGCCGGAGGAGGCCCGCGACAGCGCCGACGGGCTCGCAGAGGTCCGTGCGGCCAACGCCTGGAGGCTCAGGCCCGACGCGGCGCGCAGCTCCCGCAGCTGTGCGGCCAACGCCTGGAGGTCCGACGAACGGTCCGGCGCGATGGGCTTTTCGGGGCGTCCCGGCATGTGTAGTGACCTCCTCGTTTGTCGGGCCCTTTGCATCGTCCCTATTATTGCGGGACACGTGCGTCACGGGGGCGTCAGACGGCCCTCACGGATGCACCCTCAAGGGGGATGGATGACGGTGCTCCAGATCGAGTACTTGGCCTTCGCCGTGGTCGCGGCGGCCTTTGCGGCGTTCGCGGGTTTCCAGGTCGCCCCAGCCGACTCGGGCGGACTCGTGCCGCCGAAGCGGGGATGGAGCTGGGCAGCGGGAGCGGCGGCGGCCGCAATAGCGGACCTGGGCATACTGCAAGACCTGCTGGGACTACACGGGGGCCCGCCGCACGCCGAGCGGGTCGGTGCGGTCGGCATCGGCGTGTTGTGCGCCGGGTTCGTCGCACTGGTCGCATACACCCTGAACCGCGGCGCAGGGCGCGGTCCGCGCTGGCGCACCACGGCCATCACGTTCAGCACGGCGCTGGGCGTGCTCACCGTGGTGACACACATGGTGGCCTGACGGCCGCCCTGGTGATCGTGTCCCCGGTGCCGGGCGGAGCGGATGCTCCGCCCGGCACGCGCGTATCCGGACTCTGCGCCCGACCGGGGGCCGTGCCATCGCTCGCTCCCGCTGGCCCCTCCGCGCCGACATCGACGGTGCGTTGCGGACCGCTCAGGCAAGCCCTGGGACAGCAGACGCGTCACGACGTCCTTTCCGACGTAGTCGATGCGGACCAGCTTCGGCTCGTCGAGCGCGTGGAAGATGGTCTCGCATGGCCGGAAGTTTCTGGCGAATCCCTCGCGCGTCCAGCGCTCCATCCGGTCCCGGCCGAAGTCGGCGAACGAGCTGGCGCGGTAGTGGTCCCAGTGACTGTGCATCACCCCGCGCCAACCGTCCGGCAGGACCACCATGGCGCCGCCCAGTTGCATCGCTTCTCTCCTGCTCAATGACTGGTGCTACGCGTCTTCTTCTCGGCGGATTTGCCCTGGCATTTGGGGCACAGAATCTGACCGGTGTCGGGATGTGCGGCGTTGGTGGGCCAGTGCCGGCCGCAGCCGTTGCAGCGGCCCAGGTCGGCCGGGACGGGGCGGGTGTGGCAGCTGGTGCAGTACAGGGTGTCCTTGCCGTCGGCGAATGACATCCCGTCGATGAGCGTTGGGCACGAGCAGTTCGGGCAGTACCGTCCCGGGCTGTCCCACCCCGCTTCGATGCCGTAGACCTCGATGAGGTCTCGCGCGGGCCACCTCCCCGTGCAGAAATGGCAGATACCGCCGCCGTCGTCGTCGCCGAGGAGCAGGGCGGGCTGCTGGCAGGCCAGGCAGTAGACAGTGCGGTCTTCCGCATCCTTGAGCTCGTTGCCGCGCAGACGGTTCATCCGGCGGGTGACGAAGGACTGGATGGCGGTCACGCCGTCGCGCACCATGTCCAGGTCATACTCGGCGGCATGGGCCCATGCGTCCGCCTCGTGCTCCGAGGCCGCAGGTATCAAGGCCTCCTCGGCGAGGAAGCCGAGCAGGAAGTCCAGGACCTTGGCGGCGCGCGCTTCGAGCGCGCGCGCGTTGTGGGTGAGGCCGTAGTGCTGGAGGGCGTTGCGGGTCTCGGCGAGGTCCTTGAGTGCGCGGGCGTCCTTCTCGCTGATGGTGACACCGGCGATGTTGCGCAGCCGCTTCACCGCGGTGGCGGTGGTGCAGCTGTCGAAGGACGCCTGGAGGAAGCTCTCATGGGTGGCCGTATCGAGGTCCCGGAAGACGAGGCTCCAGTGCTCGCGGATCAGCCGTGCCTTGAGGAGTACCTCGGCGGCGGCCTGGAGGTGGAGCACCGCGTATTTGAGGTCCCGCGGCGTCCCGCCGGTGTCCGGCTGCAAGTGAGTGACGACGCTCAGGAGGTAGTCGATCCCGTTGAGCACCGGCGGGAAGTCGAGCTGTGCCTCCGCCCCGAGCCGGAGCCGCACGTTCTTGGTTGCCCGGGGACATGCCAGCTTTACTTCCGGCATGTCGGGCGATTCACCTGGTTGCGGGACATTCTGATCCGACGTCAGCATAGGTACAGGATAACCGTAATTATCCTGTACGTTTCTTAAACTTGTCATAGCCTGCCGATACCGTGAGAAGTCACGGCCAGACGCGGCCGCCGTTCGCCGCCGCCATTCGAAATGGATTCGCAGGACAGCGGCTTCCCGAAGGAAACCGCTGCCCTGCTTCTGGGATCATCTGTCGTAGACCCAGTAGACGAAGAACATGGCGATAGCGGCGCCCAGGACCATGCGCGTGATCGTGTACCTCGCCGCGCCCGAGATCATGTGCGCAAGTATGCGCCACACAGCAACCCCCTCACATGGCCGGCTGAGAGCCTACTGCCGGTAGGGCAGCCTGGGGACCGGCTAGACAAGGTTGGCCGGCCGCCACCTGTGCACCAGATGGTGCTCATGTTCGTGCACGTCGGCGCGCCGTGGATGACGCAGAAGACCCAACAACCGAGTTACACCAGTCCCTGAACAGACCCTCAAGGCCATCGGCAAGCCCGGAAGACCCTGGTAGATATAGAACAAGCTGAGAGAGCGGTTCGAAAGTATGGGGTGCGGGGGCGGGAGGCTGTGTGGCCCGCCCCCGCGTTTGAGGGATCGGTCAGTTGAGTTGTTGGAATTGGTCCCAGCCTGAGATTCCTACTTCGGTTCCGCTGCCCAGGCTATTGGAGTAGAAGTAGAGTTTTCCGTCTTCTCCTGTGGCCCAGATGTCGGGTTTTCCGTCTTGGTTGGTGTCGGGGGTGGCGGTGAGGAGGGGGCGGTGGGTGTCTGTCCAGTGGGTGCCGATGGTGGTGGCTGTGGAGCCGATGGCGAGTCCTTCGCCGTTGGGGCCTGTTCCGGCGTATTGGCGGAGGTCTCCGCTGCTGCGGTTGCGGGCGAAGAGGTCGACGCGGTTGTCTCCGGTGTGGTCGCCGGGTGCGGCGATGTCGTAGCCGGACCAGTAGCCGTTGCCGATGAGGACGGGGGGCCTGGTTTCGTCGAGGTAGAGGCTGTCGGACCCGTAGTAGAGCCACAGCAGGTCGCCGGTCTTGACGATGAGGTCGGTGTGGCCGGGGACGTCGATGGTGCCGTCGTCGTTGGTGTCGAGTGGGCCGTCGACGTCTCCGATGGCGAGGATCTGGTCGGCGTTGGCCCAGTGGTTGTCGGCTGGGTCGTAGACGTCGAGGGGTTGTTCGTCGGTCAGGCAGGACTGGGAGTGCCCGTCGGCTTGCTCGTCGCGTGCGGTGCAGGCATATCCGCGGCCGTTGTTCGGGAACACGGCGAGGCTCTTGCCGTCGCTCCCGGGGAGGAGTGCGACGAGGTCTTCGTAGCCGTCGCCGGTCCAGTCGCCTCGGTGGGTGATGGAGGCGCCGTCGAAGTCGGTGTTGCTTGCGCTGGTGTAGGGGGCGAGGAATCCGTTGCCCTGCCCGGCGTAGAGGCGGAGGGATCCGTCGGTGCGGATTCCGTAAAGGTCGCCGATGCCGTCGCCGTTGAGGTCGCCCGGCTTGTCCGGGGTGGAGGGGCCGTTGGCGTAGAAGTAGTAGGAGTTGGTGTCCGAGCGGTTGTTGGCGGCGTCGAGGCTGCGTACCGCGAGCCGGTGGGCACCGGCGGCCGGCGGCGTGAGTTTGAGCGCGGCCTGGTCTTTGGGATCGCTGGAGGTCGTCGGGGACAGCGTACGCACGGTGGTGTCCCAGTCGGTCCAGTACTCGTACTTGGTCACGTCGCTGACGCCGCCGTTGGTGATGGTGAAGGTGCCCGGGTCGCGTGCCTGTCCTGTGCTGGCCGGCCATCCGTCACTACCGTCGGGGAAGTCGGTGGAGGCGATGGTCGGCATGCTGCTGGGCCGGTTGGGATCGAAGTTGAATCGGCAGGTGGTGCTTGGCGCCCAGGAGGATGCGGAGCTGGAGTCGAGGGTTTGGACCTTCCAGCCGAAGGTGCCTTTCGCCGCGCTCAGGTACTTCGACAAGGTGGCCTTGGGGACCTTCACTTTCGCGACGCTGCCGGAGGGTACGGAGATGGCCTGGTTGAAGATCTCAGCGCCGCCGGAGTAGTCGTTGTTGCCCCACAAGCGGAACTGGCCCTTG
The DNA here is from genome assembly GCF_017813245.1 of Streptomyces montanisoli. GTDB lineage: Bacteria > Actinomycetota > Actinomycetes > Streptomycetales > Streptomycetaceae > Streptomyces > Streptomyces montanisoli. Next base: position 7,480 of record NZ_JAGIQL010000117.1, read on the forward strand.
ACGGTGCCGCCGTCGGGGTCGCTGACTTTGGCGGTCAGTGTGACGTCGGTGTTGCCGATCGTCGTGTACGGGGCGGCCGTGTCACATCCCCCGCTTGAAGGAACAGTCGCCAGGTTGGTGGGTGTGTTGGGCAGCGTGTTGTAGGTGGTGGACAGGACTGCCGACTTGGCGCTGAACTTCTTCCACCCGTAGACGTCGCTCTCGTTGCTGGCGCGCATTCCGAGCGTGATGTTGTTCCACCTGCTTGCGGCGGCCTTCTTCGCGGCGGACGTCACGTCGAAGGCGAGGTTTGCCGCGGGGCACGACGATGAGTAGCCGTTGGCGTCGTTGACGGTGTCGAGCCGGCTGCTCCAGCTCGGCTGGTGGTTCCACGAAGTGGAGCTGGAGATGGAGCCGGTCAGCCAGAGTTCCACGGGTCGGGCTGTGCACGACCACGACCAGGTGTTCTTGATGCGGAACGTGGATTTGACGACCTGCTTCTTGGTGTTCCACAGGTTGTTGCTGTCCATGCGGAAGAACGTGCGGGCCAGCCCGTTGGTCTGGTTCTCGTATCCGACGCGGGCTGTGCCGGTGGAGGAGCCGGAGCCTCCCCAACCGGCTCCGTTGTAGAAGGTGCCGTCCGGGTGGCTCTTGTAGGCGATGGTCCAGGCCTCGCGCCCACCGGTGACGGCCGGGTCGATGTAGACCGGGTAGGTGGTGTCGTCTCCGGTGAGCAACGGTTGGTCCGGGGCCAGGGTGAGCTCGCTGTCGGTGACGGTGATGGGAACGTCGGCCTGCTGGGCGCCCTGCCCGGGCTCGAATTCGTCCGCCGGCGGCGAACTCGCCTCGGACGCCGCTCTCGCGGCCAGGCTGTGCGCCGTGGACGTAGGAGTGCTGCTGTCCCACATGCGCGGTGCCGGCGCGACGAAGACCTGCTGGCCTGCCGGGTTGACCGCGCTGAGGTTGCCGGAACTGTCGGTCGAGGCGGTGAGTCCGTCCGTGGCAAGGCCCAGACTGATGCGGCGGAGGTCAGGGTTTGCTGCTGCCGTGGCCGACTTGACGACCAGCAGCTGGCTGAAGCCGCCGTTGTTCGCCTGCAGCTTCAGGTCGACGTCGGGTAGGACGTTCGGGTACGTAACGGTGTTGTCGGCTACCTGTGGCGTGGGCAGGGCTGTCGGCCAGGAGAAGGACATGCTGCGTCCGTCGCGTACGACGGTGGCCATGGGCGTGCTGCCGCCGTCGGAGAACGACACTGCGACAGTCGTCGCTTTCGTCGCGATACGCCCGTCCGACCCTTTGGTCAGGGTCGGGTCGATGGGGACGAGTGTGTGGTCCTGCTGTGTCCACTGCGGTGTGGCGTACACGTCTTGGGTGAAGGTACCCGACGGGTTGGCGAACACCTGGGAGGTTTCGGTGCGCTGCGAGAGAACCTCTACGGGGTCGCCCGTGTCAGTGGCCTTGGCCAGAGCCTTTGCCTCGTCGCTCTGCGCGCTGTGGACTGCGGCCGTCGGCTCTGAGGTGACTCCCGGCGCCGCAGCGGCCGGCGTGGCGGGGAGCGCCACTGCTGCAAGCGCAGCCAGCGCCAGGCATGCCGTGAGCCTCCCTGCGGACGCGGGTCTCCTTCGTCTTTGACATGTCACGGCCTCAGGTGCCGTTCGAAAGGTGATCACTTCACATCCTGGATTGTCAAGGTCTTGTGAGGGACTGTCGATCTCGGTGGCCTCGTGGGGAGTCACCTTCGCACAACCTCAGCCCACTGTCTCCGCCTGGACATAGACCACAAAGGGCAACGTTCTATGCCGTAAGTGCACTGCGAGCAGCCAGGGTTGAGGATTTGTGGGGGGTGCTTCATTCCGTGGCGGGTGCTACCGTCCCGGTGATCTGTGATCTTTCTGTGAATGGGTGGGGGCTTTGCTGTGCCTGGACGTGGTCACTTTTCCAGACGAGTCCGAAGATGGTCGCGCCTCGCGGCCGTCAGTGTGGCGGCGTCGCTGATAACCGGCGCCCTGGGCGCGCCGATCGCCGCTGCAGCGGAGCTGGACCTCGCGAAGCTTTCCAAGCCGCATCCGGTGCACACGTCGGCGGTGCACAAGGGGAGAAACGTTCACCCCGATCAGACGGCCGACCGCGCGTGGGACACGAAGAAGGACGCGACCTGGCCACAGCCCGGTGTGACCACCCTGGACGTGACCGATACCCCCTCGGCCGAGGCCGGTTCGCTCCCAGTCCGGATCCGCAGCGCCTCCTCCCAGCAGAGAAAGCAGTCGGCTCCAGCTGCTGAGCGCCTGCAGGTACAGACACTCGACCAGTCGGTTGCAAAAGCTGTGGGTGTCAAAGGTCTCATCCTCGCGGTCCGCCCCGCGGGCGCCGGTCACAAGACGGCCGATGTGCGCATCGACTACAAGGGCTTCCGCAACGCCTACGGCGGAGACTGGGCATCTCGCCTCACGCTGCGGCAACTTCCCGCCTGCGCCCTGACCACCCCCGGCAAGAAGGGGTGCGAGGAAGGCAGGGCACTGCCTACGGTCAACGACCCGAAGTCCGCGACACTCACCACGACGTTGCCACTGCTGCAAACGGCCACTGCCACCACCATCCCGACTGCACCGGTTGCGGGCGCCGCGTCGAGTTCCCCCTCCGCGACCGGCCTGGCCGCCTCAGCAGGAACGACGGTTTTGGCGGTTGCTGCGGCACCGTCGGGTTCGCAGGGCAACTTCAGCGCGACGTCGCTGGCCCCATCGGCCTCGTGGTCGGCCGGCGGATCGAGCGGCGGGTTCTCCTGGTCGTACGACATCGACACACCCGACGTTCCCGGCGATGTGCAGCCGGACCTCGCGCTGTCGTACTCATCGCAGTCCGTCGACGGGCGCACTGCGGCGACGAACAACCAGGCCAACAGCATCGGTGACGGATGGTCTATGGAGCCCGGCTACGTCGAACGCCGCTACGTCTCCTGCAGCGACGACACGACCGGCAGCAACGCACCCAGCAAGAGCGGTGAACTGTGCTGGAAGAGTGACAACGCTGTCCTCAATCTCGGCGGGCACTCCAGCGTCCTCGTCAAGGACGACGCCACCAAGCAGTGGCACCTCGACAGCGACGATGGCACCAAGGTCGAGAAGCTGACCAGCTCGAACCGTCACAACGGTGACAACAATGGCGAGTACTGGAAGGTGACCACACCCGACGGCACCCGCTACTACTTCGGCTACAACCGCCTCCCGGGCTGGTCGTCGGGCAAGCCCGAGACGCACTCCACCTGGACCGAGCCCGTCTACGGTAACCAGGCAGGGGAGGACTGCCACGCCTCCTCCTTCGCCGACTCGTGGTGCCAGCAGGCCTGGCGGTGGAACCTCGACTACGTGGTCAACCCGCACGGGGACGCCATGGCCTACTACTGGACAGCCGAGACCAACTACTACGGCCGCAACGTCAACACCACCACCGGGGCGTCGACGGCCACGATCTACGACCGTGGTGGCTACCTGGACCGCATCGAATACGGTCTGCGCTCCAGCAGCATGTACGGCCAGAAGGCTGCGGCCAAGGTCGACTTCACCATGTCCGAGCGGTGCCTCAGCGACTGCGGAACCTTCGACAAGACGCACGCCAAGAACTGGCCCGACGTGCCCTTCGACCGGTACTGCGCACCCAACACGGACTGCAAGGGGCAGTACTCGCCGTCCTTTTGGACCCGCAAGCGACTCACCGGCATCAGCACCTCCGTCCTGACCGGCGGCGTCTACAAACCGGTCGACTCCTGGGCCCTGACGCACCAGTTCCCCGCCACCGGCGACGGATCCAGCCCCGCCCTGTGGCTCGCCTCCATCACCCGCACCGGCCACACCGGCACCGGAGACGTGACCCTGCCGGCCGTCACCTTCAAGGGCCAGACGCTGCCCAACCGCGTGGAGGGCGCCACCACGGGTGGCGACGCGGACCCCATACCGCCACTATGGCGCTACCGCATCTGGGGCATCAACACCGAATCCGGCGGCACCATCGGCATCACCTACTCCCCGCAGGACTGCAAGGCCGGCGACGTCCCCACCCCGTCATCCAACACCCGACGCTGCTACCCCGTGATCTGGTCCCCGCCAGACGCGCCCGCCGCCAACTACGAGCCGTACCTCGACTGGTTCCACTCCTACGTCGTCACCCAGGTCATCGAAACCGACAACACGGGCGGTGCGCCGGCCAAGGAGACCGACTACAGCTACCTCGACGGTCTCGGATGGGCCAAGGCCAAGGACGACGAGTTCACCAAGGCCAAGTACCTCACCTACGGAGACCGCAAGGGATACGGCCGCGTCCAGGTACGCACCGGCGCCGGCAGTGACCCGGTGACCCTCAAGGAGTATCGCTACTTCCGCGGAATCGACGGCGCCGAGGTCAAGGACCACGAAGGCGTTGCCGTTACCGACCGCGAGCAGTTCAGCGGTATGACACGGGAAGAGGCCACGTTCGACGGGGACGGCGGAAAATTGCTGTCCACCACCAGCTACACACCCTGGCGTTCCGCGGCCACGGCCACCGGCTCGAGGCCCGACAACCTGCCGCCGCTGAAGGCCTACGCGACCGGCACAGCCTCGGAGAAGACCCGTACCGCTGTCGGTAGCGGCTGGCGCACCACCCAGACGGACCGCACCTTCGACAACCACGGCCAGGTCCTGAGCTCCTCCGACCTCGGCGATGCCTCCAAAACCGGCGACGAGGAATGCACCACCACCACGTACGCCAAAAACGCGAGCGAGAACATCCTCAATCTCGTCGCCGAGGTGAAAACGGTGGCAAAGGCGTGCGGCACCACCCCGTCCCTGCCCGACGACCTCGTTTCGGATGCCCGGCACTACTACGACGGCGCCACCAGCCTGACCACCGCACCCACCAAGGGTGACGAGACACGCCTCGACGAGCAGGACGCCAAGGGCACCGGCTACCTGACCACCGGCAGCTACACCTACGACCTGCACGGCCGGCAGCTCACCCAGACCGACGCCCTGGGCCACACGACCACCACCGCCTACACGCCCAAGACGATCGAGCCGCCGACCTCCTCGACCGAGACGAACGCACTCGGCCAAACCACCACGACCACGCTCGATCCGACCCGAGGCACGACCACGGCGACCGTCGACGCGAACGGCAAGCGCAGCGACGCCGTCTACGACGGTCTCGGCCGCATCGTGCAGGCCTGGCAGCCGGGCTGGAGCAAGGCCGACCACCCGACCGCACCCACGAACCAGTTCGCCTACAAGATCTCCCGCACCGAGGCGAACGCCGTCACCACCAAGACCCTCAAGCGCAACGGCGACTACGCCATCAGCTACCAGCTCTACGACGGCCTGATGCGACAGCGCGAGACCCAAACCACGGCAACCGGCACCAAGGACCGCATCGTCACCGAGACCCTCTACGACACCCGCGGCTTCGCCTGGAAGAACTACGCCGCCTACTACACGACCGGGGCACCCTCCGACACCCTGATCAGCGCCTGCGGATCAGACTCCCAGCCCGGCGAGTGCGACAACGCCGTCCCGAGCGCCACCGAAACCCACTTCGACGGATCCGGCCGGCCCACCGCCGCGATCGCGCTCAACTACGGTGACGAGAAGTGGCGGACCACCACGGTCTACGGCGGCGACCGCACCACGGTGATCCCCCCGAGCGGAGGCACCGCCACCACCACGGTCACCGACGCCCGCGGCCGCACCACCGAACTGCTGCAGTACACCAACGCCGACCGCAGCGCCTCACAGAAAACCTCGTACAGCTACGGCAAGTACGACGAACCGATCGCGGTGACCGACCCGGAAGGCAACGTCTGGAAGACGACCTTCGACGCCCGCGGCCAGAAGATCGCCACCGACGACCCGGACACCGGGCACTCGACCACGAGCTACGACGACGACGGCAACGCCGTGTCCACCACGGACGCTCGCGGTACCACCCTCACCGTCGGCTACGACAAGCTCGGCCGCAAGACTCGCGTAAGCCAGGGCAGCACCACGCTCGCGGACTGGACCTACGACACCGTGGCCAAGGGGCAGCTGACCAGCAGCACCCGCTACATCGACGGTGCCGCCTACACCACCGCGATCGGCTCCTACACCGACCGCTACCAGCCCGCTTCCCAGACCGTCACCATCCCCTCCGCCGCAGGAGCTCTCGCAGGCACCTACACCTGGAGATACGGCTACAACGCCGCTACCGGACTGCCCGACTGGACCCTCGACCCCGCCATCGGCGACATCCCCTCCGAGCACGTCACCACCGGCTACAACAGCGACGACATGCCCATCCAGCTCACCCACAGCGGCGCCACGATCGTCAACAACACCCTCTACGACGTCTTCGACCGCCCCAGCCGGACCGAGTTCGGAAACCTCGGCAAAAAGGTCTACGACACCCAGACATACGACGAGTTCACCGGCCGACTGACACGGCAGACCACCGACCGTGACCTCGCACCGCAGCGCATAGACGACACCACCTACGCTTACGACCCCTCAGGCAACATCACGGGTATCACCACCGCCAGTGGACAGGACCAGGCCCGCACGGTCGACACGCAGTGCTTCACCACCGACCCGCTCGGACAGCTGACCCAAGCATGGACCGCCGCAACCGACTGCTCCAAGGCCCCCACCGACGACACGGTCGGCGGCCCCGACGCCTACTGGGAAAGCTTCGGCTACGACGCCATCGGCAACCGCACCACGCTCACCGACCACCACACCAGCACTGACGCGGGCAGCGACGTCACCACCACCTATACGAGTCCGGCCCTCAAGACCGGCCTTCCCCACGCCGTCCAGCAGGCCAGTGTCGAAGGCGGGCCCCATTCGGGAACAGTCGACACGTTCCAGTACGACAAGGCCGGCAATACCACTCAGCGCACCATCGATGGCGAGACACAGAACCTCACCTGGGACCCCGAAGGCCACCTCGCGACCGTCTCTACGCAGGGCGGTACCACCAGCTATCTCTATGGCGCCGACGGCGAGCGCATGATCGCAAAGAACGCTGACGGCTCCCAGACCCTCACGCTCCCGGAAGGCAACGAGCTCAACCTTTCACCCACCGGAGCCAAGACAGGCACCCGCTACTACGACTTCAACGGCGAAACCGTCGCCGTACGCACCGGATCCACCACCTCCTACCTCCTGTCCGACCACCAAGGCACTGCCCTGACCGCCGTCGCAGTCACCACGCTCGCCATCACTCGCCGCAAGCAGCTCCCCTTCGGAGCCAACCGCCCCACCGGCGCCGACTCCTTCCCCGGAAACCAGGGCTTCGTCGGAGGAACCATCGACCCGACCGGCCTGACCCATCTCGGCGCGCGCGAGTACGATCCAGTCCTGGGACGCTTCATCTCCCCAGACCCCGTCATCGACTACCAGCAGCCGGCCCAGATGAACGCCTATGCCTACGCCCGCAACAGCCCCGTCACCAGCAGTGACCCCGACGGCCTGTGCCCCGCAGACCTCTGCGGCGTTGGTTACCCCATCGGCGGTACCGGCACCGGCCCCAACAACCCCACCCGTTTCATCACCAAAGCCCCCAAGCACTCCAACCGCTGGGATCTCGGCCCGTACATCAACAGCAGCGGTAAGCCCTTCGCACCGCCCCGTTCCGTAGCCAGAGCCTGGCACTACATGACCAACGCCGCAGCCAAACGAGCGAAGGACCAAGCGAGCGCCGCAGCAGACAGAGCCGCCAGAGCCGCGATAGCCGCCAAAGCAGCCGCAGAAAAACAACGCCGCAAAACTGACGGAATCTTCGGAAATATCATGAAGGGGCACTTCAGTGACGCGTGGAAACAGACTAAATCTGGACTGCACGACACATTCGGAACGTGGGAAGGTTGGAAAAATCGCGTCATACCCGGGATCGGTTTCGCTGCCTGCGCTGTAGCCTCGGCTGGCCTGTGCACAGGAATCGGACTGGTTGCTGTTGGCGCAACGTTCATCGGCGACAGGGTCACCACGGGCGAGTGGCACTACGCTGCTGCAGGGAAGAGCCTGGCGTGGACCCTTGGCGGAGGGCTCGCCGCGAGAGGACTTGCAGGCAGCTGGCGAGGATCTGCCTTCCTGAGTCGTACGCGAGTAAAGACCGTATATCAAAAGCAGAACGTCACCATCTATGGATACCGGAAGACTCTTGACGTCGGTGCTACGCAAGCCAATATAAGTCTCAACATCGCAAACTCGGGAACATTCTGCGGTGCAGGCGCTGCCAGCCCCGGGAGTGCAGCGCGATGGTGGTGCGGAAACTAAAAATGGTAGCCTGAAGCGTGAAAAATGGGTCAGGAGAGCGAGACGGCAATGCCAGAATTGAACGTTCAAACCAGTCTCCGACGTCGTTCCTGGCTCATTTTTTTCGGATGCGCAATTGTGGGCCTCGGGATAGGAATGTTCTTCGCGGTGCGCGTCGGTGATTTCCGGACCGGCTGGCAGGGGATACCGATCTATTTGCTACTGGCGGGCATCCTTGGTCGCATCGCCAGCTCCAAGGTGGAGTTGCGGGCCAACGTGATCGTCGTTATCAACCCGCTGCGAACTCATTCGATTCCAGTAGCCGCAGTGCACGACGCGATTGTCGGCGATGACGGAACCCTTGAAGTGCAGTTCGGTGATGAGGAAAAAGTTGCCGTATTTGCATTCGGTGGATCCCTTATTGACCGTCTGAGGAAGACGAGCGATAAGGCAGCACGAGAAATTCGTGCATGGCTACGGGCGAATCAAGAATCTTGTGACGAGCGTCCTGTGACCCCACACGTCCATTGGACGCGGTGTCGTTTCCCCGACATGTCACTCATCTTTTGTGTGGTGACGGCGGGGGTCGGCGCGATCGCCATGGCGCTCACCAGCAGTTGACGAGTCCGAGTAGCTCACAGGCAGGGCCTCTTCGGGCCGGCGAGCGGCGTCACGAGGCTCTTCACTGAACCTCTTTCATCCTGTGCTGGCGGGTGAAAAGCGCTGTTCAAAGGGTGTGGTGACGAAGCAGGGCCCCTTGTCGTTGGCGTGGTGATTCCACTCAGCACACCGGCGACCGAAGGGGCCCTGTTGGTTCCGTATCCTGCCACGCTCGACGTTCCGCACGAGCTTGTCGAGCATGTTGCCTGGCTGCTCTACGAGCACCGCCGGGCCCGTAACACCCGCTGGCGGAAGCTCGGGTGCTTCAACCAGGCTCTGCTCACACTGGTCCACCTGCGCAAGAACGAGACGTTCGCCCAGCTCGGCGCCGGGTTCGCCATATCGCAGGCCACCGCCTGGCGCTACGTGGACGAGACCTTGGAGGTGCTGGCTTCCTGGTCCCCGGGCCTCCACGAAGCCCTCACCGGCCTCGGTGACGGCGACCACGTCATCGTTGACGGCACTCTGATCCTCACCGACCGCGTCCGCGCCGATCAGCCGTACTACTCGCAGAAACACAAGAAGCACGGCATGAACGTGCAGGTCATCGCACGCCCGGACGGCCCACCACTGTTGTTCTCCCGCGCAACACCCGGCCGCACACACGACCTGACCTCCGCTCGTGCTCACGGCATCGTCCAGGCCTGCCTGACCCGGCAGATCCTCGTGCTGGCCGACCGCGCCTACCAGGGCGCCGGCGCCACCTTCCGCACCCCCTACTACCACCACAGCGAACAACCCGAGCACTACCAGCAGTTCCGACCACGCCCGACACCGCGCCCCCGGCGAACGCGCCTTCGCCCAACTCAAGTCCTGGCACATCACGCGCAGAGCGCGCTGCTCCACCCGCCGCATCAGCACCATCGTCCAAGCCATCCACACCCTGATGACCTGCGACTATTCGGGATGAAAGACGTTCAGTGAGCAGGAACTCCAATTCTTCATCGATCGATCTCGGAAGCGGCAGAGATGGGCCGCGCAGCTGTGGACCGCTGCGGCGCAGGTGGCCGCGGCGCAGGTCGCACCGGCGCCCCGTCCTTGAGTGAAGAACATGCGCTGATCGGCAGGCTCGAGACCGAAGCGGGGAGCTCCGCGGGCCTCGATATCGAGGAGTTATCCCATCGGGCCCATCCTGCCAGCGGCCGGCGCCCGAACCCTGCTCGAGTAGGGCCGCGCCGCCCCAGGGGGGTGAAGGGCGGCCCATCATGGGCGTGCCCACCTGCGCGAGAGGTGTTCGGCAACGCTGCGCTCAGTGCGACACGGGTGCGGGTTGCACTGAGCGCAGCATCAAGGGGTGACGTGCGCGCTGTTGATCCGCCGGTGCACCATCGGCAGCGTGGTGAGCAGTTCCAGCAGTTCCTCGTCGGTGACTGTGCGGTGAAGACGCGGCTCGTGTGCGCCCGGGTTGCGGTACATGCTGAACAGGCCCTTGACCAGGTTCGCCAGTCCTTTCTGCTCATCCAGCTCGGGCCCCGTGGCGTTCGCGTTGATGGCCACCCGGGCCGTTTTCTGGCCGGGCATGAGCACCGCGTCGACCAGCCGCGCCCCGTCCAGGCCCTGGCCGGTGAGGGCCCGCAGCCGGTCGGCCACCGACTTGACCGCACCTTCGCCCCCGCTCCGTAGAGCCTCGGCTTTCCGGCGCGGCGGGCAGGCCCCGGCAGTGCTCTGGGTCTTCTAGGCTCGTGGCCTGGTCGGATGACAGGGGAGCGCGTGTGATGGATCGGAAGGCCGCTGTTGTGCTCGGCGCCGGCCGCAAGGTGCTGCGCCCGGATCAGCAAGCAGCGTTGGACGCTGGGGTGAAGCAGTTGCGCCGGCCCGGTTCGCGTGGTCTGTATGTCGCGGCGACGGGCACGGGCAAGACCTTGACCTCGATCCGGATCGCCGAGGCCCTGCAGGTGCGTCTGGTGCTGGTCGTCGCGCCGACGCTCGACTTGCTGGCGCAGACGGCGCTGGCGTGGCGGGCGGAGGGTCATGACGAGGCGATGGTGATCGTCTCGTCGATGGACGCCTCCGCCCACGAGGGCCTCGCTGCGCGCGGTGTGGGCTCCACCTCTGACGCGGGGGTGATTGCCAACCTGATGGCGTCGGTGGGGGAGGGGGAGGGCGGGCTGGGGGTGTTGACCCTGCTGTGCTCTTATGACTCTCTCGACAAGATCGAGGCGGCTGGCCGTACCGGCGTGCCGTCCTTCGATTTGGCGATCATGGATGAGGCGCATCGGATCGCGGGCCGGGCGGACAAGAAGTGGGCCGTGATTAACGACCAGGCCCGCATCGCTGCATACCGGCGTCTGTACATGACGGCGACGCCCAGAGCGTTCGGGGCCCCGGAGCTGGCCGAGTCGGCCGGCCTCTACCGGCCGGCTGGTATCAGCGAGCGCGCGGGGGAGAGCGCGCTGGATCCGATGGCCAACTCGATGTCGAATGAGCGGGTCTACGGGAAAAAATTCTTCGATTATCCGCTGGCGCAGGCGGTCGCGGACGGTACGGCTGCGGACTATCGCATCGTGGTGCCCACCGTGACCGGCGCCGACCTGCGCGCCTTGCTGAACCGGCCGCTGCGCGCCGGCGACGGGGAGGGAAAGCAGGAGGCTGCGCTGCGGACCACCGCTCTGCACCTGGCCGTCCTCAAGACCATGGCCGGCCGCGGCCTGAAGCGGGTCTTGGTCTTCTTCAACCTGATCGCCGACGCCGAGGCCTTCACCCGCGAGATGGGTCAGACCCTGCGCCTGCTGCGCCGCACCGCCCCCGACAGCTGCCCTGACGTTGACCCGCAGGCCTTCTACGTCCACGGCGATCACACCCCCCAGCAACGGGCGGACATCTTCGACGCCTTCGCCGCCTGCGAGTGTGCGATCCTGACCTCGGCCAAGGTCATCGGGGAGGGCATCGACATCCCCTCCGTCGACGCGGTGGCTTTCGCGGATCCCACCCGCAGCGTGGTGCGCTGCTCCCAGGCCCTGGGCCGTGCGCTGCGCCTGGACGTCTCGGGCAAGATCGCCAGCCTCATCGTGCCCGCCTACGTGCCCCCGGGCGCGGACCCGCAGGACATCCTCGGCACCGCCTACGAGCCGGTCTGGGCCATTGCAACCGCGCTGGCGAGCCACGACCACCGCATCCTCGAACGCCTCCCCGACAAGGCCAACCGCCTCCCACGCGAGGTGAGCACGCTCGTAAAGTCGCGCTGGAGTTTCGACTTCACCGTGCGGCCCGAGCGCATCGCCCGGGCGATGGACCTGGTCGCCTTTGACCCGCGCGACACCCTCTCCCGTCCCCGCCGCGAAGGCCTCGCCTCCGCCCAGGCCTTCCACGATACCCACGGCCATCTCGACGTGCCCACCGACCATGTCGACGCCTACGGCTACACGCTGGGCCAGTTCATCACCGGCATGCGCGAAGCCCACCGAGCCGGCCGCCTCGAGACCGACTGGAGAGCAGAGCTCGACGCGCTCGGCATGATCTGGGACAAACACGACGCCGCCTGGCGCGCCCGCCTGACCACCGTCGCCGACTACCATGCCGCCCACGGGCACCTCGCCGCCCCCGCCACCACACGGCTGGGCGCCTTCCTCGCCGAACAGCGCTCGAAAGCCGCACACGACCGCCTTGAGCCCGCCCGCGCCGCCGACCTGGCCGCGATCGACCCGGACTGGCGACTGCCCTACGGCCCGGACTGGCACCGCAAGTACCACCTCCTGCGCACCCACCTCGCCGCCGGCCACGCCCTCCAACCGGACACCGTGGCCGGGGGCGTGCCCGTGGGAGCCTGGGCCCACCGCCAACTCGTGCGTTTCCCTCAGCTGCACGAGCACCAACAACGGATGCTGGCCGCGCTCGGCCTCGCCCCCGCGGAGACATCCCTGACCGCGCCATCCCGCGCGCGACGCACCTTCGAGGAGACGGTGCAACTGCTGGAGCTGTTCCTCCACCGCCACGGCCGCATCCCCAGCGCCCGGGAGGACATCACCGTTGACGGCGAGACGGTCCGCCTCGGACCGTGGTTCGCCAAAATCCGTACCCGCCACCGCGCGGGCAGCCTGGATAAGGCTCAGGCAGACCTGGTGGCCTCCCTGTTCGACGGCGACTGGACCAGCAGCGATCCCCAGCCCTCCGCCTTCACGCGAAGCAGCTGACGCGCAACGCCCGGGCCCGCTAAAGCTGGACTGCCCGGCCGGACGCCGCAACAGCCTCGAGGCCGTGCCCTCCGCAGCGGACGCCGGTCCGCCTGGTGCCGCGCCGTGACCTGCCCCTGTGGCTGTCAGGCGGCGGTTGCAGGAGGTGTTCAAGACGGGCGCGGTACTCGCTCACGGCGGCGGTGCGGCCGGGCAGGCGGAGCGTGAGCGCGGTCTGGAAGGGCAAGCGCGGCCGGCATGCCGGCCGCGGGATCCAAGGGGAGGCGGCGGCCACAGTCGGCCCTTGGCCAAGCGCTTCAACAGCACAGGCGAGCCGCTGGACGTGCTGCGCGCGTCGAGACCACCGACCCGGGCCGGAGGCACGATTGAAGCGCTGCAATCGATCGGGAGCGCTTCAATTGAAGCGCCACGGCTACGCCCCTACCGCCGCACAAGCCAGGGAGCTGGATCTGGACCTCGACCGCCGCCTCACATAGGCCCTCGGCCGGTGAGCGAACCCTCCACGCCGTCCTCGACGAGTGGAAGTGTCATGCGTCATGGGCGCTCCGCATTCCTTTCGTCCTGCCCGGGTGTGCCGGGTCTCTCTTCCAGATATCGGCCAACTCGACCCCACCGACAAAGACACAACAACACATCAATTCCGTGTAGTGTGTTGTGAATGCGAGAGGGACCTAGGGAAAATAAGGAATCAGCGAAACCGGGACCGGAAGGAAGCACCCTCACCCGGCCCCTTGCCAGCATCTTTTGCCAACACGACACAGCAACGAAGAGACTCGGAGGACCGAAGAAGCCAAGGAGCGCAGCGGATTGGCGTAGAGGCATGTAACGCCTTGTCAAGACCCGCGCAGCGGGCTTGACAAGGTCCACGTAGCGCAGCGCAGTGGACCCGACTGATCCCCCGCAGGGGGATCACAACACAACACCATGCGCAGCATGGTGTGTTCATTCATACCTGGCGCAGCCAGGTATTACCCGCTCCGCGGG
>NZ_JAGIQL010000118.1 GCF_017813245.1 Streptomyces montanisoli
CGGGGCGGGCGCGTGCCCCGCGCGCGGGCCCCTCCCCCGGGACGAGGGCGAGCAGCGCGGCGATGCCCGCCGCCACCAGCGGCAGGTTCAGCAGGAAGACCGCGCGCCAGCCGGGCCCGGCGAGCAGCGCCCCGCCGACCAGCGGGCCGAGCGGCAGGGCGAGGCCGCCCACGGCCGCCCAGACGGCGATCGCGCGCGCACGCTCCCGCGCGCCCGGGTAGGTGCGGGTGACGACCGCGAGGGTCGCGGGCAGCAGCGCCGCAGCTCCGACGCCCTGGGCCGCGCGCGCCGCGATCAGCGCCCCGATGCCGGGCGCGAGCCCGCAGGCGGCGGAGGCCGCTCCGAACAGCGCCATGCCGAGCAGGGCGAGCCGCCGGTGGCCGTGGCGGTCGCCGAGCGAGCCGCCGGCGAGCAGCAGCGCGGCCAGCGGCACGGCGTACCCGTCGGTCACCCACTGCTGGCCGCCCACGGATGTGTGCAGGTCGGTGCCGATGGCGGGCAGCGCGACGGTGACGACGGTGACGTCGAGCTGGATGAGGAACAGGCCGAGGCACATCACCGCGAGCACGAGCCCCCGGGGCCGCGCGCGAAGCGGCCGTGCGGGGCGCCGCGGCGCGGCCCCGGCCGCGTCCGCGTCCGCACCGTCCGTGCCCTCGTCGTTCTTCGTGCTCCTCGTGGCCGTCATACGGCAGACCGTAGGTCCGTGACACTTCGCCGCCGGGCGAAGTGTCCTCTGCCTACCCTGGCCGTATGACCGCGATCGAGCCGACCACGACACCCGTCGTTCCCGCGCACGGGGACGTCGACCTGGCTCCCGTCGCCGCGCTCGTCGGCGACCCGGGCCGCGCGCGTGTGCTCGTCGCGCTGGCCGACGGGCGTGCGCTGCCCGCGAGCGTGCTCGCGTCCGAGGCCGGCGTGTCGCCGTCCACGGCCAGCGCCCACCTGGCGAAGCTGGTGGACGGCGGGCTGCTGACCGTCGAGCGGCACGGCAGGAACCGCTACTACCGGCTCGCGAACCGCCGCGTCGGCGCGCTCATCGAGACGCTCGCGAGCCTGTCACCCACCCGGCCCGTGCGCTCGCTGCGCGAGGGCAACCGCGCACACGCGCTGCGCGAGGGACGCACCTGCTACGACCACCTCGCGGGCCGCCTCGGCGTGGCGCTGATGCGGGGGCTGATCGAGTGCGGCGTGCTCGCGGGCGGCGACGGCATGTTCCACCCGGACGACGGCGGCGGGGACCGTCTCTCGGCGCCGGGGCACGCCACCGACTACCTGCTGACGACCGGCGGCGCGGCGCTGCTGGCCGAGGTGGGCGTGCGGGTGCCCGAGGGGCGGCGGCCGCTGATCCGGTACTGCGTGGACTGGAGCGAGCAGCGCCACCACCTCGCGGGGCGGCTGGGCGCGGCGCTGCTGACGCACGCGCTCGAGTCCGGCTGGGTGCGGCGCGCGCCGGCGCCGGGCCGGCGTTCCGTCCGGGTCACGGACGAGGGGCGGGCGGCGCTGCGCGCCCACTTCGGCGTGGAGCTTCCGCCGGCGCCGGATGCGGGCGCGCCGAGCACGGGAGCGCCGAGCACAGGAGCGCCGAGCACGGGAGCGCCGAGCACGACCGCGACGCACGCCCGAACAACCACGCGCTCCTCGTAGCCGCGCCGCGCCCCCGGCGTGCGGCGCCGCTCACAGCTCGACGCGCGCCGCGATCGGGCGGTGGTCGCTGCCCGTGCGCGGCAGCGTCCAGGACGACCTGGGGCCCACGCCGCGCACCATGATCTGGTCGATGCGCGCCATCGGGAACGAGGCGGGCCAGCTGAAGCCGTACCCGTCGCCCGCCGCTCCCTGCGTGCTGCGCAGCTGGGACGTCACGGCGGTCAGGGAGCGGTCGTTCATCGTGCCGTTCAGGTCGCCGAGCAGGACCACACGGTGCTGGCGCTCCTTCGCGATCGCCTTGCCCAGCGCGTAGGCGCTCTTGTCGCGCTGGTTGGCGGTGAAGCCCGCGTGCAGCTTGACGCGTACCGACGGCAGGTGCGCCACGTAGACCGCGACGTCACCGTGCGGGGTGGAGATCGTGGAGCGCATGGCGCGCTTCCAGCCGATCCGGATGTCGACCGCGCGCGTGCCGCTCATCGGGTACTTGCTCCAGAGGCCGACCGTGCCCTCGACGGCGTGGTACTTGTACGTGCCGGCCAGGCCCTTCTCGTACGCGGGCAGCGCGGCGGGCGTCACCTCTTCGAGCGCGACGACGTCGGCGCCCGAGCGCGTCAGGTCCGCGGCCGTGCCCGCAGGATCGGGGTTGTCCGCGTCCACGTTGTGCGTGGCGACGGTGAAGTCGCCGCCCGGCGACTCCTTGCTGACGACCAGTCCGCCGAACAGGTTCAGCCAGACGGCGACGGGCAGGACGAGCGCGACGAGCGCCGTCGCGGAACGCCGCATCAGCGCGAGCACCAGGATGATCGGCAGGAACACGCCGAACCAGGGCAGGAACGTCTCGGCCAGGCTGCCCAGGTTGCCGACACGGTCGGGGATGTGCGAGTGCAGCGCCATCAGGAGCGTGAGGACGACGGCGAAGGCGGCCAGCACCACGCCTCTGCGCCACATGCCGGGCCGCCAGCGGCCGAACCAGGCAGGGCCTTTGAGCCAGGCAGGGCCCCGCCGGATCCCGGGGCCGAGCCGGTCCTGCGCGACCGCCGTCGTCTCCGTGTCCGCCGTGTGCTCCTGCGTCATGTATGCCCTCGCTGACTTCGCCCTTGCCTGCCGGGCCGGAACCGGGAACTTGTCCCGCGTCCCGCCCCGGGTCTGTCCGACCCTAGGTGATGTGAGCCCGCTTTCCGTGCCGCCTCACGTCGGCCCTTCCCAGACCATGACGTGACGTACGCCGTCGGAGGTTCCCCGGCGGCGGTGGGGGCGGGATCACAGGGGGGCGGTGGAACCCCCACTTCCCGCACCCGTCCGCGAGTGCCACCATGGAGGTGGTCCGGGGACGCCGTCAGGGCGCCTCGAGATGACGAAAGGGCCTTCGGCCATGACAGTTCATCCTGCCCGTGAACAGCAGACGTCCGACGGCGGCAAGGCGCTGTACGGCGGCAAGAGCTCCCGCAGGATCACGGTCCACGACATCACCGCCGCCAAGGAGCGCGGCGAGCGGTGGCCCATGCTGACCGCGTACGACGCGATGACGGCGTCCGTGTTCGACGAGGCCGGGATCCCGGTGATGCTCGTCGGCGACTCCATGGGCAACTGCCACCTGGGGTACGAGACGACGGTGCCGGTGACGCTCGACGAGATGGCCATGCTGTCCGCCGCCGTCGTACGCGGCACGAAGCGCGCGCTGATCGTGGGCGACCTGCCGTTCGGCTCGTACCAGGAGGGCCCTGTGCAGGCCCTGCGCAGCGCCACCCGCCTGGTGAAGGAGGCCGGCGTGGGCGCGGTGAAGCTGGAGGGCGGGGAGCGCTCGCACGAGCAGATCTCGCTGCTGGTGCGGTCGGGCATCCCCGTGATGGGGCACATCGGCCTCACCCCGCAGTCGGTCAACGCGATGGGCTACCGGGTGCAGGGGCGTGGCGAGGAGGCGGCGCAGCAGTTGCTGCGTGACGCGAAGGCCGTGCAGGACGCGGGCGCGTTCGCCGTGGTGCTCGAACTGGTGCCCGGCGAGCTCGCCGCCGAGGTGACGGGCAGCCTGCACATCCCGACGGTCGGCATCGGCGCCGGTCAGGCGACGGACGCGCAGGTGCTCGTCTACACGGACATGGTGGGCCTGACGCCCGGCCGTGTGCCGCGCTTCACGAAGCAGTACGCGGACGTGCGCGGCACGCTGCGCGACGCGGCGCGCGCGTTCGCCGACGAGGTCGTCGAGGGAACGTTCCCGCAGGAGGACCACACGTTCCACTGAGCGGTACGTCCCACTGAGCGGCACGCCGCTCTGTGCGGCCGCGCCCCTGAGCCACCGCCCGCACCATCGGCAGCCCGCCGGACGTCCCCCGCCGGCGGGCTGCCGCGCGTCCACGGGCTGTCGCGCGTCCACGGGCTGTCAGGGCTGTCGGCGTCCGCGCCCGCCTGTCGGCGACATGTCGGTGCGTTGTCGGTGGCGGCTGGTCTGATGGTGGGCATGACGCGAATCGACAAGAACCCGAGCGGAAATCGCAGGGGCATCGCCGTCGAGGTGCGGGGGCTCGTCAAGCAGTTCGGCGGCTCCCAGGGCACCCGGGCCCTCGACGGGGTCGACCTCGACGTGCGCGAGGGCACGGTCCTCGGCGTGCTGGGGCCGAACGGCGCGGGCAAGACCACGCTCGTACGCATTCTCTCCACACTGCTGCGGCCCGACGCGGGCTCGGCGCGGGTCGCGGGCTACGACGTGCTGCGGCAGCCCAGGCAGCTACGCCGCACGATCGGCCTGACCGGCCAGTACGCCTCGGTGGACGAGAAGCTGTCCGGCCGGGAGAACCTGTACATGATCGGGCGCCTGCTCGACCTGCCGCGGTCCGACGCCCGGCGCAGGGCGGACGAGCTGCTGGAGCGCTTCTCGCTGACGGACGCCGCGAAGAAGCCCGCCATGCAGTACTCGGGCGGCATGCGGCGCAGGCTCGACCTGGCGGCCTCCATGATCGGCAGGCCGTCGGTCCTCTACCTGGACGAGCCGACGACGGGCCTCGACCCGCGCACGCGCAACGAGGTGTGGGACGAGGTGCAGCGGCTGGTCGGCGAGGGGGCGACCGTGCTGCTGACCACGCAGTACATGGAGGAGGCCGAGCAGCTCGCGGACGAGCTGACGGTCTTCGACCGCGGCCGTGTCATCGCCTCCGGCCGGGTGGACGAGCTGAAGGCCAAGGTCGGCGGCAGGACCCTGCGGGTCGTGCCGACCGATCCGGCCACCGTGACGGCGATGGCGCGGACGCTCGCCGAGACCGGGCTCGACGGGGTGTCCGGGGCGACGGCCGTGCCTGACGAGGGCGCGCTGTACGTGCCGATCCTCAGCGACGAGCAGCTGACCGCGGTGATCGGGCTGCTCGGTGAGCGCGGCTTCTCCATCGCGCACATCGGCACGCACCTGCCGAGCCTCGACGAGGTGTTCCTGGCCATCACGGGCGAGAAGACGACGGGCACCACGGGTGCCGCCGAGACCGAGGGGGTTGCGGCATGACGGCCACATCGACGAACGGGACGGGTGCCACGGCGGGCGCGGCGACGGACGTGACCACGGGCGCGGCGCACGCGGCCGGCGCCGAGGGCGGGACGGCGGTGGACCGTGGCGTCCCGCCGCAGGGCTCCGCTCCCCCGGGCGGTCCGGGTGCGCGCGCCGGCGCGGAGGGACGGATCGGGCTGCGGGCGCACCTGCGGCACATCGGCGCCCTCGCGCGGCGCAACGCCCTGCAGATCAAGCAGGACCCCGAGTCGATGTTCGACGTCCTGCTGATGCCGATCGTCTTCACGGTGCTGTTCGTGTACGTGTTCGGCGGGTCCGTGGGCGCGAGCCTGGGCGGCGACCGCCACGACTACCTGAACTACGTTGTGCCCGGCCTGATGGCGATGATGGGCATGAACATCGCCATGGCCGTCGGCACGGGCATGAACGACGACTTCCGCAAGGGGGTCATGGACCGTTTCCGCACGATGCCGATCGCCAGGTCGTCCGTGCTGATCGCGAAGATCGTGGTCGAGGTCGGCCGGATGATCGTCGCCACGGCGATCCTGCTCGGCATGGGTTTCGCGCTGGGCATGACGGTGCAGACGTCTGTGTTCGGCCTGCTGGCGGCGGTGGGGCTCTCCCTGCTGTTCGGCGCGGCGCTGATGTGGATCTTCATCCTGCTGGGGCTGACGATGAAGACGGCCCAGGCCGTCCAGGGGGTGGCCATGATCGTGCTGATGCCGCTGCAGTTCGGTTCCTCGATCTTCGCGCCGACGAAGACGATGCCGGGCTGGTTGCAGGCGTTCACGGACTACAACCCGCTGTCCAATCTCGCGGACGCGGCGCGCGGCCTGGTCAACGGGGGCCCGGTGGCGCACTCCGCCTGGATGACGCTGGCGTGGGCGGCGGGGATCACGCTGGTGATGGCGCCGCTCGCGGTACGCAAGTTCCGCGACAAGACCTGAGCGGGCGTGCGCGGTGCGGGCCGCCGGGGGGCGGCCCGCATCCGGGCGTCTCGACCGGACGCCACGTCAGACGAGTGCCCTGGCCTCGGCCATGGTCAGGGCGGCGCCGCGCTCGCATGCCTGGGCGTGTGCGGCGGTGTCGCCGGAGAGGGCCGAGAGGGTGTCCCTCCACGCCACCTCGTACAGCTCCTTCTCGAACGAGGCCCGCACGTGCCCCTCGGGCACCAGCCTCTCGTACGCGCCCACCAGGCGCGCCGCGTCGTGGGCCAGGGCGAGGGCGTCGCGGTCTTCGCCGTGCTCGTCGTGCTCGTCGTGCTCGCCGCCTTCGCCGGCCGCCCCGCCGGGCGCGGTCGCGAGGCCGGCCAGCGCCCTGGCCGCGATCAGCAGGTGGACCGCGCTCATCTCGGGCGCCACCAGCTCCGACATCGGTATCTCGGCGTGCACCAGTACGGCGCGTATGCCCTCACGCGCCTGCGCGTAGGCGCCGTCCTCCGTGTCGAGCCAGGCCAGGCCGGACAGCACGAGCGAACGGAAGATCATGACCGGGCCGGTGGACAGCAGCTCCTTGGCCTGGAGCAGCAGTGCGCGCGCCTCCGCCCTACGGCCCGCGCGGCCGAGTTGGAGGGCGAGGGACATCCGCGCCACGGGCGCCACGTCGTGGCCGGTCGCCCCGCCCTCCTCACCGGCCGCCAGCACGCCCCTGATCATCTCCTCGCCCTCGGCGCCGCGCGCCAGCTCGAACAGGTTCTGCCCGAGCCTGACCTTGAGCAGTGCCACGTGGTTGCCGGCGCCCAGCCCCTCGGCGTGCCCGACGGCCCTCGCGAAGTCGTCGACGGCGTCCTCGAAGCGTCCGAGCCTCTCGTGTGCCTCGCCGCGCGCGGACAGCGACTCGGCCGCCCCCCAGTCGTCGCCGAGCCGCTCGAAGATGACGAGGGCGCGGTCGGCGTCCCGCGCGGCCGACTCCGCGTACAGGCTCCGGTTGGCCATGACGTTGGCGCGCATCTGGAGCACGCTCGCGAGGTCCCAGTCGTAGCCGAGGCGCTCGCAGGCCTCGACGGTCGCGTCGAGCCCCGCCAGGAGGCGGTCGATGTCCCCGGTGAACAACATGGCGAGCAGCCAGAACGTGCCGGGGTAGCGGCAGGTCTGCGGCAGCCCTGCCCGGTAGACCCGGGTGACGTTCGACAGCCACTCCTGCTGCCCGGCGAGCCATCCGTCCGCGGTGAACTCCGCCTGGAGCATGCGGAACAGCCACACCTCGCGCCGCGCCTCGGCCAGCACCTCGTCGCGCATCGGCGGCGGCGCGTCGGTGCACCGCTCGTGGATCGGCGGGGCGGGCGCCGCAGGCGGTGCGAACGGGTCGGGGCTGAACTCCACCGCGAGCCCTGCCCAGTGGCGCGCCTCGGCGCGCTGGTCCAGCATCTGCCAGTACCAGCCGAGGGACAGGACGAAGCAGAGCAGTTCCTGCTCGTCGCCCGCGGCGTGGGCCCTGCGCATCGCGGTGCGCAGGTTCTCCCACTCGCGCCTGAGCAGGTCGAGCGCGGCGCGCTGGCCGTGCCCGCGCAACCGGAGGTCGGTGTTGCGTGCCAGCTCGCGGTAGTGCACGACGTGCGCGCGCTCGGTCGCCCCGCGCTCGCCCGCCTGGTCGAGCCGCTGTGCCGCGTACTCGGCGACGGTCTCCAGGAGCCGGTAGCGCATCCCGGCGCCGGGGTCGGTGCCGGGGACGGCGATCACGAGGGACTTGTCGATGAGCGACCCGAGGACGGCGGCGACGTCGTCGCCGTGCACCACCGGGTGACCGTGGGGCGCGGCGGCAGAATTGCCACCGGCCGCCCGCCCCGGGCTGTCGCCGGCGCGCGAGCCCGGTGCGGGGGCCTCGCCGCACGCGGCCACCCCCGCCGCGGGGTCGGCGCACACCGTTTCCGCGGCGGCCAGGTCGCAGCCGCCGGCGAAGACGGACAGCCGCCGCAGCACCGCGCGCTCCGGCTCGTCCAGCAGCTCCCACGACCAGTCCACCACCGCGCGGAGCGTCTGCTGACGCGGCAGCACCGTACGGCTCCCGCCGGTCAGCAGCCGGAACCGGTCGTCGAGCCGGTCCGCGATCTGCCGCGGTGTCAGCAGCCTCAGCCGTGCGGCTGCGAGCTCGATCGCCAGTGGCAGCCCGTCAAGCCGCCGGCAGATCTCCCCGACCGCCTCCGGGTCCCCCTCCGCGTCGAACCCCGACCGCGCCGCGCTGCCGCGCTCGGCGAACAGCCGGAACGCCGAGACCGGCGGCAGCGGTTCGACCGGGCGCACCACTTCCCCCGGGACGCCCAGCGGCTCGCGGCTCGTCGCCACCACCGAAAGGCCGGGGCACCGCGTCAGCAGCACCTCCGCGAGCGCCGCCGCGGCGTCCACCACGTGCTCGCAGTTGTCGAGCACCAGCAGCACGCGGCGCCGCGCCAGGTGCTCGACCAGCGACTCGAGCGGGTCGTCCGCGTGCGGGTCCGCCGCGCGCAGACTCTCGGCGCCCGCGCCGCGCAGGACGGTCTCGCGGGCGCGCAGCGCGCCGAGCACCGCCTCGGGCACGCCGTCGGGGTCCTCGACGGGGGCCAGTTCCGCCAGCCACACGCCGTCGGGGTACGAGGGGCCGCCGGCCGCCTCGGCCGCCTCCTGGGAGAGGCGGGTCTTGCCGGACCCGCCGGGGCCGGTGAGCGTGACGAGGCGGGAGCGCGCGAGGTCGCCGTGGAGGGCCTCGATGTCGTCCTGGCGCCCGACGAAGGAGGTCAGGCGCGCCCGGAGGTTCCCGGGCGGCGCGGGGACGGCGGCGGGCGCAGAGGGCGCGGGCGGCGCCTCAGGGGTGCGCGACTCCGGGCGGCCCGAGCCGTCGGCCGCGGGCGATCCGTCCGCGGCGGACGGGCCGTCGCCCGCGAGCAACGCGCTGTGCAGAGCGCACAGTTCGGGCCCCGGGTCGGTGCCGAGGCGGGTGGCGAGCAGGCGGCGCGTCTCCTCGTAGGCGGCCAGCGCCTCCGCCGGGCGCCCGCTGTCGCGCAGCGCACGCACGCGCAGCGCGTGCAGGCGCTCGTCCAGCGGGAACTGCTCGCACAGCGCGGCCAGTTCGGGCAGCGCCTCGTCCGCCTTGCCGAGTGCGAGCGCGGCCGCGAGCGCGGTGCGGTGCGCGTCCTGGCGGCGCGTCTCCAGGCGGGAGGCGTCCCCGCCACGGTCCGGCAGGTCGGCGAGCGCCGGGCCCTGCCACAGCGCCAGCGCGTCCGCGAGCAGCGTGCTCGCCTTCACGGGGTCGCCCGTCTCCAGCGCGCGCACGCCCTCGGCGGTGAGGCGGACGAAGCGGTGCCCGTCCACCTCGTCCTCGTCCGCGCACAGCCGGTAGCCGCCCTCGGCGGACGCGATCGCGTCGTGCCCGAGCGCCCTGCGGAGCCGGCCGACCAGGGCCTGCAGCGCCGCGATGCCGTCCGCCGGCGGGTCGCCGTCCCACACCTCGGCGACGAGGACGCCGACCGGCACCGTGCGGCCGGGGCGCATCGCGAGGGAGGTGAGCAGGGCGCGCAGGCGCGCGCCCCCGATGGCGACGGGGATGCCGTCGTCGTGGAGGGCGCGGGTCGTGCCGAGGATGCCGTAGCGCATGGCGTCATTGTCTCCCAGCGTGCGCCGCACCCGGTCCTGGTGGCCCGCGGGCGGCGTGCCTCCTGGCCGGGGTGGACACCCGGGCCCGTGCGCCCGGGGGACGGGCCCGTCGCGCCCGTGGCGTCGCGTCTAGAATTTCCGCGGTGAACGCGACCCCTCCCACCTCGGAAACCCTGCGCGCGGCTCTCGCGGGCCTGCTCGAAGGGCTGCCGCCCGCGCGCACGGCCGCGGCCGTCGACCGGCTGATCGCCACCTACCGCGGCACGACGCCCACCCACACGCCCGTGCTGCGCGACGCCTCCGACGCCGCCGCGTACGCCGCGTACCGGATGCCGGCCACCTTCGAGGCCGAGCGTGCCGCCCTCGGCGCGCTCGCGGACGCGGTGCCCGGCTGGGCGCCCGGCCGCCATGTCGACGTGGGCGGCGGCACCGGCGCGGCCGTCTGGGCGGCAGCCGCGACCTGGCCGGGCAGCCGGACGACGACGGTCCTCGACTGGGCCGAGCCCGCGCTCGCCGCCGGCCGGGACCTCGCGGCCGGCGTCCCGGGCCTGCGCGACGCCCGGTGGACGCGGGCACGGATCGGTGGGGCGGGCGGTGAGCTGCCCGCCTGCGACCTGCTCACCGTCGGCTACGTGCTGAAGGAGCTGACGCCCGACGACCGTACGGCGCTGGTGGCGGGCGCGGCGCGGGCCGCGCGCGCCGTGGTGGTCGTGGAACCGGGCACACCGGACGGCTACGAGCGGATCATGGAGGCCCGCGACCTGCTGATCGGGGCGGGCCTTCGGATCGCGGCGCCCTGTCCGCACGACGGGGCGTGCCCCATCGAGCGGGGCGCCGACTGGTGCCACTTCGCGGCGCGCGTCGGCAGGTCGTCGCTGCACCGGCAGGTCAAGGGCGGCTCGTTGCCGTACGAGGACGAGAAGTTCAGCTACGTCGCCGCGGTGCGCCTGCCCGAGGCGTCCGGCTCCGAGGCGGCCTCCGGAGAGGAGGCGGCCGTCTCGCCCGCGCCCGCGCGGGTGGTGCGCAGGCCGATGACCAGGAAGGGCCAGGTGCTGCTCGACCTGTGCACGGTCGCGGACGGCCTGCGCCGGGAGACGGTCACGAAGCGGCGGGGCGCCGAGTACCGCGCGGCACGCTCCACGGACTGGGGCGACGCGTGGCCGCCGCCCCAGCAGGAGCCCCAGCAGGACGGCGCGGAGCGTGAGGGTGAGCGGGACGCGGGATCAGACGCGTAGCTCCTGCGTGCAGCACTTCACGCTGCCGCCGCCCTTGAGCAGCTCCCCGAGGTCGACCCCGATCGGCTCGAACCCGCGGTCGCGCAGCGGCCCGAAAAGACCGACGGCCGCCTGCGGCAGCAGGACGTGCAGCCCGTCGCTCACGGCGTTGAGGCCGAGCGCCGCGGCGTCGCCCGCGTCGGCGAGCAGCGCGTCGGGGAAGAGCCGGGCGAGCACGGAGCGGCTGCCGGGCGAGAAGGCTTCGGGAAAGTACATGACCTCGTCGGCCGCGTCGTCCAGCACGCACAGCGCGGTGTCGAGGTGGTAGAAGCGCGGGTCGACGAGGTCGAGGCCGATGACGGGTCTGCCGAAGAACTCCTGCGCCTCGTCGTGCGCGAGCGGCACGCAGCGGAAGCCGCGTCCGGCGAGGATGTACGACGCGGTGACCGCGAAGTCGCCCTCGCCCTCGTTGACATGGAGCGGCTCGCGGACGTCGGCGAAGCCGTGCGCGCGGAACCAGGCGAGATGCGCCCCGGCCTCCTCCGTGCGCTGCCCGTGCGCGAAGCGCGCGCCGAGCACACGGCCGTCGACGACGGTGGCGCCGTTGGCCGCGAACACCATGTCGGGCAGCCCCGGCCGCGGCGAGAGGAACGAGACGGTGTGCCCGAGCGCGACGTACCGGTCGCGCAGGATCTCCCACTGGGCGACGGCGAGCGGCACGTCCACCGGCTTGGCCGGGTCCATCCAGGGGTTGATCGAGTAGGTGACCTCGAAGTGCGTGGGCGGGCACATGAGGTAGCTGCGGGGCGAGGCGGCACGGTGCACGGTGTACTCCTCACGGACGGTGGTCGCGCACGACGTTGTGCGCGACACCCACATCGTGCGCCGCGGGGGCCGCTGTCCGCAGTGATCCGTTCGGGTGGTTCATGCCGGCAGCCCGTCCGCCTCCCGCTACCCGGCGGTCCGCCCCCCCTACCCGGCGGTCCGCTTGCGCAGCACCACACCGACGAGCAGCGAGCCGGCGAGGGCCACGATCCCGGCGGTCACCATGCCGGCGTGCAGGCCGCCCAGGGTGTCGGCGCGTGACGGCGCGGAGCCGGCGCCGGCGAGGGCGTGGGTGCGGGCGGCGGCGATCGCGCTCAGCGCCGAGACGCCGATCGCGGCGACGTACTGCGGCAGCTGCGACAGGCCTCCGACGACGCCCTGGTCCTCCTCACAGACGCCCGAGGTCATCACCGTGATGAAGGAGACGACGCTGAAGACGTGGCCGAGGCCCATCACCGAGGAGGTGATCAGCAGGGCAGTCAGGTCGGCGTCCTGCGGCAGTGTGAACATCATGACCGTGCCGGCGCCCTGGATGAGCAGGCCGGCGGCCAGCACCCTGACCCCTCCGAAGCGGCCGAGCAGCCTGGCGACGAACAGTCCGCCGACGGTCGCGGCGGCGCCCTCGCCGAGGTAGCCGAGGCCTGCCTGGAGGGCGGTGAAGCCGAGCACGTCCTGCATGTAGAGGCTGAGCAGCACGGTGGTGCCCGCGCACATGCCGAAGGTGATGACGCCGAAGAGCCCTGACCACTTCACGGTCGGCCGGTTCAGCACTGACAGCGAGACCAGCGGCTCCGGGTGGCGCCGCTCGACCAGCAGGAAGGCCGCGAGCAGGAGCACTCCGCCGGCGATCGGGCCGAACGCGTCCGGACGTCCCCAGCCCTGGTCACCGCCGGTGGAGATGCCGTAGACCAGGCCGAAGAGGCCGAGCGTGGCGAGGATCGCGCCGGGGATGTCCATACGGTGCGCGGCGCCGGACTCCCGGATCGCCGGCAGGGCGAGCGCCCCGGCCAGCGCGAGCACGCCCATCGCGCACAGCGCGACCATCGTCCAGCGCCAGCTGAAGCCGCTCGTGATGACACCGCCGCCGAGCGCACCGAGCACGAAGCCGAGCGACATCACCGCGCCGTTGAGACCCAGCGCCCGGGCGCGCTTGGGGCCCTCGGCGAAGTAGCCGGTCATCAGGGCGATGGCTGCCGGGGCGATCATCGCCGCCGCGGTGCCCTGGCCGATGCGGGCGGCGATCAGCAGGGCTGGGCTGTTCGCGAGGGCCGCGCCGAACGAGAACAGTGTGAAGACGACGATGCCGAGGGTGAACAGCCGTTTGCGGCCGATCAGATCGGCGACCCGGGCGAACAGTGGCAGCAGGCTCGCCGAGGGCAGCAGGCTGGCGGTGGCCACCCACTGGAGCGTGCCCGTCGAGGAGAAGCCGAGGCCGCTGCCGATGTCCGGCAGGGCGACGGTGACGATGGAGAAGTCGAGGCCGCACATGAAGGTGGCGCAGCACAGGGTGATCAGCACCAGCCACTCGCGTGCCGCGAAGGCGCTTCCGCCCGTCGGGGCCGGTGAGGCGGGTTGCGCGGCGGACGGCCCCGGTGGCGCGAGCGCCCCGGGCCTGGTGTCGGCGGGGGGCGCGGGTTCGGTGACGGCCATGGCCGGTCCTTCCGTGGGATGCGTCTGAGGGGGCTGGCCCAACTGGGCTGCCGGGCCTGACCAGCCTCGATCCGGCGCGCCTGCGCAACAAGAACGATCTGTGCAACGATCGATCCGCTGGACTCATCGTTCGACGTCGGGGAAGTGAGGGGCGCGGGGATCGGGCAATGGAACGCCAGGAGATCGAGATCTTCCTCGCCCTTGCCGAGGAGCTGCACTTCGGCCGGACCGCGGAGCGGGTCGGGGTGTCGCAGAGCAGGGTCAGCCAGACCGTCGCCCGCCTCGAACGCCGCGTCGGCGCCAGGCTGTTCGAGCGGACGAGCCGCCGGGTCACACTGACCCCGATCGGGGAGCAGTTCCGCGGCGACCTCGCGCCCGCCTGGCGCGGCGTCGAGGATGCGCTCGCGAAGGCCGTGTCGGCGGGCCGCGGCATCACCGGCTCGTTGCGCATCGGCTTCTCAGGTGCGTTCACGGGCCACCTGCTGCACCGCGTCGCCGAGGAGTTCGGGCGCCGTCATCCGGGCGTGGACGTGCAGATCCGGCAGGTGCAGATCTCCGACCCGTACGGCCCGCTGCGGGCCGGGGACGTGGAACTCCAGGTCACGGAGCCGCCGTTGGCGGAGCCCGACCTGACGCTCGGTCCTGTACTGGTCTCGCAGCCCCGTGTGCTGCTGATGTCGTCGTCACACCCGTTCGCGCGTCGCGCGTCGGTGGGCCTCGAGGACCTCGCCGAGGCGACGCTGCTGACCGTCGGGGGGAGCGTGCCGTCACACTGGCTCGACCACCACTTCCCGCGGCGGACGCCGTCGGGCCGGCCCATTACGCACGGGCAGCCCATCACCCACTGGGAGGACGCGCTCTCCCTCGTCCTTGCCGGCAAGGGCGTCACACCGGTGGCGGCCGCGGGCGCGCACTACTACAGCCGTCCCGGCCTGGTGTTCCGGCCGCTCTCCGACGCGCCGCGCATCGAGTACGCGTTCATCTGGCGCACCGGGCACGAGACGGCCAAGCAGCGGGAGTTCACACGCCTGGCGCTGCGGCACGTGGCCGGGGCCGGCGGGCCGTCGCACGCGGTGGAGAGCCTGTGGGACGGCGACGAGGGGGCGTGAGGGCGGCCCCTCGCAACCGTTGTTCCTCGGCGTTCCCGGAACCGGCACAGAGGCGGCACTGCGCAAGATCTCCCACCTCTGGCTCTCACAACAGACGGATGCGTCCTGCCGTGTTGGCGAGCTGCGATGAGCGGCACCAGGCCAGTCCATCGTGGCGTCGTCGGCGTTGACGTCCGCCAAAGCCGCGCCGGTCGAGTCCGTGGCCTACGAGCCGGTCGCCGCGACGACGCCCTCCAGGCGGCTGACCACCTTCACCTTGCCCGTCTTCGGGTCCTCGGCGACCTGGCTCGACACCCACTCCTTGGTGAGGCTCGACTTCACCGTTCCCTTCGTCAGCGGCTTGACGTCCGCCGGGAGGTCGGGGCGGTAGCCGGGGGCCGTGGTCTGGCGCTGGAAGTAGTGCGTCGCGAAGAAGACGAGCGCGCCGCCGTCCTTCGTCGCCAGCGCCAGCGGCCTGAAGTCGCCGTCTTTCAAGGGCTGGTCGACGTACTGGATCGTGGAGGCGGGCTGCTTGGCCGTCTTGGCGCGCTGGGCGCGCCACTGGTCCGTGTGCGGGCCTGGGGCGAAGTCGTCCGGGCTGCCGGTCTTGAGGTACTTCGCGTACGCGGAGCTCAGTCGGCCCGGGGCCACCGCGAGGCCCTCCGCGGTGCCGTCGAGCGCGACGGCGTACCCGTCGCCGTCCTTCTTGAACCGCGGTATCGCGTCCTGCGCCATGATCGTCAGGTACGCGACACGCCAGGCCGCGTCCGGGGCGTCGCGGACGAACGCCATCACCCACCGGGCATGCGAGTTGCCCGCCCGCTGCCCCTGCGGCGCGGCGTCGGCGACGAACCAGCGCGGCCAGCCCGCCTTCTTGGGGATCGTGAAGCGCGGGTCGGTCAGCACGAGGTCCTTGTGCTGCTCGTTGCCGCCGGGGCTGGTCACCGACTTCGACTTCAGCCCCGCCTGGTTGATCGCGCCGAGTGCGCCGGAGACCTCGTCCCTGTCGAGGGCCGGGTCGTACGCCTTGTCGGCGGCGTTGTACGCGGCGACGAACCCCTTGAGCGCCTGCGCCGCCTCGCCCCGCTTCACGGCCGGGACGACCGCGAGCTCGCCGTGCACCGTCACGCATCCGCTCGCCGCCAGCGACAGGACCGTCGTCGCCGCCGCCGCGAGCCACGCCGTTCGAATCCGCCTTCTCATCGGCCGTCGCCTTCTGCTTCCCAGATCCCCGGACCTCGTGGAGCCCCCACCGTCCGCAGCAGCCTACCGGCCCGGGCCGGTCAGTGCCCGGCCGAGTGCCGTCCGCTCGTACAGCACCTGGTGGCCGTGGCGCCGTGACGTCAGCAGCCCCGCGTCCCGCAGCACCGACAGGTGCCCCGAGACGGACGAGGCGGCGAGGCCCGTCCGGTGCGCCAACTCGGTGGTGGAGGCCGGGGCGACGAGCCCGGCGAGCAGCAGGGCGCGGTTCGCGCCGATGAGCCGTACGACCGCCTCCGACGCGTCGGGGCGTGCGGCCGCTCCCCACAACTCGCCGATGCCGCGGGCCGGGTAGAGGATCGTCGGCTGCCAAGGCGGCGCGAAGCCGCTGATCACGTCCGGCCACACGAACACACTGGGCATCAGCAGCACACCTCGCCCGTCGAGGCGCTGCGTGATGGGAAACCCCGGGAACACGTCCCCGACCCGTAGGGTCCGGGTATCGGCCGACCACGCCACGCGCGCGTCGAGGTCGGCGAAGAGCGCTTCGAGCCCACCACTCGCGAGCCGCCGCGACCTGTGCGCGATGTCCGCCTCCAACAGGGCGCGCAGGCGGGGCCAGTCGGGGGCGAGCAGGGTGTGCCAGGCGCGCTCGGTGACGTCCGCGAGCAGGCGGACGGCCGCGGCCGGATCGGCCAGCAGCTCCCTGCCGCGGGCCGATTCGAGCGCGCCTGGCGTGCATTCGAGCGAACGCGCCATCTCCACACGCGCCATGGCGGGGTCGGTCGCCCTCATGCGCGCGATCTCGTCCTCGAAGGCGGCGCTGGGCGCCTCGGGCGGCGGACCGAGGAAGTCCGGCGTGTAGCCGCGGCCGCGCGGCATGAACAGCCAGAGGTCGGACAGGTCGAGCCGGGACGCGGCCGCCCGTACGCGCGCGAGCCAGGCGCGGTGGTAGCGGTGCCGCGCGGGGCGGCGCAGCAGCCGCAGCGCCTCGTGGGTCTGGCACAGCGGCGAGACGGCGAACCGGCACCGTGTCAGGTCCTCCGTGCCGAGGCGCATGTGCAGGGGCATGGCGTGGGACCTCCCGGCGCACGTGCGAACCGCCCGACTCGAAGCCACTCGGAGCCGCCCGACTCGGAGCCGCCCGACTCGGAGCCGCCCGACTCGAAGCCTTCGATTCGGCTGAGGCCGAAAGACTAGTGCCCGGCCGACGGCGGCGGCCACGCTCTCCACCGGCGGCCCGGCGGCCCGGCGGCCCGGCGGCACGCCACGTCACCGCGGGACGGGACGGTGCCCTCCCGCGTCCTCCCGCCGCCGCCCCTGCCACCCCTGCCACCCCTGCCACCCCTGCCACCCCTGCCGGAGGAACCGTTGGCCATCGACCCGGTCACCACCGCACGCCCAGCGGGCGCGTCCGCCGTGCGCGGCGCGATCGTCGTGGCGGGCCTGATGCTCGCCGCGTTCACCTTCAACTCGACGGAGAACCTGCCGGTCGGCCTGCTCACGAATGTCTCGCACGACCTGCGCGTGCCGCTCGCGGCCGTCGGCTACCTGGTCACGGGGTACGGGCTGACCGTGGCGGTGTTCTCGCTGCCGCTGGCACGCGCGACGCGCGCCGTCCCGCACCGCCACGTGCTGGGCGGGGTGCTCGCCGTGCTGGTGGTGGCGAGCCTGGCGTCCGCGCTCGCCGGCTCGTACGGGGTGCTGCTCGCCGCCCGGCTGGCGACGGCGCTCGCGCAGGCCCTGTTCTGGGCGGTCATGGGCCCGGCGGCGGTGGGTCTTTTCCCGCCGTCGCGCAGGGGCCGGGTGATCGGCCTGCTTTCGGTCGGCGGCTCGCTCGCGACGGCGCTCGGCGTCCCGGCCGGCACGTGGCTCGGCCGCCACGCGGGCTGGCAGGCACCGTTCGCGGTGCTGACGGTGCTCGGCGCGGCGGCGCTCGTCCTGGCGGCGGCCTGCCTGCCGACGTCGCGTCCCGGCACCGGCCACGCGGCGTACGGCGCGGCGCCCGACCGGCGCGGGTTCGCGGTGGTGCTGGCGACGACGGCGCTGTCCGGCACGGGCGCCTATACGGGCTTCACGTACATCGAGACGTTCCTGACGCACGTCAGCGGCTTCTCCGGGGCGGCCGTGAGCCCGTTGCTGTTCGTGTTCGGCATCGCCGCCCTCGCGGGCATCGCGGCGGCAGGACCGCTGCTCGACCGGCTGCCGTGGACCATGCTGGCCGTGCCGGTGGCGTTGCAGACCGTCGCGATGCTCGGTCTCTGGGCCGCGGGCAGCGTGCGCTGGGTGACGGTGGTGATGCTGGCGCTGCTCGGCCTGGCGGTCGCGCCGGTGGTGATGGCGGCGCAGGCGCTGGTGCTGCGGGTGGCGCCCGGCCGTACGGAGACGGCGGTCGCGGCGAACTCGGCGGCGTTCAACAGCGGTGTGGCGCTGGGCGCGCTGACGGGCGGGCTCACGCTGCCGCTGGTGGCGGTGCGCGGCACGTTCCTGATCGGCGCGCTGGCCACGGTGGTGGCGCTCGTCCTGCTGTCGCCCGCGGTGCGCGGTACGGCGCCGAGGGCCGAGACGAGGTCCTCGGACGGTTGAGGCCGTGCTCTCAAGGCCGGGCTCTCAGGCGAGGTACAGCTCGCCCAGCTCGCGGAAGACCGCGCTGTTGTGATCGAACGCGCGGCGGCACTCGTCGACGATCCGCGCCTTCTCCCGCCCGCTCACCGGGAGCGCGTCGAGCCGCCTGTGGTAGTCGCGCTTGAACGCGGCGGGGTTGCCGATCCCGTCGAAGGCGTAGAAGCGGACGCCGTCCCCGCGGTGCGCGAAGCCCCACTGCTTCTCCGCCCGGTCGCCCAGGGCCTGCCCGCCGGACAGGTCGCCCAGGTAGCGGGTGTAGTGGTGCGCCAGGTATCCGCCGCGCCAGCTTGCCGCGCACTCCTCGATCCGCGCCGCGTACGCGGCGGTGGCGGGCAGCGGGGCCAGGTCGTGGCGCCAGTCGGGGCCGCGCAGGTAGGCGAGGTCGCGCGCGAGCCCCGGGGTGCGGGCCAGTTCGGGGCTGAGGAACGGCCCGGCGACCGGATCGGCCTCCGGACCCCGGCCCGGGCCCTGCCCGTGGCTCTGGCCCTTTCCAGCGGTGCCACCCTCGAGCGCCGCGTAGACGAACCAGAGCTGCTCCGTGTAGCGGGCGAAGGCGTCGACCCCGAGCCCGCCGCCGAGGAGCGCGCTGACGAAGCCGGAGGTCCTGGCGGCCGCGTGCTGGGACGCCGAGGCCTCGCGGAGCTGGACGGAGAAGGGAACGGTGGCTGTCGACACGGGCGGAACCTCCTGGCACGGGGGACGACCGGGGGAACACCAGAAGGTTAGCTTAGGCTTACCTAACTAGCTAGCCCTGCCGCTCTTCCGCCCGCCCCTCGCGCGCCCGGTGTCGCGTCGCGGAAAAACCGTAACCCGGGACGCCTGGGACCGCGCGCCTGCCCGCGACCGGTCCGCGACCGGTCCGCTCAGGGCAGCGTGAGGATCTCCGCCCCCGCCGCCGTGACGACCAGCGTGTGCTCGAACTGCGCGGTGCGCCTGCGGTCCTTCGTGACGACCGTCCAGCCGTCGTCCCACAGGTCGTAGTCGTAGGACCCGAGCGTCAGCATCGGCTCGATGGTGAACGTCATGCCCTCGCGGATGACGGTGGTGGCCTGCGGGCTGTCGTAGTGCGGCACGACGAGCCCGGAGTGGAACGAGGTGTTGATGCCGTGACCGGTGAAGTCGCGCACCACGCCGTAGCCGAACCGCTTGGCGTACGACTCGATCACCCGCCCGATCACGTTGATCTGGCGGCCGGGGCGCACGGCCTTGATCGCGCGGGCCAGCGACTCCTTGGTCCGCTCGACGAGCAACCGGGACTCCTCGTCCACATCGCCGCACAGGTAGGTGGCGTTGGTGTCGCCGTGGACGCCGTTGATGTAGGCCGTGACGTCGAGGTTGACGATGTCACCGTCGCGCAGCACCGTGGAGTCCGGGATGCCGTGGCAGATGACCTCGTTGACCGAGGTGCACAGCGACTTGGGGAAACCGCGGTAGCCGAGCGTGGACGGGTACGCGCCGTGGTCGCACATGTAGTCGTGTGCGACGCGGTCGAGTTCGTCGGTGGTGACGCCGGGCGCGATGTGCTTGGCCGCCTCCTCGCGCGCGTCCGCGGCGATGCGCCCCGCGATCCGCATGCGTTCGATCGTCTCGTCCGTCTGCACGTCGGGCCCGCCGTACGGTTCGGGCGCCGGCTTGCCGACGTACGGGGGCCGCAGGATCGCGGCGGGGACGGCGCGCGCGGGCGAGAGCTTTCCTGGTACGAGGAGCGGCTGGCCAGACATGCCGCGAGTCTAACCAGCGTCCCGCCGCGCCCGGCGGGGCAGCATGACGGTGACGGAGACGGAAGGACGGACGGCGATGGCACTGTTCAAGAAGCGCACGGAGCCCAAGGCGGGCGAGTGGTACTACTGCCTGCAGCACAAGGCGGTGGAGGAAGGCATGCAGTGCCCCGCGAAGAACCGCTTCGGGCCGTACGCGACACGCGCGGAGGCGGAGAACGCGATGGAGAAGGTGAAGGAACGCAACCGCGAGTGGGACACCGACCCGAAATGGAACGACGGCGGTGACGCACCCCGCGCGTAGCGCGCCACGGGCCGGGCCGCCTGGCGGCCGGGCCCGCGGCGGGCCCGGGCACGGGCCCGAGCCCGTAACGGGCGTCGAACCCGTGATGGACGGCGGGCCTGCACCGAACGGCAGGTCCGTAACCGGACGGCGGACGTGTAACCGGCGGCAGGCCCGGGGGCCCGGACGGCGGGTCGGTCCGTAACGGGCGGCACGCCCAAAGGCCCGGGGCCTGGGGGCCGGCGCCGCAACAGGCGGCGAACCCGGTGAGGGACGACGGACCCCTAACGGATGGCAGGCCCGGGGCCGGGCGGCGGGCCCGCAACGGACGGCAACACCAGGGCCGGACGGCGAGCCCGAAGCGGACGGGACGCCCCGAAGGCCCAGGCTGCCGGGGCCGTAACGGGCGTCGAGCCCGTGATGGACGGCGGGCCTGCACCGGACGGCAGGTCCGTAACCGGACGGCGGACGTGTAACCGGCGGCAGGCCCGGTGCCGGAGGGTGGATCCGTAACGGACGGCACACCCAGGGCCGGACGGCGGGCCCGCAAGGGACGGCACGCCCCGAAGGACCGGGCTGCTGGCGCCGCAACGGGCGGAGGGCCCCTGACGGACGGCGGGCCTGCACCGGGCGGCAGGGTCCGTAACGGACGGCAGGTCCGTAACCGGACGGCGGGCGTGTAACCGGGGGCAGGCCCGGGGCCCGGACGGCGGGTCGGTCCGTAACGGGTGGCACGCCCGAAGGCCCGGGGGCCCGGCGCCGCAACGGGCGGCGGGCCCCGTGGCGGGCTGCGGGCTCGCAGCCGGACGACGAGATCGGAGGAGCACGC
>NZ_JAGIQL010000119.1 GCF_017813245.1 Streptomyces montanisoli
GGCCGTGGCCGGGCGGCGGCCGCCGCGCGTCTCGCGCAGCCGCAGCGCGGCCGCCTCGGCCCTGCGGCGGTCCATGGTGAAGGCGAAGCGCCGGCGTTCCTTCACCCGCAGGTGCGCGATGTAGACGCTGAGCAGCACCGCGGGCACGGCGGGCGCCCACAGCAGGCGCAGCCCGCCGACGGCGGCGGCGACCGCGCCCGCCGTGAAGGCGAGGAAGAGCAGCACCGTCGTACGTCGGCGGCGCGCCAGGACCTTGGAGCGGCGCGCACGCGTGGCGCGGTCGGGCTCGGCGGGGCGGCGGCGCGCGGCGGGGGCAGGGGCGGATGCGGGCCTTCGCCGGGAGGCGGAGCCGTGGTCGTGGGCGGAACGGCCGTCGCGGGCCGGGCCGTGGGCGTGGCGCGACGGCCGCGCCTCGGCCTGGTCGTCCCGGCGCACCTCGATGCGCGCCTCCGTCAGCGCCGGCGGCGCCGAGTAGGCGCGCACGTCGACCGAGCTGATGGACTCGTCCCGGGCGTCGGGGCCGTTCGGGTCGTCGAGGCCATCGAGATCGTCGAGGCCGTCGGGTTCCGCGCCCGGCGCGTCGTGCACGGCGGGCGCGCCGGAGGGGGCCTGCGCCTGCTCGCCGGTGCGTTCCCGCAGGTCTTTCGCGTAGCGACGCTCCATGGCCGCCCGTCCGGACAGCAGCCGGATAGCGGTGCTGAAGCGTTCCGTGGGACGGGCCTCGTTGAGCTCGTCCTGCCTGCGGAGCCACATCGGGACCAAGTAGGCGGCCCAGGCCCCGACGATGACTGCGTAGATGAGGCCGCTGCTGCTCACGCTTCACACCGTAGAGGGATTCGCGGGACCCCATCAGCCAATTCATGCGGTGTGTCGCACGATCTGGCTGATATCACTGAACTTTTTTGTGATTTCCCGATCGACTGATGGCCGGACTGGTGTCACGCGACGTCGACGCCCTGCTCAATATCGAACGTTTATTTTATTTGCTTGCCGGAGGACTGAGGGACGAATCGACTCGCGGAATTCGAACGCATTTCGAACGCAGGGGCGCCGGCTTACTCCCCCGGCGTCCTCCTGCGTTGCGCCTGGCGCCAGCGGCGCACCAGCCCCTCGGGGACTTCCTCCGCGGTCACCGCGAAGACGAGATGGTCGCGCCACGCACCGTCGATGTGGAGGTAGCGCGGCCGCGTCCCCTCCTCGCGGAAGCCGAGTTTCTCGACGACCCTGCGGCTCGGCCCGTTCTCCGGCCGGATGCAGACTTCGAGACGGTGCAGCCCGAGCGCCTGGAAGCAGTGGTCGATCGCCAGCGCGACCGCCATCGGCATCACGCCGCGGCCGGCCACCTCGCGGTCGATCCAGTAGCCGACATGGCCCGAGCACATCGAGCCCCAGGTGATGCCCGCCACGGTCAGCTGCCCGACGAGCCGCCCCCGGTACTCGATCACGAACGGCAGCATCCGGCCGGCGCGCGCCTCCTTCTTGAGGTGGCGCACCATCTGACGGTACGTCGGCCGCTGCGCGGGCGGCGCGCCGGGCGACGAGGGCGGGATCGTCGCCTCCCAGGGACGCAGCCAGTCCCTGTTGCGTCGGTTGACGTCGCGCCAGGCGCGCTGGTCGCGCAGCCTTATCGGGCGGAGGGCGATGTCGCCGTCCACCAGGACCACCGGCCAGGCGGGGTTCATCCGCCGGTACGGGGGTGATCGGCGCCGCGGAGCTGGTCCACCGCGTGCGACAGCAACTCGCCGAGGACGGCGAGGCCGTCGCGCACCCCGCCCGTCGAGCCGGGCAGGTTGACGATCAGGGTGCGGCCCGCCACGCCGGCGAGGCCACGCGAGAGCGCCGCCGTGGGCACCTTGGCGACGCCGCGCGCGCGGATGGCCTCCGCGATGCCAGGCACCTCGTGGTCCAGCACCCGCCGGGTGGCCTCAGGCGTGCGGTCCGTCGGCGAGATGCCCGTGCCGCCGGTGGTGACGACGACGTCATAGCCGGCGGCGACCGCGTCCCGCAGCTCGTGCTCCACGGGGTCGCCGTCCGGCACCACGCGCGGGCCGTCGACGGCGAAGCCGAGTCCGGTGAGGGCGGTGACGATCAGCGGGCCGCCGGTGTCCTCGTAGACACCGGCCGCGGCGCGGTTGGAGGCGGTGACCACGACGGCGCGGTAGCCCTTGGACCCGGCCTGCCGAGCGGACTGCCGGGCGGGCGTCGCTCCGGCGCTCACGCGGCGCCTCCGGCGTCCGGGGCCGCCACGGGATCCGCGCCCGCGGTGTGCGCGCCGTCGGCATCCGCTTTCGCGGCGTCCGCGCTCGCGGCGCTCGCGGGCGCGTTGCCGCGCGACCACGTGCCCGACTTTCCGCCGCTCTTCTCCTCGACCCGCACGTCCGTGATCACGGCCCCCTTGTCGACGGCCTTGACCATGTCGACCACCGTGAGCGCGGCGACCGACACCGCCGTCAGCGCCTCCATCTCGACGCCCGTGCGGTCCGTCGTCTTCACGGTGGCCGCGATCTCCACGGCGTCGTCCGCGACGGTCAGGTCTACCTTGACGCCCGAGACCGCGAGCGGGTGGCACAGGGGCACGAGGTCCGGCGTGCGCTTGGCGCCCATGATGCCCGCGATACGGGCGACGGCGAGGGCGTCGCCCTTCGGTACTCCCCCGCCGCGCAGCAGCGCGACGACGTCGGGCGAGACGAGCACCCGGCCCGAGGCGCGTGCGACACGCGCGGTGACGTCCTTCGCCGACACGTCCACCATGCGGGCCGCGCCCGTCTCGTCGACGTGCGTCAGGCCGCCTCCGGGCGGGGCGGTGTGCCGGGGGCCCTCGGGTCCCTGGCGTCCGGGGCTGTCCCCCGGCGGAATCGCGGTCATACGGTGTGACGCTCCCGGTCCTGGCCCGTGCTGGGGGCCCTCCGTGGCCCTGTGTGGGCAGCCAACGGTACCGCCACGGCACGCTCGCCGCCGGGTCAGGCCGCCCTCCTGGCGTGGGCGGACACTCCGTCCACGGCCCATATGTCCGCCTCTGCGCCCACCGGTCCGCGCCGTCCCGGCCCGCGTTTCCCGCGGCGCCGCGCTGCCGGCTTCCGCGCCCGCCCCGCTTCGTCAGCCCAGCAGCACCACGTCCAGTTCCGTGCCGGGCTCCACCGTCACCGTGTCCTCGTCCACGACGACCAGGCAGTCCGCGTGCGCCAGCGCCGCCACGAGATGCGACCCCGCGCCCCCGACGGGCGCGGCCTCGCCCGCCTCCGCGTCGTACTTGGCCCGCAGGAACTGGCGGCGGCCCTTGGGCGACGACAGCGGCTCGTCGCAGGCCAGCTTCGCCCGCACCACCGGGCGGTGGACCTCGGGGACGCCCATCATCGCGCGGATCGCGGGCCGCACGAACAACTCGAAGGAGACGTACGAAGACACCGGGTTGCCGGGCAGCGCGAGCAGCGGCGTGTGCTCGACGCCGATCGAGCCGAACCCCTGCGGCTTGCCCGGCTGCATCGCCAGCTTGCGGAAGTCGATCCCGCTTCCCGGCTCGTCCTCGTCGCCCACGGAGGACAGCGCCTCCTTGACGACGTCGTACGCGCCGACGCTGACGCCGCCCGTGGTCACCAGGAGGTCCGCGCGCACCAACTGGTCCTCGATCGTGGAGCGGAGCGTGTCCGCGTCGTCGGCGACGGCGCCGACCCGGTACGCGAGCGCGCCCGCGTCACGCGCGGCGGCCGCGAGGGCGAAGCTGTTCGAGTCGTGGATCTGGCCGTGCGCCAGCTGCTCGCCGGGCTGGACCAGTTCGCTGCCGGTGGACAGCACGACGACGCGGGGACGGGGGCGCACCCGGACCGTGCCCCGCCCGACGGCCGCCAGCAGGCCGATCTGCGGCGGGCCGAGCACCGTGCCGGCCTCGAGCGCGAGCTCCCCCGCCTGCACGGCGCTGCCGGCCGCCCGCACATGCGCGCGCGCCTCGGCCGAGCGGTAGACACGCACCTCGCCCGTGTCGCCGCCGGGCGCCGTGCCGGCCGGGAGCATGGAGACGACGGCACCGCCGCCCGCGCCGCCGTCGGTCCACTCCACGGGGACGACGGCCTCGGCGCCGGGCGGCAGCGGGGCGCCCGTCATGATCCTCGCGGCCTGCCCAGGCCCGACCTCGGGCAACTCGGCGCTGCCCGCGGCTACATCCCCGACGACGGTCAGCACCGCGGGGAACTCGTCCGTCGCGCCGCTGAGATCGGCGGTACGCACCGCGTACCCGTCCATGGAGCTGTTGTCGAAGGGCGGCAGGGACGTCTGCACGACGACGTCCTCCACGAGGACACAGCCCTGCGCGTCGGCCAGGGGGAGGTCGATGGGGGCGAGCGGGCGGATCGCGGCGAGGATGTCGGCCACATGTTCCTCGACCGTCCACAACTGCTCGCCCCGGCCTGCCGGTGCCGACTCTGCCGTGCTGCTCAAGGTGGCCACATCTCCTCGCTGACATCTGCTGACACTGACGTACCCGCGTAGCCGGGTCCGGATCCCCGGGCCCTGCCTTCACGTTCGCATGCGAGTCTGACAATGGCACGGAGGAAGCCGTCGCGCGGCCTGTGCCGCGGGGCTTCGACCCGGAACACGAGAGGGCATGTGCACGCGATGCGCGACGGGGAGAACCAGGGGCCGACCGGGGCGGCCGGAACAGGCGGGGCGAACAGCGGCAAGGCCGTCCTGCGGCGCGAACTCCTCGACGCGCGCGCCCTCATGCCGGTCGGCGAAAGAGCCGCCGCCGCGTCCGCGCTCGCCGTGCGCGCCCTGGACCTGCCGGAACTGGCATCGGCACGAACGGTCGCCGCGTATGTCTCGGTGGGGCGCGAACCGGGCACGCGCGCGCTCCTTGACGCGCTTCACGCCCGGGGCGTACGCGTGTTGCTGCCTGTCCTGATGCACGACAACGACCTCGACTGGGCAGCGTACGAGGGGGCGGAGTCACTGGCGCGGGCGCCGCGTGGCCTGCTCGAACCGGTGGGCGACCGGCTCGGCAGCGACGCTGTGCTCGGCGCGCGGGTGGTGCTCGTCCCGGGCCTCGCCGTGGACGGGCGCGGGATGCGGCTGGGGCGCGGCGGCGGGTCGTACGACCGCGTGCTGGCGCGGCTCGCGCGCGCAGGCGCACGGCCGGTGCTCGCTGTGCTGCTGTACGAGGGCGAGGTGATCGAGCGCGTCCCGGCGGAGCGCCACGACCGCCCCGTCGACGCGGCGGTGACGCCCGCCGGCGTGATCCGCTTCGCCGGGGCGGCGGGCCAGGAGCCGTAGGCGCGGACCCGTGGCCGGGCTCGGCGCCCGGCGCCCGACGTTCCCCGGCGCCTACGGCTTGAGCGTCAGCTTGTCCTTCGTCGCCTTGTTCACGGCGTCGATGCCGAAGGCCCAGGGCAGCAGGTCGCCGTCCTCCCACATCTTCGTCTGGTCGGTGTAGTGCGCGCTGTACGCGTGCCCCGACGCGCCCGTCAGGTTGATCCACCGCGACTTGTCCCAGTCGCCGACGTTGACCACCATCCTCATCGAGGGGACGGTCGTCACCTCGTACCCGGCGGCCGCGTTCCAGCTCGTCGCGTCGACGGCGGACCCGCCGCCGGACAGCTTGTAGGGGCCGCGGTTGAGCAGCGACTTCACTATGCCGGGGCCGCTGGTGCCGAGCGTGCTGTTCTTCAGCGTGAGCGTGTGCAGCCGGCCCCAGCTCCACGTGGACATGTCCTTGCCCAGCTTCGCCGTGAGTTCCCAGCGGGCGTCCTTCATGGCGCGGGCGAACAGCTGGTCGCGCGTCGTGGTGGCCTTGTCGAGTCGGTCGCCCTCCGAGGACCACCAGCTGTTGTGGTCGTCCTTGAGGATGTTCTCGACGACCTCGAACCAGCGGTCACCGCCGTCCGGCTGCGCCGTGTCCGCCGACCGCTCGCCGCACTCGCGCACGAGCTTGTCGACGTCCGGCGGTCCTGTGCTGTCCGCGGGGTGCACCTCGAGGCACTGGCCCTTGACGCGCACCTCCTTGGGGAGCTTGTCACCGAACGCGAGCATCAGGATGTTGCGCCAGACCGCGTTGAAGTAGGCGGCCGCCGCCGAGTCCGCGTCCTGGGTGTAGTCCCAGTTCTCCAGCAGCTTCTGGCCCTGACGCACGGACGGGTCGGTCACGCCGTTCTTCGCCAGGTCGTCCTTCAGCAGGTAGGGCACCAGTTGCTTGGCGATCTCGCTGGTGTTGTCCATCTGCAGGGCCTGCATGTCGTCCGTCGAGATCTTGCCGCCGTCCTTGGTCTTCGACTCGATCAGGTCGGTGATGCGCTGGCTGCGGGTGCCGTAGTCCCAGTCCGTCGTCAGCAGGTACGGGTACTTCTTGGCGTCGATGACCGCCTGGTTGGCGGTCACGATGAAACCGCGCTCGGGGTTGTACTCGTAGGGCATGGCGTCGAACGGGACCGGCTTCTTCTTCCAGTGGTACGCCGGGTCCCAGCCGGGCGCCGGCATGCGCCCGTCGCCCTTGGCGCGGACCGGGACCCTGCCGGGCGCCTGATAGCCGATGTTGCCGTCGGTGTCCGCGTAGACGAGGTTCTGCGAGGGGACCTCGAAGTCGCGCGCGGCCGAGCGGAACTGCGAGAAGTTCTGCGCCTTGTCGAGCTCGAAGACGGCGTCCATCGTCTTGCCGGGGGTCAGCGCCGTCCACTCGAGCGAGACCGCGTAGCCGCTGCCGCGGTCGGGGGCGAGGTTGGCCACGGGCGCCTGCTGCCCGACCTTCGCCAGTTCCTCGTCCCGGTCGGAGACCACGGGACCGTGGACGGTGGAGCGGACCACGATGGTCTTGCTGCCGCCGCCGGCGACCTTGATCGTCTCCTTGCGGGTGGTGAACTTCTTGCGGTCGTTGCCGTACTGGTAGGTGTCGCCGTCGACCTTCTCCAGGTAGAGGTCCGTCACGTCGGCGCCGAGGTTGGTCATCCCCCAGGCGATGTCCGCGTTGTGGCCGATGATCACGCCGGGCATGCCGGAGAACGTGTAACCGGACACGTTGTACTGGCAGGACGGCGAGATCGTGCGGCAGTGCAGCCCCATCTGGTACCAGATGGACGGCAGGTTCGGCGACAGGTGCGGGTCGTTCGCCAGCAGGGGCTTGCCGGTGGTCGTGAGCTTGCCGGAGACGACCCAGGAGTTCGAGCCGACGCCGCTTCCGCTGCCGCTCGGGCCGAACAGCTGCGGGATCGCGTCGATGGAGTCCGAGAGCGAGCCGAGCTGCGAGTCCAGCGCCTCGGTCGCGCCGGACGCCGTGCTCGCGTCGTTCCTGTACGAGGCTGCCGACCCGTTCGTCGACAGGCCCTGCGTGCCGGCCCCGGAGCCGCTGCCGGTTCCTGTGCCGGTGCTCGTGCTGTTGGACTGGTCGCCCGCGGTCGCCTTGGGGTCGAACGTGCCGTTGGTGACGGCGCCGCCCTGGACGATCGGCTTGTTCTTGGCTGTGGGGTACGGCGGGTACAGCTGGTCGATCTGCTTCATGCTGAGCCTACTGGTCAGCAGCGAGCGGTCGATCTCGTCCTGCATGTTGCCGCGCAGGTCCCAGGCCATCGCCTTGAGCCAGGCCACCGAGTCGACGGGCGTCCACTTGGCCGGCGTGTAGTCGCCGGTCAGGTTGAGCGCCGCGTACTCGACGGAGATGTCCTTCGCCGGCCGGCCCTTCAGGTAGGCGTTGACGCCGTCCGAGTACGCCTGGAGGTTCTTCTTCGTCTCCGGCGAGAGCTTGTGGTCGTACTCTTCCTGTGCCACCCGGTGCCAGCCGAGCGTGCGCAGGAACGCGTCCGTGTTCACCTGGCTCTTGCCGAACATCTCGGACAGCCGGCCCGAGGTCATGTGGCGCCGGACGTCCATCTCGTAGAAACGGTCCTGCGCCTGCACGTACCCCTGCGCGCGGAACAGGTCCGCGTCGCTGTTCGCGTAGATCTGCGGGATGCCGTAGCTGTCGCGCTCCACGTCCACGGGGCCGTCGAGCCCCTTGAGCTGTATCGAGCCCGTTGTCTGCGGCAGTGAGGCGCGGACCGTGCCGACACCCCAGTACGCGCCGTACCCGATCCCCGCGACCAGTGCCACTACCAGGACGAGCACGACCAGACGGGCGCGTCGCCCCTTCTTCTTGGCGTGAGGGGGAGCCGTGTTGGCGGGCATCGCTGTCCTTCGCGGGGCAGGGTGGTCCAGAAAACGCTGCAGCAACCATAGGCGCACTCGTCAGGTCACTCGGACGCGGAGTCAGCTTGGGCCGTTTCGGTGATCGCACGCACGCTCGAAGGCATCAAGAAAGCGTTAAAGATTAGGTAAGGTAACAAAGTACCGGTCCACCGGAGACCGGGGCCGGAGGAACGATCCGGCACGCGTGCGAGGAAGGATCGGCCCCTGACTGTCCACCAGCTCAATGTCCTGTTGCTCATCTGCTCCCTGGTCCTGCTCGTCTCGGTTGCCGCCGTACGCATCTCGTCCCGGAGCGGGCTGCCCAGCCTGCTGATCTACCTGGGGATCGGCGTCGCGATGGGGCAGGACGGCTTGTTCCACGTGCACTTCGACAACGCCGAACTGACACAGGTCATCGGCTATGCGGCACTCGTCGTGATCCTCGCCGAGGGCGGACTCGGCACGAAGTGGAAGGACATCAAGTCCTCCCTGCCCGTCGGCATCACCCTGTCGACGCTGGGCGTCGGCATCAGCATCGGCGTGACCGCCGCCGCTGCCCACTATCTCGTCGGCCTCGACTGGCGCCAGGCACTGATCATCGGCGCGGTCGTCTCCTCCACCGATGCCGCGGCCGTCTTCTCCGTGCTGCGGCGCGTGCCCCTCCCCACCCGGGTCACCAGCGTCCTCGAGGCGGAATCGGGCTTCAACGACGCCCCCGTGGTGATCGTCGTGGTCGCCCTCTCCTCCACCGGGCACGTTTCCAGCTGGTACGTCCTCGTCGGGGAGATCCTCCTGGAGCTGCTGATCGGCGCCTGTGTGGGCATCGCCGTCGGCTACGTGGGCGCCTTCGGGCTGCGGCGCGTGGCTCTCCCGGCCTCCGGGCTCTATCCGATCGCCGTCATGGCCATCGCGGTCTCCGCCTACGCCCTCGGTGCGACCGCGCACGGCAGCGGCTTCCTCAGCGTGTACCTCGCCTCGATGATCCTCGGGAACGCGCGTCTCCCCCACGCCCCCGCGAACCGGGGCTTCGCCGAGGGTCTCGGCTGGATCGCGCAGATCGGCATGTTCGTCCTGCTCGGACTCCTCGTCACGCCGCACGAACTGGGCCACGACTTCTGGGCCGCCGTGATGGTCGGCCTCGTGCTCACCGTCGTCGCGAGACCCCTGTCGGTGCTCGTCAGCCTCGCGCCCTTCCGCATCCCCCGGGCGGAACAGATCCTCGTGTCCTGGGCCGGCCTGCGTGGCGCCGTGCCCATCATCCTGGCGACCATCCCGATGGTGTCCGGCATCGACGGCAGCCGCCGGATCTTCAACATCGTCTTCGTGCTCGTCGTCGTGTACACGCTGGTGCAGGGGCCGACCCTGCCCTGGCTGGCGAAGGCGCTGCGGCTCAGCAGCTCCTCGGACGCCTCCGACCTCGGCATCGAATCCGCGCCGCTGGAACGGCTGCGCGGACACCTGCTGTCCGTGGCCAT
Organism: Streptomyces montanisoli; assembly: GCF_017813245.1. Classification (GTDB taxonomy): domain Bacteria; phylum Actinomycetota; class Actinomycetes; order Streptomycetales; family Streptomycetaceae; genus Streptomyces; species Streptomyces montanisoli. Next base: position 9,615 of record NZ_JAGIQL010000119.1, read on the forward strand.
CCCCCGGCGGTCGAAGATGCACGGCGTCGAGGTCGGCGAACTGCGTCTCCCCCAGGGCGCGGCCGTCACCCTCGTGGTGCGCAACGAACGCAGCTTCGTGCCGCAGCCGTCGACGCTCCTGCAACGGGGGGACGAACTCCTCGTCGTGGCCACGGACCCGGTGCGCGACGCGGTGGAGGAACGCCTGCGCGCGGTCGGACAGGGCGGCAAACTCGCGAGCTGGCTGGGCCCGGCCGACCAAAGGTGACGAGCGCCGCGGACGCCGCGGCCACCCCGGCCCCGGCCACGCCGGCCCCGGCCACCGAGGTCTGCGGGGCGGGCGCCGTCGCGCGTCCGCCTGCCGCCGCGGCCGTGTCGCCGCGCGGCGCGGTCTCCCGCCACGCGGGCTTCCGCCAAGCCCGGTGCTACGCAGCCCCCGTCGGACGATCGCCTCGCAAATCAAGGACACCTCTCCACCTCCCCTTCGTTCCATAAGCACGGTCGCTCCGTGCCTGTACGATTGACGCGCCGTGGTCGCGTTCCGGCAGTTGCTGCCACGACGGCCATGGCCAGATCCCTTCCGACTACCTCCGACGGTCGTTCCCGACCGCTCGCGACCTCGTCTGATGCAGGGCTGGCGCGGCCACGACGCCGCGCACAGCGGACAGCCCTCGGCCCGCCCCGCCGCCGGGGCGCGTCACCAGGCGGCAGAAAGGCAAGGACCGTGTCCCACACGGTCGACACCGAGAGCGCCCCCGAAGCGGCCGCCACCTCCCCCCGCCCCGGATACGGGCAGCTCCTGAGAACCCCCGGCGCCTGGACCTTCCTGCTGCCGGGCTTCGCGGCCCGCCAGCCGTTCGCGATGCTCACGATCGGCATCGTCCTGCTCGTCCAGCACACGACCGGCTCGTACGGGACGGCAGGCGCCGTCGCCGCCGTGACCGGTGTGGCCATGGCGCTGTTCGCCCCGCAGAGCGGCAAACTCGCGGACCGCCTGGGCCAGGCCACCGTGCTGGTCCCCGGCGTGCTGGTGCACGCCGCGTCCGTCGCCGCCCTCATCACGCTGGCACTCGCGGACGCCCCGCTGTGGGCGCTGTTCGCCGCCGCCGTTCCGACGGGCGCGTCGGTGCCCCAGGTCGGCCCGATGGTCCGCTCGCGCTGGGCGACCGCCCTCACCCGGACGCCCGGCACCTCGGCGCTGCTGCCGACCGCCGCGGCCTTCGAGTCCGTGACCGACGAGTTCACCTTCGTCATCGGCCCCGTGCTCGCCACCGCCCTGTGCACCGGCGTCCACCCTGCGGCCGGGCTCGCGGCCGAAGCAGCGCTCACCCTGGTGGGCGGCCTGCTCTTCGCCGCGCGCCGCACCACCCAGCCCCGGCCCACCGGGCGCCCGGCCAGGGGCAGCGGGGCGGGCAGGGCCGCCTCGGCGCTCGCCGTCCCCGGCGTGCGCGTCCTCGCCGTCGCCTTCCTCGGTGTCGGCGCCGTCTTCGGCGGGATGCAGGTCTCCCTGACCGCGTTCGCCGAGGAGATCGGCAGCCCCGGCGTGAACGGTCCGCTGTACGGCGTTTTCGCCGCCGGGAACATGATCTCCGGGCTCGTGTTCGGCGCCGTCACGTGGAAGACCGGCCCGCGGCGCAGGCTCGTGCTCGGGTACACCGGCCTGACCCTCGTCTCGGCCACACTGTGGTCAGTCCACTCCGTTCCCCTGTTCGCCGTGCTCGGCCTGCTGGCCGGGCTGTGCATCGCCCCCGCCCTGATCAGCGGCTACACCCTGGTCGACGGGCTCGTCGAGCCCTCCGCGAGGACGGAGGCCTTCACCTGGCTGACGGGCGCCGTCGCGCTGGGCCAGGCTGCCGCCGTGACGGTGGCCGGCAGGCTCACCGACGCGCATGGCGCACGCGCCGGCTTCGTCGTCCCGCTGGCAGGCACCGTCCTGGCGCTCGCCGTGCTTCTCTCCCTCCAGTCACGGCTCCTGCCACGGGGCTCGGGGCGAGGCGCCATACGTGCGATGCGTCACCGCGAGACGGCGGCAGTGGACTGACGGCGCGGAATACGTCACTATGGATCGTCGTTAGCACTCATTGAGTGAGAGTGCCAGGAGGAGCAAGTGCCGACCTACCAGTACCAGTGCACCGAATGCGGCGAGGGCCTCGAAGCGGTGCAGAAGTTCACCGATGACGCCCTGACCGTGTGCCCCAACTGCCAGGGACGCCTGAAGAAGGTGTTCTCCGCGGTCGGCATCGTCTTCAAGGGCTCCGGCTTCTACCGCAACGACAGCCGCAGCTCGTCGTCGAGCAGCGCGTCCGGTGCGAAGTCGTCCTCGTCGTCCTCCGAGTCGAAGGACTCGAAGAGCTCGAAGGACTCCTCCAAGGACGCGAAGACCACGGCGGCCTCGGCGTCGAGTTCGTCATCCTCCTCGTCCTCCTCATCGAGTGCGGGTTCGTCGAGCACCAAGAGCGGCAGCTCCGCGGCCTGAGCCGGCGAGGGCCTCCGCCCCGCTGACTCGACGGACCGCGTCGGGGGATCTCTTTTCCAGGGCCTCGGCCGCCTTCCACGGCCGGGGTCCCTCGGTGTCCGGGCCACCCGATCCGCGGCGCCGTTAGGCTGACCGCCATGGCGAACGCAGAGATCGGCGTGATCGGTGGGTCCGGCTTCTACTCCTTCCTTGAGGACGTGACCGAGGTCCAGGTGGAGACGCCCTACGGGCAACCGAGCGACTCCCTCTTCCTCGGCGAGATCGCGGGCAGGCGAGTGGCCTTCCTGCCGCGCCACGGGCGCGGCCACCACCTGCCTCCGCACCGCATCAACTACCGCGCCAATCTCTGGGCGCTGCGCTCCGTCGGCGTCCGGCAGGTGCTCGCGCCGTGCGCCGTGGGCGGGCTGCGCCCGGAGTACGGACCCGGCACCCTGCTCGTGCCGGACCAGCTGGTCGACCGTACGAAGTCCCGGCCGGCCACCTTCTACGACGGCGTTCCGCTGCCCGACGGCAGCGCTTCCAACGTCGTGCACATCTCGCTGGCCGACCCCTACTGCCCGGAGGGGCGAAAGGCCGCGCTCGCCGCGGCGCGCGGGCGTGGCTGGGAGCCCGTCGAGGACGGCGCTCTTGTCGTGATCGAGGGGCCGCGGTTCTCCACCAGGGCGGAATCCCGGTGGCACGCGGCCATGGGCTGGTCGGTCGTCGGGATGACCGGTCACCCCGAGGCCGCACTCGCACGTGAACTTGGTCTCTGCTACACCTCCATGACGCTCGTGACCGACCTTGACGCGGGAGCCGAGACGGGTGAGGGCGTCTCCCACGACGAGGTGCTGAAGGTCTTCGCCGAAAACGTGGACCGGCTGCGCACCGTGCTCTTCGACGCAGTGGGCGAACTGCAGTCGAGCGAGACCCGGGACTGCCTCTGCACGCATGCCCTGGACGGACTCGATACAGGAATTGCACTCCCGTGACCCTCGGCGGGTCAAGGACTCCAGGCCCACCGGTATCGCAACCACCCTTGTGAGTGAGCGAGTTGTTCACACCGCCGTAGTTGTCCACAGGCCTCAGCAGGATCTTGCGGAGCGAGGCAAGGTGAGTGAACGGCGACCGCATCGAAGCGGCCGCCCACTCTCACACCAGGCGGTGGTTCGCCATGTCCCGTACCTTCCAGCACGACCCGGCTCAGGCCCCGGCCTCGACTGCGGCCCGGGCTCCGGTTGCCGCTTCCGGGCACGCGCCCGTGTCCGCTCTCTCCCTGTGCGCGCGGCACCGGCCTGAGCCCGGGCCGTCGGCCCCTGCGCCACGTGGCATTCCGGCGTTCGATCCCGTGCGCGTACGGGGGCAGCGGGAGCGCCTGCGCAGAGCGGTGTCACGCAAGCAACGCGTCGTGGCGGCCGGCCTCGCGGTGACGGCGGCGGCCCTGGCGGCCACGGGCGCCGGTGGGGCCACAGGCTCCGCCGATCCCCGCCCCGCCAAACCGGAGACCGGCCCACCACACTCGAACCCGCTAGCCGGCGGCCCACCGACCGGCGCACGCCGGCAGGGCACAGGCCGCTCTCCGTTGGTCTCGGCGCCGGTGCGCATCGCCGACGCGGCGACGGTGCGCCTGCTGCGGCCGGGCGACCATGTCGATGTGATCGCGACGCCCGTTTCGGCGGCGGGCACGGTGGGAGGCGCACACCCCGAACCGCGGGCCCATGTGGTGGCGGCCAGAGCGCGCGTGGCGGAGATCCCCGAGGCCGGTGAGGACTCGGCCGTCGAGGGCGGCGCACTGCTTGTGCTGTCCGTGCCACGGGCGACGGCGACGGCTCTCGCCGGGGCGGCGTCCGTGTCACAGCTGGCGGTGACACTGTGCTGAGCCGGCCGGTGGCAGCGCCGCGCCGAACGTCGAGGTGTCAACCGTCCACACCGATGGATTGGACAGCGAGGGCACGCCCTGACGTAAGTTGCCTGGCGGATTGCCATCTCTACGGCACAGGCGAAGAAAGGCCCTTTCGTGAGCAAGGAGAAGGACAAGGAGAGCGTGCTGGCGGGCTTCAAGGCCTTCCTGATGCGCGGCAACGTGATCGATCTCGCGGTCGCCGTCGTCATCGGCGCTGCCTTCACCAGCATCGTGAACGCGGTCGTCAAGGGAGTCATAAACCCGGTGGTCGGCGCGTTCGGCACGCAGGACCTGGAGCAGTACACGTACTGCCTGCAAGCACCCTGCACGGTCGACAAGGCGGGGCAGGCGACCCACGGCATCGAGATCATGTGGGGCACGGTCCTCAGCTCCACCCTGAACTTCCTGATCACGGCGGCCGTCGTGTACTTCCTGATGGTCCTCCCGATGTCCAGGTTCCTCGCCAGGCGCGCCAGGCTCCAGGCGGCGAAGGAGCAGGAGCCGGTGGAGACGGTCGTGGAGGACAGCGAGCTGGACGTGCTGAAGGAGATCAGGGACACACTGGTCAGCCAGCGCGGGCCCAGCGACGGCACCGTGGTGCGGCAGAGCCGCTAGCGCGGGCCGGCGCCCCGGCCGTTCAAATGTGGTGGGGCGGCTTCTCGTCGAGGAACCGCGCGAGGTCGGCGGCGCTGCCGGGCTTCACGGCGGGACGCTCGCCCCAGCCGTCGTCCGTGTCATCGGCCGACCGCTGGTCGAGAGGGTCGTCGAAGACGAGTCCCGGATGCGTGGACGGCCTGGGCGACGCGGAGGCCGGCGTGGGCGGGCCGGTCTCCACGGCGGGCTCGCGTTCCACGGCGGGCCGGCGTTCCGGGTCGGGGGCGGTACTCATGCCTCCAGGGTACGGCGCCTCTCCTGGCGCCCGGCCCCGGTCGGAGGCGCGTCCGGGCCACTGGGGCGCGCGGGGTCTGATGTCCTTGTCGCATGACCTCGACGACCGCGGTGGCCAGGACAGCAGGTGTGGTGCGGCGCATGACCGCGCGGAGGCGGGACGAGGAGCACCGCGCCTCCACACCGTTGGAGCTCTTCTTCGATCTGTGTTTCGTCGTGGCCGTGGCGCAGGGGGGTGCCAGGCTCGTGCACGCTCTGGCGGAGGGGCATCCGGGCACCGGGATCATCGGCTACCTGTTCGTCTTCTGGGGCGTCTGGTGGGCCTGGATGAACTTCACCTGGTTCGCCTCGGCCTACGACTGCGACGACGTGCCGTACCGGGTCGCGACGCTCGTCCAGATCAGCGGGGTCCTGATCTACGCCGCGGGTGTGCCCCGGGCGTTCACGGAGAACGACTGGACGGTCGCCGTCATCGGCTACCTCGTGATGAGGCTGGCGCTGACGGCGCAGTGGCTGCGGGCGGCGGTCACCGAGGAAGCCGGCAGCGCGGCGAGGCGGACCGCCGTGCGGTACGCGGTGGGCGTGGCAGTGTGCCAGGCGGCGTGGGTGGCGCTGCTGGCCGCGCCGACGGACAGCCGGCGCTGGCTGTTCCTCGTCGTGATGGTGGCGGAGATGCTGGTGCCCGTGGTGGCGGAGCGCAGCCAGGAGACGCCCTGGCATCCGCATCACATCGAGGAGCGGTACGGGCTGTTCACGCTGATCGTCCTCGGCGAGACGATGTCGGCGGCGACCGTGGCCGTGCAGTCCGCGCTCGACGAGCACGAGGCCCTGGGGCGGCTGCTGCCCGTTGCGGGTGGTGGGGTGCTCATCGTGTTCACGGCGTGGTGGATCTACTTCGCGGCTCCGGTGCACGAGCGTCTGGTGAGCGACCGGCAGGCGATCCCCTGGGGCTACGGACACTTCGTGATCTTCGCTTCGGCGGCCGCCATCGGGGCGGGGCTGGAGGTCGCGGTCGAATACGCGGTCGGGGCAGCGCACATCTCGGCCCGGGCGGCGGGCGCCGCCGTGGTGGTCCCCGCGGCCGTGTTCCTGCTCACCGTGTGGCTGCTGCACGCACGCCACTTCAAGCGAGGTCTGGCGCAGCAGGCCCTGCTTCCTGTCGCGGCGGTCGCGGTCGTGTGCTGCGTGTTCGCCGGGGAGTGGGCGGTGCCGGCGGCAGGGCTCGTCTCGGCGGTGACGGTGGCGGTCGGGGTGACGTTGTCCGCCAGGTCCGCGGTGGCCGGTGGCCCCGAGGGGACGCCGGAGGCGCGGCAGCCGGGCGGCGCGGCGCACGGAGCGAAGGAGGCGCGGGGTGAGTGATGGGGAACGGCGCGGCTCGTTGACCGACGTGGCCGGTCTGCGGGTCGGGCACGCGGAGGTCGCCGGTGAGCGGGCGCTGACGGGTACGACGGTGGTGCTCGCGCCCGACGGCGGGGTGACGGCCGCTGTGGACGTGCGGGGCGGCGGCCCGGCGACGCGCGAGACGGAGGCGCTGGATCCGCGCAACCTGGTGGACCGGGTGGAGGCCGTCGTGCTGACGGGGGGCAGCGCGTACGGGCTCGACGCTGCCTCCGGTGTGGTGGCCTGGCTGGAGGAGCGGGGGCGCGGTGTGCGGATCCCCGATCGCCGGCACGTGGTGCCTGTGGTGCCGGCCGCGGCCGTGTTCGATCTGGGGCGCGGCGGCGAGTGGGGGATCAGGCCGGATGCGGCCACCGGGCGCGCGGCCGTGGAGGCGGCGGCCGCGTCGCGTGAGCGAGCCGCGGTCGTGGAGGGCTCGGTCGGGGCGGGCAGGGGTGCCGCGGTCGGCCCGCTGAAGGGCGGGGTCGGTTCGGCCAGTACCGTCCTCGGCGCCTCGGGCATCACCGTGGCGGCGCTGGTCGTGGCGAATGCGGCGGGCTCAGTGGTCGATCCGCTCACCGGGGTGCTGTACGGCCGCTACTTCGAGGGCCGTGTCGGCTACCCGCCGGCGGAGGTGCACGAGGCGGCGCGGGTGCGGCTCGAAGGCCTGCGGGAGGGCGCGGGCCCGGCGCCGTTGAACACCACGCTCGCCGTGGTGGCCACGGACGCGGACCTGAGCCGGTCGCAGGCTCAGAAGATGGCCGGCACCGCCCATGACGGCATCGCGCGCGCCGTCAGACCAGTCCATCTTCTGAATGACGGGGACACGGTTTTCGGGCTGGCCACCGGTGTGGTCCCGCTCCGTGCGGGCATGCCGGCGCTGAACGAGGTCCTGGCGGCGGCCGCCGACGTGGTCACGCGTGCGATCGTTCGTGCGGTGCTCGCGGCGGAGAGTGTCAGCGGCCCGGGGGGCGTGTTCCCCTCGTACCGGGAGCTGTACGGACCTGACCGATGGAGTGGAGGTTCCTTGACGAGATCGGATTGAAACTCACCGAATCGCGCCTTGTTTTCCCAAACTGTGGACGTGATCTCACCCCAAGGGGCTACGGTATGCGTTCACGACGTGACACCTGGCGATGTCGGGGAGATCCCTCTTGAACGGTCCGTACGAGACGACCGAGGCGCACATCCAGCGGCTGCTGGAGCGCTCGCTCAACTCCTTCGCACTGCCCGCCGCTCTGGTCGGGCGGCTGGACTCCGCTCTGGCGCACGCCAGTTCGCTGTCCTCGGCGTACCACAGCAAGGGCCGTCACCGTGAGACGTACCGGCACACGTTCCTGCTCTCGGACGGCAGCGCGCTGACCCTGTGGGAGGTGGTCCACACCACCGGCCACGACGGCACGCCGCTGTACGAGCTGTTCGCGGCCGAGGCGGACGCGCGGGAGGCGTCGACCAGGCTGTTAGACGGAGAGGGCCGGTCCGGGCGGATCGACTTCGACGGGCCCGACTTCGGTGTGCGGATCTCACCCGGTGAGGTGCTCGCCGCTTCCGCGGCCGCGCTGCCCAGGCTGTACGTCAGCGACAACTCCCCCGACCACGCGCGCCGTGTGCTGCGGCGCGCGGAGAACGCCGACCGGCCGGGCGAGGAGACGGCCCGCAGGCTGCGCACGGCCTTCGCCCACCACATCGCCCAGGTCTTCGGTCACTGGTGCCATCCGGCCGAGCGGAACGCCGGGTTCATGCTGTACGAGCACGCGTTCCTCCTGATCGACGGGACGGAGACCAGCCTGTGGGAGGTCGAGCACACGGCGACGCCCGACGGTCGCCACATGTGTGAGGTCTACGCGGACGAGCTGGCGGCAAGGACCGCGCTTGACCTCAGGACCCGCGTCCGCTGAGCCGGGCGGGCAAGGAACCCGGCTCCGGCCCGGCGGAAAAGGCCCGGCGGAAAACGGGGTCAGGGCCGCGGCGCCTCGTGGTTCGACCGGCGCGGCAGGGCGAACATGACCAGGAAGATCAGGGCGAGCACGGCCATCACCCACCACATGGCGTGCTGGAAGCCGGACACGTAGGCGGGGCCCAGGTCTGCCGGGGCGTGGACGCGGCCGTCGACGGGCCCGTAGAAGACGACGGCGACGAGGCCGAGCCCCAGCGCGTTGCCCATCTGCATCGTGGTGTTGATGAGCCCGGACGCGGAGCCGGAGTGTTCACGGGGGACGTCGGCGAGCACCGCGTCCGTCAGGGGCGCCACGATCAGGCCCATGCCGAGACCCATGACGGCGAGGGGCAGCACCATCTGCCACGGGTGGATGCCGGTGCCGTAACGGGCGGCCTCCCCCACGTAGATCAGCAGGCCGGCGATCATCAGCAGCGCGCCGGCCTGGAGGACCTTCCGGCCGAAGCGCGGCACCAGCGCCTGCACGGAGCCGGCGGCGGCGCAGGACACGGCGACCGAGAAGGGCACGCTGGTCAGGCCGGCCCGCAGCGGGCTCCAGCCGAGGCCCATCTGCATGTAGAGCGTCCACACGAGGAAGAAGATGCCCATGACCAGACCGAAGGTCAGCTGTACGGCGATCCCTCCGGCGAAGCTCTTGATACGGAACAGCGAGAGCTCGACCAGCGGTGATCCGTCCTTGCGGGTCTTGCGCCTTTCGTAGGCGACGAAGAGGGCGAACACCGCGAGACTGCCCGCCATGCACAGGTGACCCCACAGGGGCCAGCCCAGCTCGCGGCCGCGGGTGAGCGGGTAGATCAGCATCAGCAGGCCGGCGGTGACGAGGACGACGCCGGGCAGGTCGAGGCGGAGGGCGTGCGGCGCCTTCGACTCCCTGATGAAGCGGCGGCCCAGCAGGAGGCCGGCGAGGCCGACGGGGAGGTTGATGAGGAAGATCGGGCGCCACTCGAGTCCGCCGACGTTCCACTCCGTCAGGAGCGCGCCCAGCAGGGGCCCCGACACGGCGCCGAGGCCGACGATCGCGCCGAACAGCCCGAAGACCTTGCCGCGTTCGTGGTCAGGGAAGGTGGCGTGGACGATCGCGAGCACCTGAGGCACCATCATCGCCGCGGTGGCGCCCTGCAGCAGGCGCGAGCCGACCAGCATCTCCGGGTTCGCCGCGAGCCCGCAGAGCGCTGAGGCGACGGTGAAGCCGGAGATTCCGATCAGGAAGAGACGCTTCCGTCCGAAGATGTCCCCCAGCCGACCACCGGTGATCAGGGCGGCGGCGAAAGCGATCGCGTAGCCGGCGGTGATCCACTGGACGGCGCCGAAGGAGGCGCCCGTGTCCCGTTCGATGCTCGGGATGGCCACGTTGACGATGGTGGCGTCGACCAGGTCCATGAAGGCCGCGGTCATGACGATCGCCAGGGCGAACCAGCGGCGGCGGTCGGCCGGCGCAGGCGAAGGGGAGGGCGGCTGCGCCGTCCGCGCAGGGCCGTCCGAGGCACCGCCACCGGGGCGGGCATCACCAGGGACGGGCGCGGTGGTCGCGGGCTGCTTCAGTGCTGTGTCCGAAGGGGTCGGAGAGGTCATGAAGCAGACGCTAGGCGGCCTCTAGGCCAGAACATGTCCTAAACGGCGGGCACCATGGGGCCATGACGGACACACCGGGGCGCCTCCTCACCCTGCTCTCGCTCCTGCAGACTCCGCGTGAGTGGCCGGGCAGCGAGCTGGCCGGACGCCTCGGCGTCAGTCCGCGCACCATCCGGCGCGACATCGACCGGCTGCGCGACCTCGGATATCCCGTCGAGGCGACCAAGGGAGCCGTCGGCGGCTACCGGCTCGTCGCCGGCACAGCCATGCCTCCGCTCGTCCTCGACGACGAGGAGGCCGTCGCCATCGCCGTGGGCCTGCGCGCGGGCGCGGGTCACGCGATCGAGGGAGTCGAAGAGGCGTCCGTGCGGGCCCTGGCGAAGCTGGAGCAGGTGCTGCCGTCCCGGCTGCGGCACCGTGTCTCCTCCCTCCAGCAGGCCACCATCCCGCTGACCCGGGGAGACGGCGCCAGCGTCGACCCGAAGGCGCTCACCACCATGGCGGCCGCCGTGACCGGCACGGAGCGCCTGCGCTTCGCCTACCGCTCGGGAGAGGGGGCACGGACCAGGAGGCACGTCGAGCCCTACCGGCTCGTCTCGACGGGCCGGCGCTGGTACCTCGTCGCCTACGACCTGGAGCGCCAGGACTGGCGCACCTTCCGGGTGGACCGGGTGGGTGAGGCCTTCGCCACCGGGGCCCGCTTCACGCCCAGGGAGCTGCCCTCGGGTGACGCGGCACAGTTCCTCGCGGAGTCGATGGCCAGGCGCGGCCCCCGCGTCGAGGTGGTCGTGGGCTTCGCCGTGCCGGTGGAGGAGCTGGCCGCACGGCTGCCGCCGTACTTGGGCCCGCCCGAGTCGACCGGAGCGTGCAGCTGCCGGCTGCGCATGGAGTGGGGCGACTCGCTGGAGTGGCTGGCCATGCGGCTGGCGCTGCTGGGGTACGAGTTCACGGTGCACGCCCCCGACGAGCTGGCGCGGTGCGCCGCCGCGCTCGGCGGCCGGCTCAGCCG
>NZ_JAGIQL010000012.1 GCF_017813245.1 Streptomyces montanisoli
CGGGGGCCCCTGGCGGGGAGTCGGCTACCGCGACGCTCGGCGCGTGCCCGTCCGGTGGCGGCCTCGCGAGACACCGGCCGGTGGTGCTTGAGCACCGCGACACCCCTCCGCGCGGGGCGGGGGCCACCGAACCTGTCGCCGACGAAGAGCTGCCCTGCGAGGCGCCCTTCGACGTGCTGGTCGTCGGCGGCGGGACCAGCGGCGCCTCAGCGGCGCTCGCCGCCGCCGCGGAAGGCGCCCGCACCCTGCTCGTCGAGCACGGCCCCGGGCCCGGCGGCACCGGCACGTACGGCGGTGTGGCCAGCTACTGGTTCGGCCGCCGTGCCGCGCACGCGGCACGCGTCCAGGACGCCACCCGCCGCGCGCACCGTGAGCTCGGCCTGCGGCGCGGCGGTGTCGGCGCCTGGAACATCGAGGCCAAGTCCCTCGCCCTGCACGACGCGCTCACCCGGCGCGGCGTCGACGTCCGGTACGGCACCCGGGCGTTCGGGGTGCTCACCGACGGCGGCCGGGTGTGCGGCGCCGCCGTCGCGGGGCCCGGCGGGCGTGCGTACGCCGTGACCGCGGCCGTCGTCGTCGACGCGACAGGGGAGGCCGATCTCGCGGCGTGGGGCGGCGCGCCCGTCGTGCACGGTGCCGCGTCCACGCACACGCTGATGTGGTCGTCGCTGGCCCGGTTCGAGGCGCCGGGCACGGCCCGCAACAACTTCGGCGGGCTCGCCGACCTCACGGACGGCGTCGACGCCACCCGCGCGGTGCTCGCCGCCCGGCGGCGCAGCCCGGACCTGCACGACCACGGCGCGCAGCCCGTCACCCGCGAGGGCCGCCATCTCGTCGGGCAGACCGTGCTGACGCTCACCGACCAGCTGACGCAGCGCCGCTGGCCCGACGCCGTCGGCGTGCACTTCTCCAACCACGACCTCAAGGGCAAGGGCGAGGCGCTCTGGCCCCAACTCGGCCTGATCCCGCCGAACCTGGAGGCCGAGGTGCCCTACAGGGCGCTGCTCCCCCGGGGCCTCGACGGCCTGCTGGTCACCGGCAAGGCGCTGTCCGCCACGCACGACGCGCTGCCCGCGCTGCGCATGCAGGCCGACCTGGAGAACCTGGGGGCGGCCACGGGAATCGCCGCCGCACTGTGCGTCCGCGAGCGCACCACACCCCAGCGCCTGAACGTGCGCGCCCTGCGCAGGCGGCTGTTCGACGAGGGACTGCTGCCGCCGGCGGCCGCCCCGCGCGCGGCGACGGAGCCGGCGCCCGTCGGCGAGGCCCTGCGCGACCTCGCCGCGCATGTGCCGCTGCACCGCTACTCCGACATGGGGCGGCGCGAGGTCTTCCACGGCCGCGTCTCGTTCGTCGACCTGGCCCTCGACCCGCGCCCGTCCACCACGCGGGCGCTGCGGGACGCGCTGAGCGCGGCGGAAGGCCCACTGCGCCTCGTCATCGCACAGATCCTCGTCTGCCGCGGCGACACCACCGGCACCGAGGAACTGCTCGGGCACCTCACGACTGAGCTGTCGGGCGCCTCGCTGCCCGTGCGGGACGCCGGTATCCGCGAGGTGCAGCTCCCGCCCGACCAGTCGGCGATGCCCGGGGCCGTCTACCTCCTCAACACCCTGGCCCTGGCCCGCGATCCGAGGGCCGTGGCGCTGTGGGAGCGGGTGGAGCGGCTCCTGCGGATCGACGACGGCACGCTCCGCGACCCGGTCGCCGGCACCTTCTTCTGGGTCGAGGCGGTCGCCGCCGGGGCCGAGCGCCTCGGCGACCCGGCCGCGCTGCCCGTGTTGCGCGCCCTGCACCGGCGGCCGGCCCTGCACGCGCAGTGGCGGCACCGGGGTGTGGAGCCCGACGACTTCCAGGAGCGGCGCGCCATGCTCGAACTCGCGTTGGCGCGCGCCCGAGCGCAGTGCGGCGACGCGGAGGGCGTACGCACGCTCGTCGCCTATCTCGGCGACGTCAGGGCGCCGCTGGCCGCGCAGGCGCACACGCGGCTGCGGCTGCGGTTCGGCCTGGACGCCGGACAGGCGCCGGGCCGCGACGCACGCGCCTGGGAGCGGCTGCTCGCCGAGCGCGGCACGCCCGGCGCCTGCCCGCTGCCGTGGGAGCACGACCCGCACCGCGCGGACCTGCCGGAGGGGTTCGTGCCGGGGCGCCGGCAGGCGGAACGGGTGGGCAGCGCATGAGGGGCGATTCCCCGCTGCTCGCGGGTGTGGACATCGGCAGCACCCACTGCAAGGCGCTGCTGTGCGACGCGTCGGGCGCGGTCGTCGCCCGCGCGCAGCGCCGCACACCGCGCGGAGACGACGGGCACACCCATCCGGCGGGCGACCTGGTCGCGGCGGGGCTCGGCGTGCTCGCGGACTGCGTGCGGTCCGCGGGGCGCGTCCCGGACGCCGTCGGCCTGACGGGCATGGCGGAGGCGGGCGTCCCGCTCGACGCGGACGGGCAGCCGCTCGGTCCCGTGCAGGCCTGGTCCGACCCTGCCCCGGGGCCGTACGCACGGCAGCTGGGCAGGACGTTCGGGGCCGCCGCCCTGCACGGGCGCACGGGAGTGCTGCCGAGCGGGAAGGTGCCGCTCGCCAAGTGGTGTGCCATGGCCGGGCGTTCGGCGGCGGCGCTCGCGCGGATGCGGACCTGGGCCGGTGCCGTCGACCTCGTCGGCCACGCCCTGACCGGACGGGCCGGGACCGACGCGACGTTCGCGCAGCGGACGATGGCGTGGGACCCGTCCGGCCGGTGCTGGATCCCCGAGTTGCTCGCGGAGGCGGGCCTCGGCGCCGAGCGGATGCCCCTCGTGTGCCGGCCGGGCGAACCGGTCGGCCGGGTCACACCGCAGGGCGCGGCCGCGACCGGGCTGCGTGCCGGCACGCCGGTGGTCGTCGCGGGCCACGACCACCTGGTCGGTGCGTGGGCGGCCGGGGTGCGCGGCGCGGGCCGCGTCGCCGACTCGATGGGCACGGCGGAGGCGGTGCTCACCGTGTCGGGCGACGTGCCGGACGCGGTGGCCGCGGGGCGCGAGGGCATGTCGTGGGGCCGGCACGCCGACGGCGAGCACTGGATCACGCTGGCCGGCATGCAGGGCTCGGGCGCGCTCGTGGAGTGGTTCTGCGACCGCTTCCTCGGGCTCACGGGTGCGCCGGGGCCCGAGAGGTACGCGGCGTTCGCGCGGCTCGCCGAGTCGCTGCCCGCCGCGCCGACCGGGCTCGTCGTCGAGCCGTACCTGTTCGGCCGCAGCTCGCCGGCGCCGCTGCCCGAGGCGCGCCTCGCCGTGCACGGCGCGGGCCCGGAGCACGGCCTCGCGCACCTCGCGCGTGCCCTGCTGGAGGGCGCGGCCCACCACGCCCGGTGGATGACCGACACGCAGGCCGCGCTCACGGGCCTGGCGCCCTCGGCCGTCACGCTGCTCGGCGGATCGACACGCTCGCGGGCGTGGACGGCGCTGAAGGCGGCGGTCAGTCCCTGGCCCGTGCTGCTGTGCGCGGAGCCCGAGGCGCCGGGGCTCGGGGCGGCCGCCTGGGCGGGCGCCGCGCTGGGCCTCGACCCGGCGGACGTCGTCGCGCCCTGCGAGCCCCTTGTCCCCGATCCAGCCGTGGCGGACGCCCAACGCACGTTCCACGAGACGTCGTTCCTCCCGCACGTCACCGCGGCGCGCACGGCGCCCGCGCCAGGGACCACCGAACCGTCAATCCCGTACCGCAAGGAGAACCCTTCGTGACCACCCACCCCGCCGTCCTCACTGGCGGCTCGGCCGCCCCGGCGGCGCTCGCCCGTCCCAGCGGCACCTTCGCCATGGTCGCCGCCGACCAGCGCGACTCGCTGCGCACGATGATGGCGCAGCGCGAGGGCGTCCCCGGCAGCGACATTCCCGCCGCCCGGCTCACCGACTTCAAGCTGGCCGTCGCGCGGGCGCTCGGCCCGCACGCCTCCGCGCTGCTGATCGACCGCGACCACGGCTACCGGCGACTCGTGGACGAGAAGGTCCTGCCCGCGACCTGCGCGCCGATCCTCGCCGTCGACATCCTGGACCAGCGGCCCGGCGGCCCCGTCGAGGACACCGCCCTCGACGAGGCCACGGACCTCGCGGCGGTCGTCGCCGACGGGACACGCGGCCTGAAGCTGCTGGTGATCTGGCGGCGCGACGCCCACCGTGACCGCCGCGTCGCGCTGGCCGCGCGCTTCGTCGAGATGTGCCGGGACGCGGGGCTCGCGTCGGTGCTGGAGCCCGTCGCCCGCCCCACCGCGGACGAGGAGGCCGCGGGCACCTTCGCGCTCAACGACGCCATCGTCGAGGCCGCTCGCGAACTCGCGCCGCTGCGGCCTTCGTTGTACAAGTGCCAGGTGCCGGACGGCGGCGCGGGCACCGTCGCCGGGATCGCCGCGCAGGCGGAGCGCATCGACGCCGTCGTCGACGTGCCCTGGGTGGTTCTCTCGCAGGGGGTCGAGTCGGCCGACTTCCCGCGTGCCGTGGAGGCGGCCTGCCGGGCGGGCGCCTCCGGTTTCCTCGCGGGGCGCGCGCTGTGGACGGACGCCCTCAGCGGTGACCGCGACGCCACGCTGCGCGGGGCGAGCACCGACCGGCTGCGGCTGCTCGGCGAGATCGTCGACACGCACGGCCGCCCCTGGTGGGACGCGGCCGCCGCGAGCGAGCGGGTGACGGCGTGACGGCCGCGGGCGGCGGCACCGCTGCCGCGGGCCCCCGCGTGTGCGTGCTGCACACCGTCGCCGCGCTGCCGGCCGTCTTCGATCCGCTGCTGCGTGAACTCGCGCCCGGCGTCAGGCCCTACCACGTCGTCGACGAGAGCCTGCTCGCCGACACCGTCGCCCACGGCCCGCTTCCCCGCACCGCGGCGCGCCTGGCCGCGTACGTCACCCAGGCGGAGGCCGCGGGCGCGGACGCCGTCCTCGTCACGTGCTCGTCGATCGGCCCGGCCGCCGAGCAGGCGCGTCCGCTCGTGTCCATCCCGGTGCTGCGCGTCGACGAGCCCATGGCGGCCTCCGCGGTCTCCACGGGCGCCCGCATCGCGGTGCTCGCCACGCTCGAGTCGACGCTGGCGCCGACCGCCGACCTGATCAGGCGGCAGGCAGGAGCGCGGGAGATCACGCTCACCACGTCGGTGTGCCCGGGGAGTTACGCGGCCAAGGCCGCGGGTGACGCGCCGCGGCACGACACGCTGATCGCCGAGGAGGCGCTCCGGCTCGCGGCCGATCACGACGTGCTGGTGCTGGCCCAGGCGTCGATGGCCGGCGCGCTCGACCGGCTGCCGCAGGGCGCGCTCACCGTGCCGGTGCTCACCTCCACGCGCAGCGGCACCGCGCAACTGGCGGCCGTCAGGCCGGCCGCGGTCCGGCCGGTAGCCGACCGGCCAGGAGCCACCCGGCCGGTAGCCACCCATCGCCGGGAGCCGGACGAGTGATCGAACTCGGCTGCATCGCGGACGACTTCACGGGCGCCACGGACCTCGCCGGGAATCTCGTGGCCACGGGCCGCAGGACCGTCGTGACCGTGGGGCCTCCCCGCGGGCCGGTCACCGACGCCGACGCCGTGGTCGTCGCGCTCAAGACGCGCACGGTGGCGGCGGACCTGGCGGTGGCCGCGGCGCTCGACGCCCACCGCGCGCTGGCCCGTCTCGGCTGCACGCGGTACTGGTTCAAGTACTGCTCGACCTTCGACTCCACCCCGCTCGGCAACATCGGCCCGGTCATCGACGCCCTGCTCACGGCGACGGGTGCGCCCTGGACGATCGCCTGCCCGGCCTTCCCCGCCGCGGGCCGCACCGTCTACCAGGGCCATCTCTTCGTCGGCGACCGGCTGCTGGCCGAGAGCGGCATGCGCCACCACCCGCTCACGCCGATGACCGACTCGGACCTCATGCGGGTGCTCGGCGCGCAGACCGCCCATCCCGTGGGGCTGCTCCCCCACGCGATCCTGCGCGCCGGTGGGCGTGCGGTGAGCGACCACCTCGACCGGCTGACCGCACAGGGTGCCAGGATCGTCGTCACCGACGCCCTCGGGGACGAGGACCTGACGGCCGTCGAGCGGGCCACACACCACCTTCCGCTCGTCACCGGGGGTTCGGGACTGGCTCTCGCACTGCCCGCGCGGCGCGAGTCGGCCGCCACGGACATCGAGGTGGCGCCAGGTCCGACGGCAGTGCTGGCAGGCAGTGTGTCGGACGCGACGCTGGCGCAGACAGCGCACGCCCGCGCGCGCATGCCGCACCGCAAGCTCGACCCCGCGGCGGTGGTCGCGTCGCCCGACGCCGCGGTGGCCGACGTACTCGCCTGGGCGCGCACGCACCTCGACGCCGGCCGGAACGTGCTGATCCACAGCGCAGGCGACCGGGCCGAGGTGGACCGTGCCCAGGAGGCCTTCGGACGCGACCGCGTCGGCGAGGCCACCGAGCGAGCCCTTGCCCGGTGCGCGAGCGGACTCGCCGACGCGGGGGTGCGCCGGTTCGTCGTCGCGGGCGGTGAGACGTCGGGGGCGGTCGTCGACGCGCTCGCCGTGCGGACCCTGCGGATCGGCCCCGCCATCGCGGCCGGAGTCCCGTGGACGGCGGCACAGCGGCGGGGCACAACGCTCAACCTCGCCCTGAAGTCGGGGAACTTCGGCGAAAAGGACCTCTTCACACGAGCGGAGGACCACCTGTGACGGCGGCAGCACCGGGGCCCGGCACGGACCCCGCGGACGCGGCCGCGGCCCTGAGCGCCGCGGGCCGCAGGCTCGCGGCCCTCGGGCTGAGCCCCGGCAGCTCGGGCAACCTCAGCGTCCGCACGGCGACCGGCTTCCTCGCCACACCGACCGGCACGCCCCTCGCGGCCCTGACACCGGAAGGGCTCAGTGTCCTCGGCGCCGACGGGCGCCCGAGCTCGGGGCCGCCTCCGACAAAGGAGGTACCGCTGCACCTGGCCGTGTACGCACGGCTCCCGCACGTCCGTGCCGTCGTCCACCTGCACTCGCGGCACGCGGTCGCCGTGGCCTGCCTCGATCCGCGCGATCCGGCGGACGCGCTGCCGCCGCTCACCCCGTACGCGGTGCTGCGGCTCGGCCGGGTGCCGCTCCTGCCGTACGCGCCTCCGGGCAGCGCGCGGCTCGCCGAGGGGGCGGCGGGGCTGCCGCCCGGCGCCCGGGCGTTCCTCCTCGCCCACCACGGGCAGGTCGCCACCGGGACGCGTCTGGACGAGGCCGTCGACGCGGCCGTCGAGCTGGAGGAGAGCGCCGCGCTCCAGCTCCTCGTCGGCGAGCGACGCCCCGCGCGGCCGCTCACCGTCGAGCAGTGCGCCGAACTCACCACCGATATGGGGTAGGGAAAAAACCATGAGCGAGAGCCGCGCCTGGTGGCGCACCGCCGTCATCTACCAGATCTACGTGCGCAGTTTCGCCGACAGCGACGGTGACGGCGTCGGTGACCTGCCCGGCATCACGGCACGCCTCGACCATGTGGCCGCCCTCGGGGCGGACGCCGTGTGGATCACGCCGTTCTATCCGTCCCCCATGGTCGACGGCGGGTACGACGTCGCGGACTTCCGCGGTGTCGACCCGCGTTTCGGCGCCCTGGCGGACGCCGACGCGCTGCTCGCACGGGCGCACGAGCTCGGGCTGCGGGTCATCGTCGACATCGTCCCCAACCACACGTCCGACCAGCACGCCTGGTTCCGGGAGGCGCTCGCGGATCCGGCCGGGCCCGCGCGCGCCCGGTACGTCTTCCGCGACGGCCGGGACGGCGGCGCGGCCCCGCCCACGGACTGGCAGTCCGTGTTCGGCGGGCCGGCCTGGCGGCGGGTGGCCGACGGGCAGTGGTACCTCCACCTGTTCGCGCCCGAGCAGCCCGACCTGGACTGGTCGCACCCGGACGTCGTCGAGGACTTCCACGGCGTGCTGCGCTTCTGGCTGGAACGCGGCGTCGACGGGTTCCGGTTCGACGTGGCACACGGCATGGCGAAGGACCTCGCCGAGCCGCTGCGCGACCTGGGTCCCGGCCAGGTGCACCACAGAATCGTCGGCGACGGGTGGGCGGGACGGCACCCGTTCTGGGACCGCGAGGAGGTCCATGACATCCTGCGCGGTTTCCGGCACGTCACCGACGCGTACGAGCCGCCGCGCATGACCGTCGCCGAGTCCTGGGCGGCGCTGGACCGCCGCGCCCTGTACACCCGCCCCGACGAACTCCACCAGGCGTTCAACTTCGACTTCCTCGGCACGAGGTGGGAGGCCGGAGCGCTGCGCGCGACGATCGACCGGTCCATCGCGCTCGCCGCGGGTTCCGGCTCCGCGCCCACCTGGGTGCTGTCCAACCACGACGTGGTGCGCCACGCCTCCCGGCTGTGCCTGCCGGACGGCACGGACTCCGACGCGTGGCTGGCCGGCGGCGGGGCCCGCCCCGCGCTCGACCCCGCGGCCGTGCGCCGGCGTGCGCGGGCCGCCGCGCTGCTGCTGCTGGCGCTGCCGGGCGCCGCGTACCTCTACCAGGGCGAGGAGCTCGGGCTGCCCGAGGTCGCCGACCTGCCCGACTCCGTGCTCCAGGACCCGGTGCACGCACGCTCGGGCGGTGCCCGCAAGGGACGGGACGGCTGCCGCGTCCCGCTGCCCTGGTCCGCGTCGGGCCCGTCTCTCGGCTTCTCGGCGGGTCCCGGCTGGCTGCCGCAGCCGGACGCGTTCGCCGCCCTGTCCGTCGAGGCGCAGGACGGCAATCCGGAGTCCACGCTGACGCTGTACCGCGCGGCGCTGCGCCTGCGCCGTGCCCTGGCCGGCGGTGAGCGTCTCACCTGGGCTACGACCGCGGAGGAAGGGGTGCTCGACTTCGCTGTCGGGGGCCTGCGCTGCGTCCTCAACACCGGACCCGATCCTGTCGCGCTGCCCGACGCGACCGAGCCGCTGTTGCTGAGCGCGCCCGCACCGGACGGCCGCGCCCGGCTCGCCCCTGACGCGGCCGCCTGGCTGCCGGCACGCGGGACAGGCGCCTGACGGGGCCTTCCGGCGGGTGCCGCACGCCGAACGGGTGGCCGGTTGGCCCGTCCGGTGGGACGCGCTGACCACTGCTCAGTGGCGGGGGCCCACCGGGCGTGGACGGCGCTATGGTCCGGCGGCCCGCTGTCGCCCACCATGGGGAGGCCCCGATGCCGCTGCTCCTGACGCTGTTCGGCGCACTCGTCGGCGGCTCGCTGCGCTACGTGACGGAGAGGGGCCTGCAGACCCGCCTGCGACGGCCCACCCGCGGGGGCCCGTTCGCGCTGAACTTCCTCGGCTGCCTGCTCCTTGGCGCACTGTCGGGCTGGGCGTACCGGCAGGGCGCGGGCGGCGCGACGACGGCTCTCGGCGCGGCGATCACGCTGTTCAGCGTCTGCGGCTACGAGACCGCACGCGTCTTCCGCACGGGCCGGCGCGGGATGGCGCTGGCCGAGGCGGTGGCGGGCTGGTTCGTCGGCCTCATGGCGTCGGCGGCGGGAGTGTTCCTGGTGGTCAAGTGACTCGCGGCGCCCTCCGACGCGCGAGGTGGACGGTGATGTCGGCGGCGACCTCGACCGCCTTGGGCAGCACCCGCATGATCTCGCGGAACAGCCGCTCCCGCTCCGGGCCGGGCAGTTCGAGGTAGGCCGAGACGGTGGAGAGATGGCCGATGTAGTCGCGTGCGGTCATCGTCAGCCGCCGTTCGATCACCGACTGCCGGACGTCGGTGAACCAGACGGACCGTCGGAGTTCCGTTCCCGGCCACTGCATGTCCCGCTCGGGAGGCGTCCCGTCCGGCGACGGAACATCGTCGCTCTGCAGAAACGGCGCCCGCGCCGCGCGCACCGCTTCCGCCACGGCCGGGTCGGCGAGCCCGACCGGCCCGCCGAACGACGCGAACACCCCGCCGGGCTCCAGCAACGCCGCGACCCGTGGCCACCTGCCCTCCGGTTGCGTCCAGTGCAGCGACGCCGCCGCGTAGACCAGCCCGTAGCCGGTGTCCGTCCGCACCTCCTCGAACGCGGCTCGCACCGACTCGACGTTCGCCGGCACGTGTTTGCGCAGTTCGGCGAGCATGGCGCCATCCGGGTCCGTCGCGGTGACCCTGATACCCCGCCGAGCGAAGAGGCGGGTCGCCTTCCCGGTCCCCGCACCGATCTCGAGGGCGGTGGCCACGGGGCGGCCCGCGTAGGCCATCACCGTGTCGAAGAGCGCCTCGGGATACCCGGGGCGGAACCGCTCGTACGCCTCGGACACGGCACCGAAGCTCAGGGCGCGAGAGGACATGCCGGCATCCTGACACGAGCCGCGCCGCCGGCGCCGGGCCTTTTCGGGGCTCAGCCCGCCTTGGCGACGCCGCGCGCGATGGCGGTGCGCAGGGAGTCGCCCCAGACTGCGTCGGCGTCTGCGTCGGTGTCTGCCGCCCAGCAGACGTAGCCGTCGGGGCGGATGAGCAGGGCGGCGGCGCCCAGGTCGTCGGCGCAGGTGGCGCGGGCGAGGTCGATGCGCGGCGGGAGGCTGAGGTCGGGCGGGACCGTGCCGGTCAGATCGAGCAGGACGGCGTGCCCGGGCCGGAACAACGCCGACAGGCGGGTGGGGCCGGCCTCGGTCGCCAGGTCGGCGTCCGGCGCGCGTTCCCCGGTGAGCGGGTGGTCGCCGGGCAGGTCGTAGCGCAGTGACAGTCCGGACATCAGCCCCGCGAGATGGCGGTTGGTGTCGGGCAGTCGCAGGAGGTCGGTGACGATGTCGCGCAGGGCGGCCACGTCCTCGCCCGGGACCGGGTCGGCCAGGACGCGCTGTGCGGAGGTGTGGTGCAGGACCCGCGCCCCGGCCGGGTGCCGTTCGGTGTGGTAGCTGTCCAGGAGGCCGCTCGGTGCCAGGTCCTGGATGGTGGCGGCGAGTTTCCAGCCGAGGTTGAAGGCGTCCTGTATGCCGAGGTTGAGGCCCTGGCCGCCCAGCGGCAGGTGGATGTGCGCGGCGTCGCCGGCGAACAGCACGCGGCCCGCGCGGTAGTGCTCCAACTGGCGTGTGGCGTCGGAGAACCGGGAGGAGCTGTCGACGGCGGCGAGGGTGGTCCCCTGACCGTAGACGGCCTTGAGCGCGGCGCCGGCCTCCTCGTGCGAGACGGGGACATCGCGGTCGGCCTCCGGCTGGTCCGCGTGTCCGAAGGTGAATCGGTAGCGGTCACCTCCGAGCGGGACCAGCATGGTCCAGTAGCCGCCCGCCTGCCGGGTCAGGGTGCTGATGTGGCCCATGCGCCGTGGCACCGACGGCGTCACGGCGGACAGCCGGATGTCGGCCAGGGCCGCCTGCCTCGTTCCCGGCCTGCCGGGGAACGGAACGCCGAGCAGCCCACGGACCGTGCTGTGGCCGCCGTCGCACGCTACGAGGTAGCGCGCCCGCGCCCGGAGGCCGTCCGCCGTGACGAGTACGCCGTCGTCGCCCGACTCGACGGCCGAGACGGCAGTGCCGCGCACGACCCTCGCCCCGGCGGCGACCGCCCGCCCTTCGAGTACCTCCTCGATCCCCCACTGCGGGACCAGGAGCGGGAAGGGGTGCCTGGTGCGCCAGGGTGCGCAGTCCAGCGGCACCGGCAGGCCGGCGAAGTGCCCTCCCACGGGGTCGCGCGGCGCGGCCCGCACTAGCAGCGGCTCCAGGAGCCCGCGGAGCTCCAGCAGTTCGGCGGTGCGTGGCTGGATCGCGCCGCCCTTCACCTGCTCGATGCGCTCGGGCAGCTTCTCCAGCACCAGGGTCTCGACCCCGGCCAGGGACAGTTCGTACGCCAGCATCAGCCCGGTCGGGCCGGCGCCCGCGATGACGACTTCGGTCGTGGTCTCCGTCAGCGTTCCTGTCAGCACGGTCACTCCGCCTCATCTCTCGACTCGGAGCAAATGTATACCAGGTGCAGAATCAACCTCGTCGCAGGAATTTGCTAGGGTGGGTTACGTGGACGGCAAGCCAGGGCTGCGGGAGCGGAAGAAGCAGCGGACCCGCGAGGCCATTTCGGAGGCAGCGATCGCGCTCTTCCTCGAACAGGGCTTCAACCAGGTCTCGGTGGCCCAGGTGGCCGAGGCCGCCGAAGTGTCCAAACGCACGCTCTTCGCCTACTTCCCGGCGAAGGAGGACCTCGTCACGCACCGTCTCGCCGATCACGAGACCGAGATCGCCCGCGTGGTGCGGGCCCGGCCGCCGCGGTCCGCCCCGCTGCCCGCGGTGCGGGACCACTTCCTGCGCGGGCTGCGCGAGCGCGACCCGATCACCGGGCTGAACGACGTTCCCGAGGTGCGCAGGCTCCACCGGATGATCCTCGAGACACCCTCGCTGGTGGCCCGGATGCAGCGGTTCAAGGCGGGCGCCGAGAGCGCGCTCGCCCAGGCACTGCGCGAGACGGCGGACGCTCCCGAGCTCACCGCGCGCCTGGCCGCGGTCCAGATCGTCGCGGTCCACTGGGCGCTGGCCCAGGACAACGCCGCGCGGCTCGCGTACGGCGAGAAGGCCGACGCGCGCTGCGCCGGCGCCCTGGCCGACGCGCGGTTCGCGTTCGAACTCCTGGAGAACGGCTTGCGCGATCTCGGCGCGCCCCGGTGACGCGCTATCCGAGGAGCGCCTGGGTGATCTGGCGGGTGGTCTGGGCGACTACGCGGGCGTCGTCCGCGTAGTGCGTGAGGGCGTTGAGGCCGGTGCTCAAGGCCCAGCCGCGTCCTCGGGTCCACGTCGCCTCGTCCGTTGCGAGGGCGTCGCGGAACGCGGTACGGCAGGCGGGCGACATGAGGGTGAAGGCGATGGTCAGGTCGCAGGCGGGGTCTCCCGCGCCGAGGTTGCCGAAGTCGATGACCGCGCTGAGCCGTCCGCCGTCGGTCAGCAGGTTGCCCGTGTGCAGGTCGCCGTGGACCCACACGGGGTCGCGGCCCCACGGCGGCGCCGCGAGTGCCGCGTCCCACAGGTCCGTCATGGCCGGCGCGTCGAACACGCCCGCCGTCTCGGCGATGGCGGCACGGGTCGCCTCGTCGCGCTCGATCAGACCCGGCCCGCCGCCGGGGACGGGCACGGACCGCAGCGCACGCAGGAACCGTGCCATGGCGATGGCCGCGGGCCGGGAGTGGGAGAGCGCGTCGACGGTGGCGACCTCGCCGTCCAGCCAGCGGGCCACCGCCCAGGGCCACGGGTACCCGAAGCCGGGAGCGCCCACGGCGACCGGCGCGGGCACCGCCAGCGGCAGGTGAGGGGCCAGGCGGGGCAGCCACTCCATCTCCTTCGCGGCTTGCCCGACGGCCCCCCGATGGCACGGCAGGCGTACGGCCAGTCCGTCGCCCAGGCGGTGGATGACGTGGTCGGAGCCGGCCGGCTCGACGCGTGTCAGCGAAAGCCCCGCCCACTGCGGGAACTGCGCGTCGACGAGCCGCCTGACGAGGGCTGTGCCGATCTCGGGGCGGTCGTCGATGCCGGTCGGTGGGGTCAAGGGCGGCTCCTGCGACGTGCCCACCGCGACAGCGGGCGACCGGGCACATCACACGCGACGGGAGCGCTCGCTGTCCAGTGGATTGCGGCCCGTCCCTGGCCGGGCTGTCGAGCCGGGCCAGGGACGGGTGTGGTCAGGCGCCGCGTACGCGCCAGGCCAGCAGGCCGCCCGAGACGCCCGGCCGCAGCCGTACCGCGACCCGCAGGGCCGTGGTGCGCACCGTGTCGAACCGGGTCTCGTTGAAGGTGTCCTTCGCCACTCCGTAGGCGGACGCGCCGGTCACGGGGCGGAAGGTGCCGGAGCCGTCCAGGTACTCGACGGACCATCCGGCCGGGACCCGGCAGGCGCCGTGGCCCGTGTCGTCGTACCAGTAGACCGAGACGCCGCTCGCCCTGATCGGCTCGTCCCAGGTGTAGGCCACCCACTCGTCCGTGCCCGTGTGGTCCCACCAGGTGAAGCGCGGCAGCTCCTGGTCGTACGAGTCGGTGGGTTCGGCGGGGCCGTTGAGTACCAGCGCCTGGGGGTCGTCGACCCCGCTGAAGGACGCGGTGCAGGAGGCCCAGGGTGTGGCGGCCCTCCCGGTGCCGACGGTGGGGAACGACGTGAGGCGCAGCCGTGCCGCCGCCGACGGGACGAGGGTGAGGACCTCGGTGCGCTCGCCCGTGCGCACGGGGCTGGGCTGCAGCGGCGTGACCACGTCCTGGTCGTCGGCCTTCCAGGTGGGCACGCGGCGGCCCCTGGCGCGCAGGCGGACGGGCGTGGTGGCCGCCGTGAACGGGTTGGCGGCCGAGGCGCGGGTGCGCTCCACGTGGAACGAGCGCTCCGGGTGGGCCGCGTCGACGTCGAGGGCGTAGTTCCACGCGGAACCCGGCCGCACCTCGTACTCGGGCCAGTCGTCCGTGCCGGCGAACCGCGACCACTGCTCGTCGATGCGCAGCGAGTAGGTGAGCGGCCCGCGGTCGACGGAGACGGAGTCGCGGTTGTCGCGCCAGGTGCGCACGCGGACGTCCATCGGCAGGCGCAGTTCGACGCGGTCGCGGTGGTGCCAGTCGCGTTCGACGACGAGGTACCCGCCGCTCCTCCTGGCGTGCGTGCCGCGGCCGTTGACCTTCAGCGACGGTGCGGAGCACCAGCCGGGCACCCGCAGGTACAGCGGGAAGCGGACGCTCCTCGGCGAGGACAGGGTGATCGAGACGGTCTCGTCGAAGGGGTAGTCGGTGTGCTCGGTGAGCGTCACCGAGACGCCGCCGGCGACCTTGGCCGTGACGGTGGACTCGCCGTAAAGGGAGGCGCACAGCCCGCCGTCCTGGCTCGCGAGCCACATCTCCTCGGCGTAGTACGGCCACCCCATGCCGTAGTTGTGCGGGCAGCAGCGGTACTGGTGGATGCCCGGCATGAACGCCTGCATCGCGAAGCCGTTGTCGAACTGCCCGTGCGACTTGGGCACGTTGTCGAGCTGGATGCTGTTGGCGGCCGTGATGTAGTGCGTGCCCTTCTGCTCGGGGTCGAACGCGGCGGGCAGCATGTTGACCGCGAGCTCCTCGCAGCGGTCCGCCCAGACCGAGTCGCCGGTGATGCGGGTGAGCATCTGGTGGCTGTGCATGTACTCGACGATGCCGCAGGTCTCGAAGCCCTGGCGCGGGTCGTGGTAGCCGCTGCGGGCGTTCTCGTCCGCCGCGAAACCACCGCCGGCGAACTGCCCGTACCTGCCCATCACCGTGTCGTACACCCGGTGGGTGGCGGCCTCGAAGGACGGGTCGCCGGCGAGCACACCGTACTGCGCGGGTTCGCGGAAGCCCTGGGCGAGGTTGACGTTGTGCCAGGTGGGGATGGTGTGCGTGTAGTCGGCGCCGTTGGTGTGCATGTCGTGCACGAGGTCGAGCAGCCAGCTGTCTCCGGTGCGGTTGTACAGCCAGTAGGCGGTGTCGATGGTGTCACCGCACCTGGCCGAACCCCAGCCCTGTGAGAACAGCGTCGGCGGCTGCTTGTGCAGGAAGGTGAGCCAGCGGGTCAGGGCGGGCACGACACGCTCGTCGCCGCTGTACTCCTGCCAGGTGCGCAGCGCGTCGAGCACGGGCATGTGCGGCCAGAAGTCCACTCCGCCGTTGAGCGCGGTGCGTACGGACGTGGGTCCGAAGAAGCCGTCGGGCTGCTGTGTCGCCAGGATGCGGTCGATCCACGTCTTGGTGAGTTCCAGGGTGGCGGCGTGGCCGGTGACATAGCCGAGGTCGCCGAACCCGCGTAGCCAGTAGGGAAGTTCCTCCCAGCCGGGCTTGTCGGGGACGGACCATCCGCTGGTGGTGAGGCCGAGGTAGTCGGAGACGTCGGGCATGCGCCCGTTGAGGCCCTTGATCTGGAGGTCGAGCTGGGCGCGCAGCCACCCCTTGGGTGTGATGCTGCCGGGTGGCAGCCTGAGGAACGGCTCGCGGGTCAGCGGCGCCTTGTTGGCGACGTACTGGGGCCCGGCGCCGTCCTTCCGTGTGTGTACGGGGCCGGCCGGGGTGGCCGCGGAGGCGGCGGGCAGGTGGACGGATCCGGCGAGCGCGGCACCCGA
Organism: Streptomyces montanisoli; assembly: GCF_017813245.1. Classification (GTDB taxonomy): domain Bacteria; phylum Actinomycetota; class Actinomycetes; order Streptomycetales; family Streptomycetaceae; genus Streptomyces; species Streptomyces montanisoli. Next base: position 15,958 of record NZ_JAGIQL010000012.1, read on the forward strand.
CGCGACGGCGGCGGTACGGTTCAGGAACGAGCGTCTTTCCACGGTGTGTCCTTCCTCGCTGCGCGGGCGGCACGGCGTCTCCGCGTCTGCGCGCACGGTGTTCGGTCATGTTTGGTCACGATCGGTCACGTTCGCGAAGGCGCGGGCGGGCCTCGGTGCGTGCCGGCCCGCGCCCGGGCCCCGCCCGCGATCAGGTGGCGGGCGGGGCTGCCGGTTACGGCGTCAGGAGCGCAGGCTCAGCAGCGCGAACACACCGCCGATGACGGGGCGCGCCTTGAAGCCGCCGCTCGGCCTGTCGTCGATCGTGTCGTACCAGTCGCTGAAGGGCACGCGGCTCGGTGTGCTGTGCGCGAAGTCGTACAGCGAGTCGATCAGGTAGTCGCGGACCGGGTGGTCGTGCAGCCAGGCGGCGGTCCACATCTCCCAGTCGCCCTTGGTGTAGGAGTGGCGGATGTCCAGCGGGATGCCGTACTGGTTGGCCCGGCTCAGGTACCAGTCGCCCTCGGCCTTGGCGACCTCGCGCGGGATGAGGTTCAGCTTGAGCAGCTGGTCGGGGTAGCCGTTGTACTTCAGGCTCCATGTGCCCGGCTGGTCGTAGGCCAGCTTGAGGTGGCCCGCGTCGCCGTCCTGGGCTTTGTCGACCCACTGCGCGATGTAGCTCTTGGCCGTGGAGAGGTAGCTCGCGGCGTCGGCGGTGTTGCCGGCGGCCTTGGCGATCTTGCTCATGGCGCCGATGGCGATGATGCCCTTGAGCGCGAGGTTGACGCTGTGCCCGATGAACCCGGTGAAGTCGTCCGTCTGGTTCTGGTAGGCGGGGTCGAGCGCGTTGGCCACCAGGTAGTCGGCCCACTTCTTGAGGATCGTGTAGTGGCCGGTGGCGAACGTCCTGGCGTTCCCCGCGGAGGTGCGGTCCAGGTAGGCGGCGGACATGATGATGGCGTTCGCCGACTCCTCGACCGGCATGTCCTCCTCGTTGCCGTCGTTGTGCCCGCTGGCGTCGGGGTAGTGGCTGCCCAGGTCGTGCTCGGCGAAGTCCTTTGGCCAGCCGCCGTTCTCGGCGTAGTCGAGCATCGGCGCGAGCAGCAGGCCGAGGTACTCCGGGTCGGTGACGAGGAAGGCCGGGACGCCGGGGTAGGTCACGTCGAGCGTCGACATGTTGCCGTCGGAGGAGATCTCCTTGAGGAACGCCCACGGCTTGCCGTTGCGGCTGACGAGCTCCGTGCCCGCGTACGCCTGGCGCAGTGCCAGCGCGCACAGCGCCGCGTAGCGCGCCCCGCCCGCGGCGGTCGCCTCGCGCCTGATACGCCGGTCGAGGGAGGCCGTGCGGTGCTCGGCGCCCGGCAGGTCGGCGTGGAAGTCGGAGACCATCGACTGCCAGGTGTCCCAGTGCGATCGCCACAGCGGGGGGAGGCGGTCGCCGAGGTACGCGACGGCGGGCTCGCGTACGTGGCCGATGGAGAGCACGGCGCTCTCCTTGCGGGACGCGACCGTGCCGAGGTCGAAGTGGTAGGCGAAGACGGGCCAGTGGTCGTTGATGGCCCGGGGCTGGTCACTGTCCGAGGTGCCGGCCAGCTTGCCGTCCTTGAGTGCGGCGGGGCGCACGGTGGTGTCGGGGCCGATCTGCCAGGTCAGTCCGGGACGGTCGGTGGCGCTGAACACCACGCTGCCCCAGGTGGCCATGTCGTTCTTCTCGCCGATGACGGTGGGGTCGGCGGGCGTGCATGACATCGTTGTCACCGATGCTCCGCCGGCACCGTTCACCTTCTCCTGCTTCCACCCGATCTTCGTGCCGGCGTCGCCGCTCGCCCACTCCCCCGAGATGTCGAAGTACAGGCCGACCTTGTGCCGGTGCCCGTCGGTGGAGCGGACGTCGGCCGTGATGTACGACAGCGGCACGGACTGCCTGCGCAGGTCGCCGGGCTCGACCGGGGACAGGAAGGTGAGGGTCAGCTCGACGCCGCCGCCGGTCAGGACGTAGACGGACCGGGTAGCCGTCACCGTCAGGGACTTCTGCACCATGCCGCGCGGTGCGGGGCTGTCGACGGCGGGATCGCCGAGGAAGAGGAAGTTGTCCCCGTCCACCGTCGCGTAGCCCACCATGGCCGTGGTGCGGCCCGTCCAGAAGCCGGGCCAGGTGCCCGCCAGGTTGTCGTCGGCGCTCCACGTGCTCAGGTACGGCGACCGCACGGCCAGTGGCACGGCCGGGGGCCTGACCGGATCGAAGGCGGGGAGTGCGGGCGTGCCCCTCCTCGCGGCAGCCGCGGCGGGGGCGCCCTTCGGGGTCGCCGCGAGCGCGCTCTGGGGAAGCAGCGCCGCGCCGGCCGCGCCGAGGCCGGCCGCCCCCGTCCAGCGCATCAGGCCGCGGCGGCTGAGGCCCTCGCCGTTCGCGGGTGTGCCGTCGTCCTGGGCGGAGTCGGCGGGTTCGGCGGGGTCGTGACGGAGCGACATCTTTTCCTCCACTTGTCCTGGGCCGGGGGGCCGGGCGTGCCGTGCCCGGCCGCCGGGCCTGTCCAGGCGGCCGCAGCAGGGGGCGGCGCGCCTGAGGTGGTACGGCGGTGGTGCGGCTGTGGTGCGACGGTGGTACGACGCCCGCTCGTGGTGGGGGCAGGAGCGGTGGGCGCTGCGGAGCCTGCCGGGGCGCGCAGGGGGAGAATGGCGTTGATCGCCATATGCCCCGTTGCGCCCCGGCGTCGGTACAACGTTGGAAAACGATGGGGCAGCCAGCATGAGAGCACGGTGCGTCGGCCAGTGTCCAGAGGTGCGGCACCGGCGACTACCCCGTTTTTACCTTTGCGGCATCCGGGCCCCGGCGCCCCGGAGCCGCCGCTTCCGGGCTCGGGACCACGGCCTTTCCTCTCCGGCGCACCCTCACGACCCCTGCTCCGTGGGCCCATTGAGGCACGGCCGACGGTCCGGCGGGCGGCGGCGCCGGCGGCGCTCCGGCGCCGCGTGCCACGCGGGGACGAAAGCGCCCTCCGGGGCGCCGCGCTTTTCCACATCGGCAACTTCCGGGTTGCGCACTTCCCTTGACACCCCGTGCGACGTGACGCAATCTCCTCCTTACATCGTTGGAACGACCCGTCGGCACGACACCGCCGGGACCGTTCCCGGGCGACGTGCGCCTCCGGCGCTCCCGGCCCCCTCAGCCCTCTCCCCGCATCGACGAGGATGTGATCCGCGCATGAACGCCTTTCCCCGGGCCAAGGCCACGGCCGCCCTGGTGATGACCGCCGGTCTCTGCCTGGCGGCCTCCGCCTGCACCAACTCGGGTACGTCGAGCTCCGGTTCGTCCAGCAGCAGCCCGGGTGCCACGAGCAACAAGGCCGCGGAGCAGAAGGTCGTCTCCTCGGGCTCCTCAGGCCCGTCCTGCACGTACAAGTCGTACGGCGGCGGCGTGCCGAAGCTCGACATCACCGACGGCAAGACCGTGGTGGGCTTCTCCCAGTCCGAGTCGACGAGCAACCCGTTCCGCGCGACCGAGACGAACAGCATCACCGCCCAGGCGAAGAAGCTGGGGGTCAAGCTGATCCAGCGCAACGCCAACGCGGATGTCAACGCGCAGAACTCGCAGATCGAGGACATGATCGCGCAGGGCGCGAAGGTCCTCATCGTGGCGCCCGAGAACTCCGACGGACTCGGCCCGGCGCTCGCGAAGGCGAAGGCCAAGAAGATCCCGGTCCTCACGATCGACAGGACGGCCGCGGGCTCCGCCTGCACCGACTTCATGTCGTTCGTCGGCTCGAACTTCTACGGCCAGGCCCAGACCGCGGCGGACGACCTGGCCGCGGCGACCAACGAGAAGGCGAAGGTCGCCATCCTCACCGGCACGCCGGGCAACAACGTCACCACCGACAGGACCAAGGGCTTCAAGGACCGGCTCAAGGCCAAGTACCCGAACATGAAGGTGGTCGCGTCCCAGACGGGCAACTTCGCCCAGACCGACGGCCAGAAGGTGATGGAGCAGCTGCTCCAGGCCCACCCGGACATCGACGCCGTCTTCACCGAGAACGACGAGATGGCGCTCGGCGCCCTCCAGGCGATCCGCTCGGCGGGCAAGACCCCGGGCAAGGACGTCAAGGTCGTGACCATCGACGGCATCAAGCAGGTCGTGCAGGACGTGTCAGCGGGTGGTGTCGTGGCCGACATCGAGACGAACCCCCGGTTCGGCCCGCTCGCGTTCCAGGCGCTGCAGGACTTCTACGGCACCAAGGGCGTGCAGGCGAAGGTCATCATCCAGGACGGCCACTTCACGCAGAAGAACGCCAAGCAGGCCCTGGACCAGGGGCTCGTGTACTGACGAACGGGCGCGAACGCGCACGTCCAGGTACCTGACCCGCCCGGCTCCCCCCGGCCGGCTCAGTCCGGCCCGGCCTCGGCTCGCACCCGGGGCCGGGCCGATCGTCCCGTCCGGCGCGGCCCGGGCGGCGGCGCAGTTCCATGCGAGGAGGAGAACATGGCCCAGGAGGACGAACAGGCACCGGCGGCGCCCGCCCCCGTGCTCGAAGTCGCCGGTGTCACCAAGAGCTTCGCGGGCGTGCACGCGCTGCGCGACGTCGACTTCGCCCTCCGTCCGGGCGAGGTGCACGCCCTGGTGGGCGAGAACGGCGCGGGCAAGTCCACGCTCATCAAGGTGATGACCGGCGTGCACCGCCCCGACTCCGGCGCGGTCCGCTTCGAGGGCACGGCCCGGGAGTTCCGCAACCCGCTGGAGGCGCAGGCGGCCGGAATCTCGACCATCTACCAGGAGGTCAACCTGGTACCGCTGATGTCCGTCGCCCGGAACCTGTTCCTCGGGCGTGAGCCGCGCCGCTTCGGGCTGATCGACCAGCGGCGGATGAACCGTGAGGCGTCCGCCGCGCTCGGCCGCTACGGCGTCCACGTCGACGTGACGCGCCCGTTGCGCACGCTCGGGCTCGGCGCCCAGCAGATGGTGGCCCTCGCGCGCGCCGTCCAGGTCGACGCGCGCGTCGTCGTCATGGACGAACCGACCTCGTCCCTCGAACCGCGCGAGGTCGAGACGCTCTTCTCCGTCATCCGCGGTCTGCGCGAGCGCGGCATCGCCGTCGTGTACGTCAGCCACCGCCTCGACGAGCTGTACGCGATCTGCGACCGCGTCACGGTCCTGCGGGACGGGCAGCACGTGCACACCGGGAGGATGGCCGACCTGCAGCGGCTGCAGCTCATCTCCATGATGCTGGGCCGCGAGATGGCCGCCGTGCGCTCCGGGGGCACCACGGCGTTCGACAGCGCGCGCCACGAGCGCGCCGGGACGGAGCCGGTCCTGCGCGCGAAGGGCCTCAGCGTCCGCCACCGGGTGCACGACGTCTCCGTCGACGTGCGCCCCGGCGAGGTCGTCGGACTCGGCGGCCTGCTCGGCGCGGGGCGCAGCGAGACGGCGAAGGCCGTCGTCGGTGCGCTGGCGACCGACGCCGGCACGGTCGAGGTCGACGGCACGCCGATGAAGCGGCGCAGCCCCGCGGCCGCCATCAGGGCCGGGGTGGTCATGCTGCCCGAGGACCGCAAGGCGGAGGGCATCATCCCGAACCTCTCGGTCCGCGAGAACATCTCGCTGGCGGCACTCCCCCGGCTGTCGCGAGCGGGCATCGTCTCCCGGGCGAAGCAGGACGAGGTGGTGCGGTTCTTCATGGACCGGCTGCGCATCAAGGCGTCGAGCCCGGACCAGAAGGTCAGCGACCTCTCCGGCGGCAACCAGCAGAAGGTGCTGCTCGCCCGGTGGCTGTGCCTCAGCCCCAAGGCTTTGCTGCTCGACGAGCCGACCCGCGGCATCGACGTCGGCGCCAAGGCCGAGGTGCAGGCCCTGATCGACGAACTGGCCGCGGACGGGCTCGGCGTGCTGCTCATCTCGTCCGACCTGGAGGAGCTCATCGAGGGGTCCGACCGGGTCGTCGTCCTCAAGGACGGCCGCGTCGTGGGGCACCTGACGGGGGACGAGGTCGGCGAGGAGCAACTGCTGAGCGCCCTCGCCGCGGCGGACCCGCAGGCGGACACCAGCGCGGACACCGACGCGGACACCGACGCGGACACCGGCGTGGACGCCGGCGCCGCAGCCCCCGGCACCCCGCCCACAACGAAGGAGTCGCGCCGGTGAGCGCAGAGACCCTGCAGACCCCCGTGTTCGACCGCGACCGGGCGCTGCGGCTGCTCCAGGAGTACGGCGTCTACGCGGCGCTGATCGTCCTCGCCATCGTCGCGGTGGGCCTCGACGGCCACTTCCTGTCGGCCGACAACCTGCGCGTGCAGCTGTTCCAGGTCTCTCCCACGCTGCTGGTGGCGCTCGGCATGGCCCTGGTGATCGGCACGGAGGGCATCGACCTTTCGGTCGGCGCGGTCATCGCGCTGTCCGCGTCCATCCTCCCGCTGTACCTCGGCTACGGCCTGCCCGTCGCGCTGCCGGTCGCGCTGCTGCTCGGCGCCGCCTCGGGCGCCGCGGGCGGCGCCATGGTGGCACTCACGCGGGTGCAGCCCATCGTCGCCACGCTGTCCCTGATGATCGGCGTGCGCGGTCTGGCCGAGATCGTCAACGGCAACTCCGCCAAGCCGGTCAACCAGGCCGGGGCCCTCGACCTGGGCACCGGCGCCCTCGCCGGCGTCCCGTACATGGCGTGGATCGCCGCGGCCGCCGCGGTCCTGACGGCCCTGCTGGTGCGCCGCACCACCTTCGGCAGGCAGCTGGTGGCGGTGGGCGACAACCGCACCGCGGCCGGCCTGTCGGGCCTGCCGGTGCGCCGCGTGCTGATCACCGTGTACGTGATCTCCGGTGTACTGGCCGCGCTGGCGGGTGTGATGATCGTGGGTCACGGCGCGGAGGCCGATCCGGCCAACCAGGGCATCAACATGGAGCTCAACGCCATCACGGCGGTCGTCGTGGGCGGCACACCGCTCAGCGGTGGCCGCGTGCGCGTGCTCGGCACGGTGGCGGGCGCGCTGTTCATGCAGCTCATCACCGCCGTACTGACCCAGCACAACGTGCCCAACTCGTACACCCAGATCGTCGAGGCCGTCATCATCTGCTTCGCCGTCTACGCGTCCCAGGAGCGTGGTACCCGATGAGCGCCACCCTGAGTTCGGCCGTCACCCCGGGGCCGCCAGGATCCGGGCAGGACCTGCGCGCGCCGGCGCGCGAGCGGCTGGCGGGCCGCCTCCAGCAGCACGGCGCCCTCGCGGTCCTCGTGCTGGTCGTGATCATCGCGTCGGCCACCTCGTCGGCGTTCCCGACCTGGGCGAACGTCAGCAGCATCCTCGGCGGCAACGCGTTCGTCTGGCTGCTGGCGCTCGGCATGACCTTCGTGATCATCACGGGCGGGATCGACCTCTCGGTCGGCTCGATGTACGCGCTGGGCGGGGTGCTCGGGGCGGAGGGCTCGCGCACCGGAACCTGGCTGGCCATCCTGCTGCCGCTGGCGGTGGGCGCGGCCTGGGGCACCATGCAGGGTCTGCTCGTCGCGCGGACGAAGATGGCGCCGTTCATCGTCACCCTCGCCGGGCTGCTCGGCGCGCGCGGGCTGCTCCAGGCTCTCACCCACGAGGGCTCGAAGACCTATCTGGTCCCCAAGGGTTCGTTCTTCCGGCAGCTCGGCGGCGGCACCTGGGTGCCCGTGCTGATCGTGGCCGCGCTGTTCGCGCTCGGCGCGCTGCTGCTCACTCGCACACGCTTCGGCGCGAACCTCACCGCGCTCGGCGGCAACGAGAACGCGGCGCTGCTGATGGGACTGCCCGTCCAGCGCACCAAGGTCCTCGTCTACGTGCTGTCGGGCACGCTCGCCGCGGCGGCCGGGGCGCTGGGCGGCGCACGCCTCGGCTCGGGCGTCACCACCATCGGCGTAGGCTACGAACTGACGGCGATCGCCTCGGTGGTGATCGGCGGGACGCTGCTCACGGGTGGCAGCGGGTCGGTCGGCGGAACGGTCAGCGGCGTCCTGCTGCTCGCCGTGATCCACAACCTCATCGACCACTACTTCTCGCAGTACGGTTCGGCCTTCACCGACGCCGTCAACGGCGCCTTCCTCGCCCTGGTGGTCCTGTTGCAGACGATACTCAGCCGAACCCAGAAACTACCGTGACCCGTTCCTGGGCGCCGCCCCGGCGGAGCGGCGCCCAGGGCCACGGTCCCGCGGAGCCGCTCACGGCGCGGGAAACGGCGGGCCCGCCCGCCGCGACAGCGCAGCACAGCATCCGGGCAACGCGGCCCGGCCCAGGACAAGGAGCGCCGTGGGCGTCAGCCTCAAGGATGTCGCGCAGCGAGCGGGCGTATCGGTGAAAACCGTGTCGAACGTCGTCAACGACTTTCCCCATGTCACACCCAGCACGAGGGCCCGGGTGCAGCGGGCCATCGACGATCTCGGCTACCGGCCCAACCTGAGCGCGCGCCATCTGCGCAAGGGGCGTACGGGCATCATCGCGCTGGCCGTCCCCGAACTCGGCAACCCGTACTTCGCCGAGGTGGCGGGCGCGGTGATCGACGCGGCGGTGCGCCACGAGCACACCGTGCTGCTCGACCACACCGCGGGCCGGCGCGAGTTGGAGAACCTCGTCTCCCAGGGGTTTCGGTCGCACGTCATCGACGGCCTGATCCTCAGCCCGATCGAGCTGGAGAACGAGGACCTGGTCGCCCGCCCGGCGGGGCCGCCGATGGTCCTGCTGGGCGAGCGCCAGTACGACGCGCCGTACGACCACATCGCGATCGACAACATCGCCGCCGCGAGGACCGCCGTGCGCCACCTCCTCGACCTGGGCAGGCGCCGCATCGCCTTCCTCGGCGCTCGGCACGAGAGCGAGCGCCAGCCCGCCCACCTGCGCCTGCAGGGGTGGCGCGCGGAGATCGAGGCGAACGGCATGACACCGCCCGAGTCGCTCGTGGTCGCCACGGACGGGTACGGGCGCCGTGACGGCGCGGTCGCGATGGCGGCGGTGCTCGACCGGGGCGAGCGGCCCGACGCGGTGTTCGCCTACAACGACATGATGGCGCTCGGCGCGATGCGCACACTCTACGAACGCGGGTTGCGCATCCCCGAGGACGTCGCCGTGGTCGGCTTCGACGACATCGAGGAGGGCCACTACGGGGCGGTGTCGCTCACCACCATCGCCCCGGACAAGGCGGCGATCGCGGAGCTGGCCGTGGAGTGCCTGGTCACGCGGATCACGACGCCTCCGTCCCCCTCGGACGAGCCGCGCCGCATCCACCCCCCGTACCGGCTCGTGGTGCGGGAGTCGACGCGGGTCAGGCGGGGCTGACAGGCCTGACGGGGCTGACAGGGCTGACGGGCGGCCGGGTGGTACCGCTGGTCCCAGGAAGACGGGACGCCTGGCCGGCCGCGAGCGCGCGCCGCAGGGTGGAGCCATGACGACAACACTGATCACCGGAGCGAACAAGGGTCTCGGCTTCGAGACCGCCCGCAGGCTCGTCGCGGCGGGACACACCGTCTTCATCGGCAGCCGGGACGCCGGGCGCGGGCGCCGTGCCGCCGAGGAACTGGGGGCGCGGCTCGTCGTCCTCGACGTGACCGACGACGCCTCCGTGGCGGCCGCGGCGCGCACCATCGAAGACGCCGGAGGGCTCGACGTGCTGGTCAACAACGCGGGGATCGAGCACCGCGGCGAGGGCAACACCGTGATCGGGGCGGCGGGTACGACGGCCGACGTGGTCCGTCAGACGTTCGAAACCAACGTGTTCGGCACCGTGCGCGTCCTGCACGCGTTCCTGCCGCTGCTGCGCAGTTCGGCCGCGCCCGTCGTGGTCAACGTGAGCAGCGGCCTGGCCTCGCTCGCGGGGCTCTCCGCGCCGGGCACGCCCGCCTACGCCTATCCGGGGGTGGCCTACCCGGCGTCCAAGACGGCCGTGAACATGATCACGGTGCAGTACGCGAAGGCGTTCCCCGAGATGCGGATCAACGCGGTCGAGCCCGGGTTCACCAAGACCGACCTGAACGGGAACACCGGCGTGCAGACGGTCGAGCAGGGGGCGGGCATCATCGTCCGCATGGCGCAGGTGGGCGCCGACGGGCCCACGGGCGGCTTCTTCGACGCTCAGGGCCCGCTCCCCTGGTGACGGCGCGTCCTCGCCCCGCGGCGCAGGCGCGGGCGCGGGCGCCGGTCCCGGCGGAAATTGTGATGCGAGCAGGTCAGGCCGGTACCTACAGTGGGATCCCGTGGAACCACTCACCGAGAAACAGATCCGCTCGTCGTTCGTGAACTGCACGAAGGGTGAGGCGACACGGCTGCGGCTGCCCCTCGACTTCGCCGGCCTGCCCTGGGGCGATCTGGACTTCCTCGGGTGGGTGGATCCGGGGGCCCCGCTGCGGGCGCACCTCGTGATGTCCGGGGCGCAGGGGCCGCTCGGCATCACGCTGCGTGTGCCGTCGGTGGGCCGCACCAGCGCGGTCAAGTCGAGTCTGTGCCAGATCTGCCTGACGGGCCACGCCTCTTCCGGTGTGACCCTGCTGGCCGCGCCGCTCGCGGGCGCGCGGGGCCGTGAGGGCAACACGGTCGGGATCTATGTGTGCGCGGACCTCGCGTGCCCCCTGTACGTGCGCGGGAAGCGGCAGCCCAAGCTGCGCGCGGGACGGTACGAGGAGTCGTTGACGCTGGACGAGCGCCTGGCGCGCATGGCGGGGAACCTCGACGCGTTCGCGGCGAAGGTCACCGGCGCCTGACACCGCCGGGCCGCGCGGTCGGCGGCGTCGTGCTGTCGCCGCCGTCACGGCCCGTCGACGGCCGCCGCGCGACGAAGACGAACTCGCGGCCTGGGCGGTCGGGGGCGTCACGGACGTCCTCGACGACGTAGCCGTGGGCGACGAGGTCGGCCTCGGTCTCCTCCCGTTCGCGGAAGCGCAGTGTCGAGCGCGATGTCAGCGTCCGCCCGTCGGCGGCGAACACGTACGTCCACAGGAACGTCACCAACGGGCCGCTGACATCAGTGAGTTGCATCCAGCTCTCGACCGCGCCCACGCCGGGGACGTCCGTCACGCTGTAGGAGGCGTCGCGGTTCCACTGCCGCCAGGCGCGCCTGGCGGGGTCCCGGGTCTCGAACACCAGGCGGCCGCCCGGGCGCAGTGCCGCGTGCACTGTCCGCAGTGTGCTGTGCCAGTCGCCCGGTTCGGCGATGGCCTGGGCGACGTTCGCGGTCATCGTGGCGGCGTCGACCCGCAGCGGCGGCAGCGCCGTCGCGTCCCCGTGTATCCACCGCACGCGCGCGGCGCCCGGTTTACGGCGTGCCACGACCAGCGACGCCTCGGCGGGATCGACGGCCACGACATCGACCCCGCGCTCTGCCAGGAGCAGGGCGAACACCCCCGTCCCGCACCCCACGTCCAGCACGCTGCGGGCCCCGAACTCGCCCACCGCGCGGACGTAGGCGTCGAGATCGCCGCGGTCCGGGTCGAGCGCGTCGTAGATCGCGGCGAGCGCCGGGTGCCGGAACTCCTCGTCGGTCATGGGGCTCACGGTACGGGCCGGGGGCCGCGGACGCCGGGGCTTTACGCGGTGCGCGGGTGGCCGGCGTTGATGCCGGTGAGCAGGAGATCGACACCCGCGAGGAACTGCTCGCGGTCGTCGTGCGTGCGTGCCTGCTCCGCGACGGCCCGGGTGAACGGGTAGTCGTCGGGGTCGAGCCTCTTCCACGCCGCCGACACGGTGCCGAGGAAGTCGCCGCGGTCGGCCTCGGGGCCGAGAGCGCGGGCGCTCTCGGTGTTGGCGACGTTCTGGCCGGCCGCGCCGAGGATGTAGTGCATCAGCGCCGAGGCCGTCGTGAACCAGCCGTCCTGGGGCACGCCAAGTGCCCGCACGTGCCGGCCGATGCCCTCCAGGATCCGCGGTGCGACAGTCCCCCCTGGGTTGCGGGAGAGCTGAGTCGCGAGCTGCGCGGCGAGCCAGGGGTGCGCCTCGGTCGCGTCGAACAGGCGCAGGGCGACGTCACGGATCCCGTCCTCCGGTTCCTGCGATGGCTCGCCGGCCCCGGTGATGCCGGTGGCCCCGGTGGCCACGGCACCGGCGACGACGGCGTCGGTGGCGGCGGCGAGCAGCTCGTCCTTGTTGGCCACGTGCCAGTAGATCGCCCCCGGCCCGGTCTCGAGGCGCTCGGTCAGCACCCGGAACGTCAGCCCGCTCTCACCTGACGCGTCGAGCAGCTCGACGGCAGCCTTCACGATGCGCTCGCGGGAGAGCGCCTCTGTGCGTCGCTGCGAGCGGCGCGTCCGCGTTGCCATGCCGCAAGTTTGACATATCTGGTACGCCGTTCCAAGAATGGAACGGCGTACCAGAGACGACGCACATCCGGAGGTGCACCATGCGTACCCACGTCACGATCATCGGTGCCGGCCTCGGCGGCCTCACGCTCGCCCGGGTCCTGCACGTCCACGGCATTCCGGCCACGGTGTACGAGGCGGAGCCGTCGCCGGCGGCCCGCGCGCAGGGCGGGATGCTCGACATCCACGAGAACAACGGACAGCCGGCCCTGCGGGCGGCCGGCCTGCTCGACGCGTTCCGCGGCCTCGTCCTCGAAGGGCGCGAGGCGACACGGGTCCTCGCCCCGGACGGGACCCTCCTGCTCGACGAGCCCGACGACGGCACGGGCGGGCGCCCCGAGGTGCTCCGCGGCGACCTGCGGCAGCTCCTGCTCGACTCCCTCCCCGACGGCACCGTCCAGTGGGGCCGCAAGGTCAGCCGCGTCCGCCCCCTCGGCGGGGGACGCCACGAGGTGGCGTTCGCCGAGGGCGGCACGGTGGAGACGAGCCTGCTGGTCGGCGCGGACGGCGCCTGGTCACGGGTGCGCCCGCTGCTCTCCCGCGCCACACCCGCGTACTCCGGCACGTCGTTCGTCGAGACGTACCTGTACGACGCGGACACCCGCCACACGGCGGCGGCGAAGGCGGTCGGCGACGGCGGGATGATGGCACTGGCGCCGGGCAAGGGCATTCAGGCCCACCGGGAGAGCGGCGGGACGCTCCACACCTACGTGGCACTGCGCAGGCCGGAGAACTGGTTCGCCGCAGTCGACTTCACCGATCCCGGCGCTGCCGCCGCGCGCGTGGCGGAGGAGTTCGGCGGCTGGGCACCCGAGCTCACCGCGCTGATCACCGACGGCGAGACCGCGCCGGTCCTCCGCCGGCTGCACGCCCTGCCCGCCGCGCACCGGTGGGACCGGGTTCCTGGGGTGACCCTGCTCGGCGACGCCGCGCACCTCATGGTCCCGTCGGGCGAGGGCGCCAATCTGGCCATGTACGACGGCGCCGAACTCGGCGGGGCCATCGCCGCGCACCCGGAAGACGCCGAGGCCGCGCTCGCCGCCTACGAGCGGGAGCTGTTCCCCCGCAGCGCCGCGGAGGCCGTCGAGGCCGCCCGCCTCCACGAGCTCATGTTCGGCGACGACGCGCCCCACGGCCTGATCGACATGTTCACGGGGCACCAGTAGCCGGACGTGAAAGACCCCGCCGCGGGACGTGCCGGAGCCTACCCGCGGGCTGCCTGCGCGCCGGCGGTCGATCCCGCGGCGTCCGGCGACGGCTCCGCCGCCAGGTGGTCGCGTACCTCGCCCGGGGTGACCAGGCGCTGCAGCCGGCCCGGCACGTCGAAGCCGACGAGGGCGACCACGACCACGGTGCCCACCGCGGTCAGCACGGCGAGCGCGGTGCCCAGCTTCATGCCGTCCGCGAGCCGCGCGCCGAGCACCGGGGCGACCGCCCCGCCCAGCGCGCCGACGTTGTACGTGAAGCCGAGGCCCGCGGCGCGCGACTCGGTCGGGAAGTGGCCGCCGATGTAGCGGGGCAGCAGGCTGGAGATGCCGAAGCTCAGTGCCTGGAGCACGAAGAGAAGGACTCCCAGCAGGGGCAGGTTGTCGTGGGTGGCGAAGACCGGGTAGACGAAGATCAGCGATGCGAGCAGTGTGAAGGCGTACGCCTTGACCGTGCCGATCCAGTCCCCGAGGAAGCCCGCGAGCCAGCAGCCGGCGACGGTGCCGAAGCCCGCGTAGAACAGGACGTCGGTCACCTGGCCCGTCGAGTAGTGCAGCTGGGTCTTGAGGTAGGTCGGCAGCAGCGCCTGGATGGGCCAGCTGTACATGAAGGCCACGAAGATGGTGACCATCAGCGACAGGTACAGCAGCCAGCGGCGTCCGCCCAGCTGGACGGCGAAGGCGGCGAGGCAGAGACCGGCGACGACGGACAGCGGGAGCGTCAGGCCGCCGGCGTTCGAGGTGAACACGCAGAACAGGGAGACGGTCGCCAGCGCGGCGAGCACGACGTTCACCGCTGCGAGCCCGGACGTACGGAACAGCGGCCGGAAGGGGTTGGGCCGCGCGCAGCGGTCGGCGACCTGCTCCTGCCACTCGTCGGCCTCGGGCAGCGCGCGGCGCACCCACAGCGCGATGACGATCGGGACGAGCCCGATGTAGAACATCCAGCGCCAGCCGAGGTTGGGGACGACGATCTTGTACGCCTCGGCCGCCATGACGGTGCCCACGGAGTAGCCCGAGATCAGGAAGCCGCTCGCCTTGTTGCGCATCCTGGCGGGCCAGCTCTCCAGCACGTAGGTGGCGCTCGCCCCGTACTCCCCCGCCATGCCCATGCCGATGGCCAGGCGCGCGGCGAACAGGCTGGTGTAGTTCCAGGCGAAACCGCAGGCCAGCGTCCCGAGTGTGTACAGCAGGATGCTGAAGATCATGGAGTACTTGCGGCCGAAGCGGTCGCCGACCGCGCCGAGCACGGCGCCGCCGAGCCAGCGGGTGATGAACGCGGCCGAGACCAGGCTCGCGGACTCGACGGTGCTCAGGTGGAAGTCGTGGGCGATCTCCGTGAGGACGAGTGTGATCAGCACGAAGTCGAAGCCGTCGAGTACATAGCCGAGCCAGGCCGCGAAGAAGGCCTTCCAGCGGCGGGCACCGAGCTCGCGGTACCACGGTGGCGCGGTGGTGGTGGGGTTGTGCATGTCTCTCCATGGTCCAGCCTCCGGACCCGGCGGTGGCTGGATGAGCGTAGGGGACGGGGAAGGGCCGCGGGAAGCGGTGCCGGGTCAGCGGGCGTCTGCTGCGAGGGCCGCCGCGAACCTGGCGGTGATGGCGCCGGGCGCGGTGATGGCGGTGCCGACGACGACGGCGTGGGCGCCGCGGCGCAGCGCCTCCGCCGCCTGGTCGGGCGTGCCGATCCTGCCCTCGGCGATCACCGGCAGGTCGGTGGCACCGGCGAGTTCGGCGACCAGGTCGAGGTCGGGCCCGCTCCCCCGGTGCTGTCCCGGGACGTATCCCGACAGGGTGGTGGAGAGCAGGTCGGCGCCCGCCCGCTGCGCGGCGATGCCCTCCTCGGCGGTGGAGATGTCGGCCATCACGAGGCCGCCGTCTCCGTGGACGGCTTCGACGATCTCCGTGAACGTGCTGCCGTCCGGGCGCGGCCTGTCGGTGGCGTCGGCGGCGACAACCGCCGCGCCCGCCGCACGTACGGCGAGTGCGTGGCGCACGGTGGGCGTGATGTAGACGCCCTGGTCGCCGTCCTTCCACAGGCCGATCAGCGGGAGCGGCACGGCCGCCGCGATGGCGGCGACGTCGTCGGGCCCGTTGGCGCGGATGGCGACGGCGCCGCCGGCCTGCGCGGCGCGGGCCATCCGCACCATCGTGGCGGTGTCGCGCAGGGGGTCGCCGGGAGGGGCCTGGCAGGAGACGACGAGCTGTCCCCTGAGCGCGGAGACGAACGCGGCGGCGTCCTGGGTGGAGGCGACCTGCGTATAGGCGTCCTGCGTGGAGGCGTCCTGCGTGAGTGAGGCGGAAGGTTTCATCGGGTCTCTCCGGTGTCCGGGGCGTGCAGAGGGGCGGTGGCGGTGAGAGCGGCCGCGCCGAGAACGGGTGCGTCGGGTCCTGCGAGCGGCGGGCGCGGGACGAGTGCGTCCGGCGCCGAGCGAAGGGGCTCGATCAGTTCGGCGGCGAAGGCGGCGCGCAGCGGCGCCCAGTACGGGTCTCCGATGCCGGTGACGCCGCCGCCGACCACCACGTGCCCGGGGCCGAGCGCGTTGGTCAGGCCGCCGAGCGCACGGCCGGCGGCGGTGGCCCCGGTCGCGATCGCCCCGGCCGCGTGCGGATCGCCGGCGGCCGCGCGTCGCGCCACCTCTTCGAGCGGTGCCGGTTCTCCGCCGGCAAGGCGGTTGTACAGGGCGGCGATCCCGGGGCCCGCCGCCACCGCCTCCAGGTGACCGAGCGCCCCGCAACTGCAGGGCAGCCCCGCTGCCTCGGGGCTCGGCAGGTGGCCGAGGTGGCCCGCGACGCCGGCGTATCCGCGCAGCATCCGGCCGTCCGCGACGACGGCGCCGCCCACGCCGGTGCCGACGGACAGGTGCAGCAGCGACGCGCCGGGCGCTTGCAGGGCGGCGTACTCGGCCGCCGCGGCCGCACGGACGTCGTTGTCGCAGGCGACCCGGCACCCGGTGCGGGCCGCGAGGAGCGGGGCGAGCCGTACCCCTGACCAGTCCGCGATGGTGGAGGTCGCCGCGCGTACCACCCCGGCCGCCGGGTCGACGACCCCCGCCGCGGCCACCCCGATGGCCTGCGCTTGCGCGCCGCCCTGGACGGCGGCGGCCGCGTGGGCGAGCGCGTCGAGCACGGCGTCCGCGCCCTCCGTCGCCGGGGTGGGGCAGCTGTATCGGGCACGTACCGTCCCGTCGGGGGCGACGAGCGCCGCGGCGATCTTGGTGCCGCCGAGGTCGAGGCCCACCACGGGCCGGGCCCCGATGGCTGCCGCGGGGCGTGCCACGCTCACCGGGCCGCGCCGAGTCCCGCGTCCGCGAGGAGCTTCGCCACGCGCGCGACGGACTCGTCGTCCAGCGGGATCTGCGGGAACGCGGTGTCGTGCCGCTCGATCACTCCTCGCAGCCGCAGCGCGGCCTTGAAGGCGCCGAGCGCGGAGGACGATCGGCCCATCCGGTCCTCGGGACCCGCGTCGACGATCGCGAAGAGCGCGACGAGCCGCTCCTGTTCGGCGGCGGCGCGCTGCCAGTCGCCGCCCCTCGCGGCGTCGTAGAGGCGTACGTAGGCGGCGGGGTCGACGTTGCCGAGGCCCGGGACCACACCGTCGGCGCCGCACAGCAGGGCCGCGTCGACGGTCAGTTCGCCGCCCGTGAGCACGCTGAACCCGGGTGCGCCCTGGGCCGCGCGGTCGGGGCCGCCGAGCGCCGCCATCAGGCGCCGCAGGCCGCCCTCGTCGCCGCTGCTGTCCTTGACGCCGGCGAGCGTGCCGTCGAGGGCGAGCTCCCGCACGAGGTCGGTGGAGAGCTTGCTGTGGACGGAGACGGGGATGTCGTAGGCGAAGAGTGGAAGGTCGCACAGCGCGCGGATCCTGCGGAAGTGCGCGGCGATCTCCAGCGGGTGGGTCCTCGTGTAGAAGGGGGCCGTGGCGACGACGGCGTCCGCGCCGGCCAGGGCCGCCGCCCGTGCGTGGTCCAGTACGCGCGGCGTGGTGGTGTCGATGACGCCGGCCAGCACGGGGACGCGGCCGGCCGCGGCGGACACCACCGTTTCGAGGACGGTGCGCCGCTGGGCGTCGGTGAGGTAGGCGACCTCACCGGTCGAGCCGAGCGCGAACAGGCCGTGCACGCCACCGCGGACGAGGTGTTCCACGAGCCGGGTCAGCGAGGCCGTGTCGACCTCGCCCTCCGCGTCCAGGGGGGTGCAGACGGGGGGAACGACGCCGCGCAACGGGGCGGGCAGTGCCATGAGGTGCTCCAGCTTGAGTGACCGTATGGATGTAGAACGTAGGATGTCCTATCTGGGGGCTAAGGTAAGCCCAGGTTGGCGCGTCCGGTCAAGAGCCGGGAGCCGTCAAAAAGCGCGAAGCGAAAAGCGGAGGAAGCGCCGATGAGCAGGCCGAGCAGGTCCGAGGACGCCCAGGCGCACATCAAGCAGCTGATCCTGGACCGCCGGCTGGCCCCTGGAGACGCGCTGCCGACCGAGACCGAGCTGACGAAGCTCCTCGACATCAGCCGCAACTCGGTACGCGAGGCTCTCAAGGCGTTGCAGGCCATGCGCATCGTCGACATCCGGCACGGCTTCGGCACCTACGTGGGGAGCCTGTCCCTCGATTCGCTCGCCGAGGGCATCGCCTTCCGCGCGGCCGTGCGCCACCACCAGGGCGAGGCGGGCCTGTACGAGCTGATGGCCGTGCGCGAGGCGCTGGAGACCGGCCTGATCAGCTCGATCGCGGGCGCGTTGCCGCCCGGCGACCTCGCGTCCCTGCGGTCGATCGTGGACACCATGCGGCAGGAGGCCGAGCAGGGCGGCGTCGCCCCCGCCACCGACCGGGCGTTCCACTCCACGCTCTACGGCACACTCGGCAACCACCTGCTGAGCGAGGTGCTCGACGCCTTCTGGTCGGCGATGAACCAGGTGCGGGCCGAACTGCACGGCGGCCCGTCGGACCCCCTGTCGACGTGGAAGCAGCACCAGGCCATCGTCACCGCCCTGGAGACGGGCGACCGGCAGCGGGCGGCGGAGACGATGCACCGTCACTTCGACGACCTGCGCACGCTGCTGAGCGCCGAGGCGGCGCCGGCGAACTGACCTCGGGCAGCGGAGCGTGGACGGCGGGTCAGCCGGCGCTGCCGGCGCTGCCGGCGCGCGCCGCGCTGACCGCCACCGTGGCGTACGGCATCGTGAACGCGCCTCCGAGCGCGTCGATGGCGGATCCCGCGCTCGCCAGCACCTCGGCGAGGGCGTCGGGCGCGAGGCGCGTGAAGGCGCCCTGGGTGGGCATCTGCTCCAGCCACTCGTCCCGGGTGTAGCGCCGCTCCCAGTCGAAGCGCCACAGGTCGGGGTCGCGGAAGCCGCCCGACCGCCGCATGCCGTCGGCGGCCATGTCCTGGAAGGGCCGGTAGCCCTCCGCGGCCGGCTTGGTGACCGCGCTGAAGTCGAACGGCGCTCCGGGCATCACCCGTTCGCACGACGCGGCGACGGCCTCCGCGACGGGGAGCGGGAGCTGGAAGGCGTTCCAGAACACGGTCAGCCGGCCGCCCGGCACCAGTACCCGTGCGGCCCGCACCGCTCCGGCGGCCGGATCGATCCAGTGCCACGCCTGGCCCGCGACGACCGCGTCGAACACGCGCCCCGTAGGATCCCACTCCTCGAAGCGCCCGGTGTCGACCTCGATACCGTCCCGCCGCGCCACGGCCGCCATCCGCGCGTCGGGCTCGACGCCGCGCACCCGGCACCCGGCCGCCCTGAGCTGACGGGCGGCGATGCCGGTGCCGCAGCCGACGTCCAGGACGGCGCCTCCCGCGGCGGCGGTCGCGATCCGCTCGATCAGGGCCCCGGGATACCGGGGCCGCGACCGGTCGTAGCGGCCGGGGTCGGAGCCGAAGGACTCCGCCACCGTCCTGAGCCGGTGCGGCTCGTCTCGTGCGGGACCCGGGTGCTCCGGCGGTAGAGTGGGCATACGCCCACCCTAGTGGGCACATGCCCACTCGACAACCGTGCGGGCCATGAGGAGAGGAGCGGCAGTTGCCGACAGGGGTGGCGCTGCGCGATGCGCGCGAGCAGCTGTTCGACGCGGCCGAGCGCGTGCTGCTGAGCGACGGGCCGAACGCGCTGACCAGCAGGGCGGTGACGACCGAGGCGGGGTGCGCCAAGGGCGTGCTGCACCGTCACTTCGCCGACTTCGACGCGTTCCTGGCCGAGCTCGTGCGCGACAGGATCGCCCGGTTGGACGGCCAGGCGGCCGCCCTGCGGGACGCGGCGGGCACCGGCACCGTCGCGGGCAATGTCACCGCGGCACTGACCGAGCTGTTCGGGACGGTCGCGGTGGCGATCGTCGGCCTCGTGACGTCACGGGACGAGCTGCGCGCGCGGCTGCGTGCGACCACGCCGGCCGGCATCCCGCTCCTGACCGAGGCCACGGCCATGTTCGCCTCGTACCTCACCGCCGAACGCGACCTGGGCAGGATCGCGGCGGACGCCGACATCGACGCACTCGCCCCGACCCTGACGGGCAGCGGCCACCTCCTGTTCGCCGACCGCAAGGCCGCTCCGCCCAGGGCGGAAGCCGTACTCCAGGTGGTGGCCGCCGTCATCGCCGGTGTGACGGGCAGATCCTGACGCCCGCACCCGGATTGCTCAGGCGCCGGCCCGCTGGTAGAGGCTCAACGCCTCGTTGCCGAGGTACGGGTGGTACTCGTTGCTCCCCGCACTCACACTGATGTTGCCGACCAGGTAGCCGCCGCCGGTCGAGGTGTCGAAGTTCGAGAGGAACCCGCCGCCGCTCGAGCCGCCCGACTGCACGCAGTCGATGCCCCACATCGTGGAGCCGGCACGCCCCGTGTCGGCGAACTCCGTTCCCTCGCAGTGGTTCAGGCGCTCGCCGCTGCCCTCGGCGGCCGAGCCCCCGTACCCGAAGGAGTGCACGTCCTGCCCTGTCGGGGAGTTGAAGGCGATGCCCTCGGCGCCCACGGTGTCGACGAGCGTACGGCCGCCCACCTGCCCCACCTTGGCGAAGGCGAAGTCGTAGTTGGCGTTGCCGCCGGTCGAGACGTACTGGTCGTCGTGGAAGAGGTCGGTGGCGGTGAACGTGCCGTAGGGACGGTTGCCGTTGTTGTACCCGGGGATGAAGACCCAGTTGTGGTACACCTCGCCGGTCGAGGCGTTGACCACGCAGTGTCCGGCGGTCAGGACGATCGACTTGTTGTCGCTGTTGGCGACGGTGGCCGTGCAGGCGAAGGTCCCGCCCGAGTTGTTCTGGAAGAAGACCTTGCCCGCGGTCGTGCTGATCAGGCCGCCGCCCGTCCACGCCGTCGGCGCTGAGGCCGCGGGACGCGCGGCCGTGGCAGCCCGATCGGCGGCCGCCGGGCCCGTCACCGGCGGTACCGACACGGGCGCGCCGGCCGTGCCTTCGGGCGCGGCGGCGCCCGCGTGCGCTCGCGGCGCGGTGGTGACGTCGCGGGCCGAGCGCAGCCGCGAGGCCGTCCAGAAGTGGCTCGCCTCCCGCTGCTGGGACGCGGAGACATGGGTGGCCACCGCGCCCGCGGCGGGCGCCGGCTGGGCATGGGCGGGGACGGTCAAGCCCAGGGCGGCGATGCCGAGCGCGGCGCCTGCGAGTCCCGCCGCCTTGCGTCTGTTCGTCTTCACGGCTGCTCCCGATGGTGGGGGGTACGGGGTACCGGGAGGACGACAACGTTGTCACGCTCCTCCCGGAGTGCTCAACTCAGATTGCCAGGCGGTGAGTTGACTGTCCATGGCGCGGACACGCCAGAATCGGATCGCCGTGACGCCCGGGGGCCGGAACGCCCGTCGGGCGCCACCCGGTTGGGTGGCGCCCGACGGCGCGGGGCTTCGTACCTGTCAGTTGTAGTTGCGCCAGGTGTCGGAGAACGCGCCTGCGGACAGCGCGCTCGGCTGGGCCTTGACGGAGCCGGTGTTGAAGTTCTCCATGACGATCTCGTCGGAGCTGCCGGGCAGGGTCGACCCGTTGGCCGTCGCGCCGCTGAAGTTGACGGTCCCGAAGTTCGAGAGCGCGGCTATCTGGCCGTTGACCTGGGTCGCCTCGGCGATGACCTCGGCGGAGCTGCCGTTGACGCCCTGGCTGCCGGCGTGGTGGGTCGTCTTCGTCCAGCCCTCGGTGCTGTCGGCGAGGGTCATGGTGTACTGGCCGTTGCCGTCGTTGGTGACCGTGGCCTTGAGGTGGTCGCCGGGCCTGACCGTCACCGAGTACGCGCTCTCCGCCGCGGGCAGCACCTCCCACCACGCGCCGTAGGTGGCCCTGCCGTTGATGCAGTCCGCCTCGGTGCCGGTCTGCTCCAGGCCGCTGTCGCTCTGGCTGTATCCGTCGATGCCGACCCAGAACGACGAGTAGGTGTTCTGCGAGGTGCAGCTGACGGCCGGCTGGACCCAGGACGAGGAGACCGACTTGTAGGCGCCGCTGCCGCCGGTGGCCGCGTAACCCGACCAGTTGCTCGCCTCCGTCGTGGTGTTGTGGCCTCTGGAGCCGTGGAGCGCGTGCGATTCGTGGCTCGCGATGGACGACGTGAGCTGGGCGGGGGTCCGCGGAGCCGCGTTCGCGCCCGCCATGCTCAGACCGGCCACGCTGACGACGGCGGCGCCGACGGACAGCGCCCGGAGGCTATTGCGGCGGGTGGAGACGTGAGAGGACATACGGGTGCGCTCACTTTCTGTGCGTGGGGGGAGCACGTGATGGGGGGTGCCGGTCCGGCTTGGCCGCCTGGCCGGCGTTCACGGTTGTGCGCACCAGAAGAGTGACGGTTCGAAAGTCTGTGCAGCAAGAGACGCAGGCTTTTTAGTTTTACGGGAGTTGGGGGCGGGATGCGGGCGCGAGTTGAGCGGTGGAGCCGGGTCCGGGAGCCGGCACGTCAGCGGCCGGTCCCGGAATCGCGTGCTCCAGTCCTGGTTTCCTCTTGGGTAACCCTTGGTTGACCTGCACCGAACAAGTCGGCGTAGCGTTCCGGACAGCACAGCGGCCGTCCGGGAGGCAGACACCGCATGCAGTTCGAAAGCACGGCCCACGCCGCGTCCATGGCAGCTCCGGTGGTCCACCGCGGACTCGTCGACCCGGCCTGCGCGGGCCCGTCGCCGCAGCTCGCGCAGTTGCTGCGCACCGGGCCCTTCCACGACGCGCTGCGCGCCGCCATCGCGGCGAGCGGGCTGAGCCTCGACAGGGTCCAGGACCGGCTGCGGCGGCACGGAGCCGACGTCAGCCTGGCGAGCCTGAGCTCCTGGCAGTCCGGCAGGTACCGCCCTGAGCGGCCGCGTTCGCTGGCCGCGCTCCGTGCCATGGAGCGCTTCCTGCCGGTGCCGGACGGCGCCCTGTTCGCGCTGCTCGGACCGCCGCGCCCGCGCGGTCCCAGACCCGCCGGCGCCGACGGGCAAGCCTCTCTGGAGAACGTCGTCCCCGACCTCTCGCTGCCCGCCCTCAGCGGGATCGACACGAGCTGGGACGCGAGCCTGACCCGGATCAGCTGCCAGACCCGGATGGAGTTCGACGAGAACGGCCGCAGCCGCTCCAAGTGGACGCGGCAGCTGCTGCGGGCCGACCGCGACGGCCCCGACCGCTGGGTGACGGTGTACCGGCTGGACGAGCCGGGCTTTCCCCCCGGCATCGAGGTCGTGGCACCCTGCCGCACCGGGCGGGTCGTCAGGAGCCACGAGGGAGGCCTGCTCGCCGCAGAGCTGCTCTTCGACAGGCCGCTGGCGCGCGGCGAGACCGTGATCGTCGAGTACACGCTGACGCATGCCGTGCCGCGGCCGTTCGAGACCCATGTCGAGGCCGCGCTGCACCTGCCGGTGCGCGAGTACGTTCTGGAGGCGCGGTTCGACCCCGCGTGCCTGCCGTCCGCCTGCTACTCCTACCGCCTGGACGGCGCCTGCGCGCGGGAGGACGCCGAAGACCACCGCAGCGAGCGGCTGCTGCGCATCGACGCGGCCGGCTCGGCCCACGCCGTGGCGCTCGAAGCGGGACACTGCCGGATCGGGTTGCGCTGGGACTGGGAGGGCCCGCCGGCGGCGGGCGCCTGACCGGCCCACCGCACGCGACGCGCACGCCACGGGGTGCCCACCGGATCGGTGGGCACCCCGTGTGCTCGCGCTCACGGCCCGTCCTGGCGGCGGGCCGTGGCGCTGTCAGCCGGCGGAGCCGACGATGGCGGGCGGCGCCGCGTTCGCGGACGTCCCCCACTGCGAGGGCTGCGCGCCGACCGTGAACGTCAGGTCACGGGTGCGCCGCAGCGTGTCGGTCGTCAGGTACGTCTTGCCGTAGGAGGACCCGTCGGCCGAGACGGACTGCGTGTAGCGGTCGGTGTCGGACGTGCCCGCGGCCCTGATGGTGAGGTGTCCGCGGGGGTAGTAGTGGCGGTCGAGGGTGATGTCGACGCGGTCGAAGATCGGCGTGGACAGCCCCCAGGTGCTCGTGCCCGGCTGCACGGGGAAGATTCCGATGGACGAGAGCACGTTCCAGGCGGACATGGTGCCCAGGTCGTCGTTGCCGGTCATGCCGGTCGGCGTGTCGGTGAAGAGGGTCAGCGCGGCGTGCACCACGTCGGTGGTCTTCCAGGGCTGCCCGGTGGACAGGTAGGTGTACGGGGCGATGAGGTCGGGCTCGTTGGACGGGTTGTACTTGTTCGCGTTGTAGTACGAGTAGGGCCCGTTGACCCAGATCTCGCTGGCGGTCTTCGCCGGGTCCTTGACGAGCTGGTCGTAGGCGAAGAAGGAGTCGAGGCGGTCGTTGGCGGCCTTCTCGCCGCCGATCAGGCTCACCATGCCCGGGATGTCCTGCGGCACCAGCCACTGGTACTGCCAGGACGTGCCCTCGTGGAAGCCGACGCTCTTCGCCGGGTCGTCCGGGCCGGCGAAGGCGCCCGTGGTGTCACGCGAGCGGAAGAAGCCGGTGGAGGGGTCGAAGATGTCGCGGTAGTTCTCGGCACGCTTGGCGTAGCGCGCGGCGTCCGCCTTGTGGCCGAGGTCGGCCGCCATCTGGGAGAGCATGCCGTCGGCGAGCGCGTACTCGAGCGTCGCGCTGCCGCCGTAGTCGAAGTCGGAGTCGCCCGGCTTGGCGTGCGTGTGGTTCGCGATGTAGGGCACGTAACCGTTCGCGATGTACTGCTTGTTGCCCTCGCGCCCGACCGGCGCGGAGTCGGTGGGCGGCACGCCGTCCGCGTTCTTCTTCAGCGCCTTGTACGCCTCCTCCTCGTACCCCTTGAGCAGGCCCTGCTGGTAGGCGTTGGTCAGGAACGGCGTGACCGGGTCACCGGTCATGATGTTGGTCTCGACGGTGCCGTAGCCCCACTTGGGCAGCCAGCCGCTGTCCTTGTCGATCTGGAGCACCGAGATCGCCATGTCGCGGGCCTGCCGCGGCGCGAGCAGCGACAGCAGCTGGGTCTGGGTGCGGTAGGTGTCCCACAGCGAGAAGTTCTGGTAGTACGTGAAGTTCCTCGCCCTGTGGATCTTCTGGTCCCAGCCGGTGTAGCGCCCGTCGACGTCGCTGCCGGTGTTCGGCGCGAGGAAGGACCGGTACAGCGAGGAGTAGAAGGTCTTCTGCTGCGTGTCGCTGCCGCCGCGCGTCCGCACGCTCTCCAGGCGCTTCTCCCACGTCGCCTGGGCGGCGTGCTCGACGCGCTTGAAGGAACGGCCGCCCTCGGCACGGAGGTTGAGCGCCGCGCCCCTGGCGTCCACGTAGGAGACCGCGGTGGTCGCCTCGACGGTGCGGTTCTTGCGCGTGTCGAAGCGGACGTAGGCGCCGTTGAGCCCCGAGGTCGCGGTGGAGTGCCGGGAGCCCGCGGTGACCGTCTCGCCGTTCCACGTACCGGAGGTCGTGAAGGGGCGGTTGAAGTGGGTCACCGTGTAGACGGTGTAGGGCTTGGTGTCCTGGCAGAAGCCGCTGCCCGTGATCGCCGTCTGCACCGTGTGGTCGTTGAGGATCGTGACCTTCGTGGAGAGGGTCTTGTGCAGCGCCTGGCCCGCGTTCAGCAGGACGTTCGCCTTGTCGGTCGCGGGGAACGTGTAGCGCTGCACGCCCGTGCGCTGCGTGGCGGTGAGCTCCGCCTTGATGCCGGAGTCGAGGCCGACCTCGTAGTAGCCGGGGCTCGCCTTCTCGTTGTCGTGGCTGAACGTGGCCGCGTACTTGGCGTAGTCCGTCTCGGTCACGTCACCGGTGGTGGGCAGGACGGGCAGGTCGCCACCGAGGCCGCAGCCCACGCCGGAGAGGTGGACGAGCGAGAAGCCGCGTATGTGGTTCTGCGTGTAGTCGTACCCGGTGTTGTGGCCGGTGTCGGGGGAGAACTGCACCATGCCGAACGGCACGGTGGCGCCCGGGTAGGTGTTGCCCTCGTCCTGACTGCCGATGAACGGGTTCACCAGGCTGGTGAGTCGGCCGTGCGCCCCGGCGGCGCTGAGCGGGGCTGCCTGCACGGCGGGCGCGGCGAGCGCACCGCCGATCAGGACCGCGGCCGTCACCGCCCCCGCGGTGCGCAGGCGCGGAAGTCGGGTCCATCTCATCGGGGTTCCTCCAAGGTGGTGACCGCGTCGCCGCGCGGTGGCACCTCCGACTAGACAACGTTGTCATGACATGGCGGCATCATTCTTCGCAATGTTCGCGTCCACCGTCAAGGGGGCGTTCGCGAGTCGGACCGCGCGGACGGCCGTGCCCGCGGCGCGTCCACCGTGTCCCGGACCTCGTGAGGACGCGGGACACGGCGGCAGGGGTCAGCCCGCGGTCGCGGCCTCGGGGGCGGCCAGCGCGCGCAGGACTTCGGCGGCGAGTGCCGTGCGATCCGTCATGCCGGCCAGGCTGATGTGCTCTTCGCGCGCGTGCGCGCCGGCGCCGACCGCGCCGAACCCGTCAAGGACGGGGATGCCGAGCGCGGTGACGAAGTTGCCGTCGCTCGCGCCGCCGACCGCGCACTCGCGCAGGTCGAGGCCGAGGGCGGCGGCGCGCTCGCGGGCGAGCGCGTACAACCGGCCGTTGCCAGGGGTGCGTTCCATGACGGGCCTGTTCCACTCGCCGTCCCACTCCACCACGGCCCGCGGATCGTGGGGACGGAGCGCGGCCAGGGCACGGTCGATGCGCTCGGCCTCCCGCGCGTCGGCGACACGCACGTCGATGTGCGCCTCGGCGTGGCCCGCCGCTACGTTGGTGCGGGTGCCGCCGCCGACGACCCCGACGTTGACCGTGGTGCCGGCCGCCGGGTCGGCGAGCGCGTGCAGCGACAGGACGGCGCGGGCGATCTCGTCCACGGCGCTGACGCCCTTCTCGGGGTCGAGCCCGGCGTGGGCCTCGATGCCCGTCGCGGTGACCCGGAAGAGGCCGACGCCCTTGCGGGCCGTCTTGACGGCGCCGTCCGCCGACGCCTCGAAGACGAGGGCCGCGCGCACTCCGCCGGCCGCTGCCTCGATCACGGGGCGCGACGCGGGGCTGCCGATCTCCTCGTCGCCGTTGAGCACGAGGCGCAGCGGCGGGCGCGGCAGGCCGAGCGCGTCGAGTGCGCGTACCGCCCACACGGCCTGTACGAGTCCGGCCTTCATGTCGAACACGCCGGGCCCGGTGGCGCGGTCGCCCTCCACGGTGAACGGCCGCTGGGCGACGGTGCCCTTCGCCCACACGGTGTCGTAGTGGGCGAGCAGCAGTACGGGCGTGCCGGCGCCGGCGTCCGGGCCGGCGGGGCGGGCGGCGGGCCAGTCCCATACCAGCGTGTCGCCGTATGTCCCGCCGTCGGTGCGGTGCCTGGCGGACGGTGTGCCGAGCGCGCGCTCGAGCCACTCCTCCAGGCGGGGCAGGATCGCGTCGAGGCACTCCTTGTCGTCGCTCGGTGTGTCGGTGTTCACGTAGCGGGCGAGTTCGTCGAGCATGGTGTCGCGGTGGGCGGCGACCCAGTCGTGTACGGACGCGGCGGACGGTTCGCTCTGCGGGGTGGATGCGGTGTTCAACGTGCGCTTCCGTGGGGGGTGTGGCGGTACAGGTCGGTGAGGTTGCCGTCGCTCATGGGGCGTGTGCCCGACTCGACCTCGGCGAGCATCGTCAGGAGGTGTTCGAGTGCCGGTGTGGGGACGGCCAGTTGGGCGGCCCTGCTCAGGACGGGCCGGTAGTGGTGGTGGACCTCCACCGGCCGGTGGCGTACGGCGATGTCGCGCCAGATGCCGCTGCGGTCCTTGGCCTGCCCGCCGAGCCAGGCGACCAGCCGGTCGGTCGCCGCCTCGCGTTCCGCGGCGGCGGCGGTGGGCAGGTAGGCGGACGGCTGGAACGCGTCGAAGGGTTCGAGTGTGAGCCCGTCCGCCGTGGCGACGGCCGCGACCTCCGCGGCGAGCGTGTGCATCAGCGGGCGGTGTCCGTCGATGAGCCGTGCCATCGGCGCGTCGACGAGGGCCGTCGCGGTCAGCATGGAGCCGAACGCCAGCTTGGACCACAGGTATCCGGCGACGTTCGCCGTCTCGCGGGCGGGTCCCCACGCCTGCAGGTCGCGCACGAGGGTGCGTACGCGCTCGCTGGGCGCGCCGTCGAGTTCGCCGGAGACGAGGGCGCCCGCGCCGCCGTCCTGGACGACGCCGGGTGCGACCACGTCCGCGAACAGGTTCACGAATGCGCCGATGGTGCGGTGTGTTCCCACGCGCCGTGCGATCAGCCGCTCGTTGAGGCCGTTCTGGAGCGACACGACGTAGCCGTCGTCGGCCAGCACGGTCGCGAGCCAGTCGGCTGCCGTCTCGGTGGCCTGCGCCTTGACGCACAGCAGGACGTGGCGCGGCCGGTGGTCCAGCGCGTCGGGCGTGGTCGCGGAGACGGCGGCGGTGCGCTCGCCGTCCGGGCCCCGCAGGGTGAGTCCGTGGGCGCGCAGTGCGGCCACGTGCTCTGGGTCGGTGTCGACGATCCGTACGGTGTGTCCGGCGTCGGCGAGGTGGAAGGCGAGGGTGCCGCCGATCGCGCCGCCTCCCACGACGGTGTAGTCGGTCGGGTGGGCGGCCGTGGTGCCGTCCGTGTTCATGAGGCCTCCTGGTGCGGTGCCGCGCCCGAGGCCGCGGTGTCCGGCGCGGCGCCCGCCTGGGTTCCGGACAGCTGCGGCCAGTGCAGGGGCAGCGTGGTGGTGCCGGCCGACGCGCCGCCGTCCAGCCTGACGATCGATCCGGTCATCCAGGACGCTTCGGGTCCTGCCACCCAGCGGACCGCGCGGGCGATGTCGTCGGGCTCCCCCGGACGCCCGAGCGGGTTGACCGACACGGCGGCCGCGTACGCGTCGGTGACGGGGTTGGCGGCGCTGTCGACCGTGACGAAGCCGGGCGACACGGCGTTGACGCGGATGCCGTGCGCCCCGAACTCCACGGCGCAGGACCGGGTGAGCATCTCCAGTGCGGCCTTGGAGGCGCTGTAGTGGGCGGCGCCGGGACGTGCGCGCAGGGCGGCGCCCGAGGTGATGTTCACGACGGTGCCGGTCTCTCCGCGTTCGATGAGTGTCCGGGCGAGGGCCGTGGTGGTGAGCATCGCCGCGCGGACGTTGACGTCCATCACACGGTCCCACACCTCGGCGGTCATCTCGCCGAGGGGTGTGGCCGGGTAGATCCCCGCCGCGTTGACGAGGACGCCGGGCGTGCCCGCGAGGTCCGACGCGCGGCCCACGAGGTCCGCGGCCGCTTGTGCGCCTGACAGGTCGGCGGGCAGCGCGCGGGCGCTCACGCCCTGCGCGGCCAGCCGTTCCACCAGGGCGTTCAGCGGCGCGCCCGGCAGGTCGCTCGCCGTGACGGTGCAGCCTTCCTCCGCGAACGCGGCGCAGATCGCCGCCCCGATGCCGCCCGCCGCCCCGGTGACCAGGACGTGCCGCGCCGAGGGCGCGGGCCGGCCGGGCGGTGCGGAACGCTCCGGGGACGGGGTGCGGGCCCGGGTGCGGGGGCTCATGCGATCTCCTTGCTCTTGGTCTCGGGCATGGTGGCGTAGACGATCACACCGACGAGTGCGGCGGCGGCCAGGTACAGCCAGACGAGACCGCGGTGGCCGTGCGAGCTCATCCAGGTGGTGACGTAGGGGGCGGTGCCGCCGAATATCGCCACGGCGAGCGCGTACGGCAGGGCGATGCCGGTGGTGCGCACCTCGGGCGGGAACTGCTCGGCCATGACCACGGCGCAGTTGGCCGAGTAGCCCACGAGCAGGACCATGCCGACGAGTTCGACCGCGAGCAGCGTCCAGAAGCTGTCGCCCAGCACGTGGAACAGCGGCCAGGACAGCACGAGGAAGCCGGCCGCGAAGGCGAACATGGTGGGCTTGCGGCCGATCCGGTCGGACAGCATGCCGCCGAACGGCAGCAGCACGATGAACACCACGAGGGAGATGGTGTTGGCGAGGAGCGCCCGGCTCAGCGGCATGCCCGTCGTCACGTGGACGTACGACGGCATGTAGCTGACCCAGATGTAGTAGATCAGAGTGCCCGCCACGGTCACACCGGCCACGCGCAGTGCGGCCCGCGGGTGTTCGGTGACCATCGCGCGCAGCGGATTGGCGCGGGGGCATTCGGCGTGCTCCACACGGCGGAACGACTCCGTCTCCTGCACGGACACCCGCAGCCACAAGCCGACGAGACCCAGCACGCCGGCGACCGCGAACGCCACACGCCAGCCCCAGGTGTCGAGCGCGTGCTCGTCGAGGCTGCTGGTCAGGATGGTGCCCATGAGGGAGGCGATGAGCGTGCCCGCGCCGACGGACACCTGCTGCCAGGACCCGGCGAGCGCGCGGCGCGACGGGGCGGCGGACTCGACGAGGAACGCCGAGGACGTGCCGAACTCGCCGCCGGCCGAGAAGCCCTGGACGAGCCGGGCGACCACCAGCACGATGGGCGCGCCCACGCCGATGGTGGAGTAGCCGGGGCACACCGCGATGACGAGGGCCGCGGCGGCCATCATGGAGATGGTCAGCGTCATGGCCTTCTTGCGGCCGTGGCGGTCGCCGTAGGCGCCGAGCAGCGCCCCGCCGATGGGCCGCATCAGGAACCCGACGGCGAACACCGCCAGGGTGGACAGCAGAGCGGCCTCGGGGGCGTGCGAGGGGAAGAACGTGCCGGCGAACACCGACGAGAACGTCGAGTAGACCGCCCAGTCGACCCACTCGACGGTGTTGCCCACGGCGCCCGCCCAGATGGCGCGGCGGCGGGCCGCGCCGCTGCCGGGTGCGGCGGCGGAAGGGTTGGTGGCCCCGGACGGCACGGAGCGGGCGGGCTGCGGTGTGCCCGGGGGCGTGGCGTGCTGCGTCATCGTCTCTACCCTTCGTGGACGGCTGGTCGCGGGGACGGTGTGCCGGCGCCGGGGGCCGTGCCCGCGGGGGCGTGGCCGGGGCTGCCGGCAAGGCCTGCGCGGTCGGCCACGTACCGTGCGATGTCGGCGTGGGTGGCGAACCAGACGCCCTCGTGCGCCGTGATGTGGTCGAGCAGCTGGGCCAGTACGAGGAGGCGTGAGCGGTGGCCGATGAAGTGGGGGTGGCACGTGAGCTGGAAGACGCCGCCCTCGCGGTACGCCTGGTCGAACTCGTCGCGCCAGATGGTGAGGACGGAGCGCGGCGGTGTGTACGGGCGCAGTCCGGCGTAGCGCTCCATCATGAAGTAGGGCGCGTCGTCGCGTATCCACTCGACGGGTATCTCCACGATGCCGGTGGGTTCGCCGTCCGCGACGAGCTCGTAGGGGTCGTCGTCGGCCATGAGGGACGAGTCGTACAGCAGCCCCATCTCGCGCGTGATGCGCAGCGTGTGGTCGGAGAAGTCCCAGGACGGTGTGCGGATGCCCACCGGGCGTGTGCCCGTGACCCGTTCGAGGGTGTCGGCGCTGCGCAGTTGCAGCTCGCGTTCCGTGTCGGGCGGCAGTTGCATGTTGCGCTCGTGGATCCAGCCGTGGATGGCCGTCTCGTGTCCTGCGGCGGTGTACGACCGTGCCTCCTCGGGGTGCAGCAGCGCGGAGACGGCGGGCATGAAGAAGGTGGCTGGGGCGGAGTGACGGTCGAGCAGCCGCAGGATCTTGGGTGCGGCGACGCGCGAGCCGTACTCGCCCTGCGCCAGCTTGCCCGGGCGTGTCTCGCCGTCGCGCAGCGCGGGTGTCTCGTGGTCGGAGTCGAACGACAGGGCCACCGCGACCCGCGCGCCGCCGGGCCACGCCGGCGGTGTGAGGGAACGGCCGGCGCGCACCTGCTCCACATGGCCGCGCCAGGTCTCCTCGCTCCACTGCCACGGCTCCTCGCCGGTGTGTTGCTCCCCGGGGCGGCCGCCCGTGGGTTCGTCTGCCATCGTGAACTCCTGTTTCATGCCTTCTCGTGTTTTGCGCTGACATGTGCCGCCTGAGGACAGGCGCCGCCAGTGGCTGGACACGCGTGTAAATGGTGTGTTGGTGTGCCACGCGCAGACGTTCCGGTGTGCTTCCGGCGTGCTCGCGCGGTGCGGCGTCGGTGGGTACCGCCACCGATCGTCGAAAAAGTGTTGTGGTTTCCGGTGCGTCAGGTGTCCGTCCCCGGTCGGGGGCGGACACTCCTCGGCTATCCCTCGAAGATGTCCATGTTCCTGCTCAGCCGCTCGCCCGCTTCGAGCCGCTCCGGGCCGAGGTGTCCCACGACTCCGAGTGTGAGGGCAAGTCCCAGGCTGGTGGCGGCCGTTGTCGAGGGCAGCCCCCCGGATGCCTTGCCCGAGACACGCAGCACCAGCTCCGCGTCCTTGGCGAGCGAGGGGCTGCCGTCGTCGGTGACCAGCAGGACGGGCACGCCTCTCGCGGCGAACATCCGCCCGATGTCGGCCGTGCTGCGGGTGTAGCGGCGGAAAGTGAAGGCGATCAGCAGGTCGTCGGGGCCGACGTCGAGCAGCGGCTGGTAATCGTGGAGGATCGCCGAGGTCACCCGGCGCACATCGCCCCTGACCCGCGCGAGCGAGAACGCGAGGGCCGCGGCGGCGGACTCGGAGGCCCGGCCGCCGAGCACCCACACGGCGCCGGCGCCCGCGATCATGCGGGACGCGGCGTCGAGTACGTCGTCGGGCAGTTCCCTGAGCTGCTCCAGGTTGCGGGCCTCGCGCTCCCAGATGCGCGCGTATCTGCCCTCTCCCCCGGTCGGGGCAGTCTGCGGTGCGAGGACGGCGCGCAGGTCGCCTCGGACCGCGTCCTGAAGGTGCGGGTAGCCGTCGAACCCGAGGCGCTGGGCGAAGCGGGTCACGCTCGCCGCGCTGACTCCGAGGCTGTCGGCGATCTCCGCCGCACGCAGGAAGGGCACGTCATCGAGGTGTTCGAGGAGGTGGTCGGCGATCAGCCGGTCGGTCCGCGACAGCTCCGAGGAACAGGCGGCGATGCGTTCAGCCAGCATGGGTCCTCCCGGCACTCGGTGCTCGCAGCGCCGCGGGCGGACCCGCAGCGTCTGCAATCTCGATTTCAGATGCCGGGAACGTTACAAGCAGTCTTACGGGATGGGAAGAGGGTCCGTCTTTTCTTTCCGTGGGCGGCGGCCGTGGCCGCCGGGCGCGGCAGCCCGGCCCGGCGGCCGGCGCCTACGGCCTGGCGGGTTTGCCCGCCGTGTACAGCCAGGTGTGGAAGAGCGTGGCGAGATCCTTGCCCGACACCCGCTCGCTCAACGCGACGAACTGGGCCGTCGTACCGTGGCCGTACCGGTGGTCGCGGGCCCACGTGCGCAGGATGGTGAGGAACGCGCGGTCACCCACGGCGTCCCTGAGCTCCTGCAGCGTCATCGCGCCCCGCGTGTAGACCGGCGAGGCGAAGATGTGGGCGCCGTCGCCCGGGTCGGCCGAGGGGAACGCCCAGAGGCCGTCGCTCGCGGGGAGGGCGTAGTAGTGGTCGAAGGACGCCTGTGCGCTGCGGCCGCCGTGCTGCTCCTGCCACAGCCACTCCGCGTACGTCGCGAAGCCCTCGTTCAGCCAGATGTCCTGCCAGCTGGTGAGGGACACCGAGTCCCCGAACCACTGGTGTGCCATCTCGTGCACCACTGTGCCGACATCGGGCGCCCGGTCGTAGATCGGCCTGGTCTGCGTCTCCAGGGCGTAGCCGACGTCCGGCGCGTGGTCGACGATGGCCCCGGCCGCCGAGAAGGGGTAGGGGCCGAAGAGCTTCGTCTCCCAGTCCAGGATGTCCGGGATCTTCGCCAGCGCGGGGGCGGCGCCCTTCGCCTCGCGGGGATCGACCGCGTTGTAGACGGGGATGCCCGAGCGGGTGGTGTACTGCTGGACGTCGAACTTCCCGACGGTCGCCGTGGCCAGGTAGGACGCCATCGGCCGGCTCTGCCGCCAGCGGAACGTCGTCTCGCCGCGGGACGTGCGGCGCGAGGTCAGGACGCCGTTGGCGACAGCCGTGTACCCGCTCGGCACGGTGATCTCGAAGGAGTAGGAGGCCTTGTCGAGCGGGTGGTTGTCGGACGGGAACCAGGACATGGCGCCCTGGGGCTCGCCCGCGACGAACGCGCCGTCGTCGGTGGCGATCCAGCCGTCGGGGGACCCGTCAGGGTCGGTGACCTGCTCAGGGACTCCGCCGTAGGCCACGTCGACGCGGAAGGCGGCGCCGCGCCTCAGCGTTCGCGCCGGCTCGATGACGAGTTCCTGGCCGTGCCGCGTCCAGTGCGCCGTCCTGCCGTCCACGCGCACGCCGGTGACCCTCAGCCCCGACAGGTCGAGGTCGAACGCGCGCAGGCCGTGGGTGGCACGCGCCGTGATCGCGGCATGCCCGTCCAGCCGCCTGGTGGAGGGGTCGTAGGCGAGGTCGAGGTCGTAGTGCCGGACGGTGTAGCCGCCGTTGCCCGCGAGGGGGAAGTAGGGGTCGCCCTGGCCCGGCGCGCCATCGCCGGCGGCGGGGGCGGTGACGGGAGCGGCGGCTCCGCTGCCGGCCGTCAGGGCGGTGATCGCGAGGGCCGTGGCGGCGACGCCGAGGACTCTGGAGCGGACGGAACTACGGCGCGAACGGGCGCGGGACACGGGTGGTTCGGCAGCGAGCACGGGCACTCCTGGAACGGGGCGGCAGTCCGGGAAGGGGGCACTGCGAAAGCGGGCACACAGTAATGCGCGCGCACGGCCGGGACAAGACGACAACACGGTTGCGACCAGGCCCGATTGTCCCATGGACGTGCGGCGGGTCCGCGCGACCGCGTCGACGAGAGGCCGGCGGGATGTCGGCGAAAGAATGCTCGCGTTCCGTGAACTTTTCCCCAGGGCGCCGCATCGGACGTGATGTAAGGCTTCAAGCGGAAAGGTGAACGACATGAACCTGTACCA
Organism: Streptomyces montanisoli; assembly: GCF_017813245.1. Taxonomy (GTDB): domain Bacteria; phylum Actinomycetota; class Actinomycetes; order Streptomycetales; family Streptomycetaceae; genus Streptomyces; species Streptomyces montanisoli. The sequence goes on from NZ_JAGIQL010000012.1 coordinate 50,650, forward strand.
GCGGTGGGGCAAGCGCGGGACGGTGGCCGCGACTCTGGCGGCGGTCGCCCTGACGGGCACGGCGGCCGCGGGCGTCGCGCAGGCGGCGCCGGCCGCGCCGGCTTCCGCGAAGGTGCCGACCTGTTCCGCCTCCACGCTGCAGGCGTCACTGCACCATCCCCTGGCGGGAGGCATGAACCACGAAGGGACGGTGCTGCAGCTCAAGAACACCGGTGACCGCACCTGCGCGCTGCTCGGCTACCCCGGCCTCGGCCTGGAGAACGCTCAGCACAAGGTGCTCGCCTCGCACGTGAGTTGGGGCAGCACCTGGTACGCGAAGAACCCGGGCAAGAAGGTAGTGGACCTTGAGCCCGGCCAGTCCGCGCAGGCCGTCATCGCGTGGACCCACGCCAATGCAAACACCTCGGGCGCGACCCACGCCGCGTACCTGATCGTCACGCCGCCCGCGTCGACCGCGCACAAGACGCTCGCGTTCGGCGAGTGGGTCGACCACGGAGACCTCGACGTGACGGCGATGGCGCACCAGGTGGCCATCAACGGCTGACCGGACGCGCTCCCACATCGGCGACGAGCGGCCCGCTCCCCCATGAGGGAGCGGGCCGCTTTCCGCGTCACGGCACCCGTGCAACAGCCTTGACAGGCTCTTGTCAGGAGCGGAACACTCCGAGTTGGGAGAGCGCTCTCCCGCTCTCCCGACCACGTCCGGCGCGGTCCTGCGCCAAGCACCGCGGGGCCACCGCTCCGGAACCAGGAACCTGATAGGAGGTCTCCCATGGCACGGAGGTCCAGAGTCTTCTCCGGGCTGTTCCTGTTCGCGGCGACGAGCCTGACCGGCCTGAGCCTCGTCGGCGTCGCGGCGGCGGGCAACACGTCCGCCGGCACGTCCACGGCGGCGCACGCGGCACCCGCCGCGATGCACATGGCCGGCGGCGCCCGGATGGCCGCGGTGGGCATGCCCGCGTCCACGCGAACGTCCGGTGACGACCCGGACGGCGACGGCTACATCATGGCCGACCCGCCCGTCACCGGCGTCACGCCCTCGACATACGATCCGCCGCACGCGTACTTCCACGAGTTCCAAGCCAAGTGCGCGGCGGACCACACGCTCCCCGACGACCCCATCGTCTTCCCCGGTCAGCCGGGCAAGTCCCACGACCACACGTTCATGGGCAACACGGGCACCGACGCGTACACCACGACGGCGTCCCTGGACACGGCGGGAACCGCCTGCCTGGCGCCGGGCGACAAGTCCGCGTACTGGATGCCCAGCCTCTACGACGGGGACCGCAAGGTCCTGCCCGTCGGCCCGCAGACCATCTACTACAAGTCCGGTGTCACGGACTACACGAGCGTGCGCCCGTTCCCGAAGGGCCTGCGGTTCGTCGTCGGCAGCCCCATGCAGACACTCGACGAGTTCAAGAACCTCAAGGGCACGGTCGAGGGGTGGGAGTGCGGGACGTCGTACAAGAACTTCGACTTCCCCACCAGCTGTCCCTCCACCCCCGACACGCAGCTCAACATTCGCCTCCAGGCGCCGAGTTGCTGGGACGGCATCCACCTGGACACGCCCGACCACAAGAGCCACATGGCCTACCCGCTGGCGACCGGCAACAACCAGAACGTCTGCCCCGCCGACCACCCGGTGGCACTGCCGATGATCGAGTTCAAGATGGCGTGGCCCGTCAACGGCGACACGTCGAAACTCAGGCTGGCCAGCGGCACCGGGCACTCCTTCCACTACGACTTCTTCGACGGCTGGGACAACGCCACGCTCAGCGCCATGGTCGCCCACTGCATCAACGGCGGCCTGCAGTGCGACGCCCACGGCTACGACCAGGCGCACCCGGAGAAGGGCGCGGTGCTGAACGCCGACTACGAGCTTCCGTAGCCGATCGCTCGAGGAGGATCCGATGCGTCCACCCCACGGCGGCGTCCACCAGTGACGCGCCGCGGCACCACAGCACCGGCGAAGCGGTGGTGCGGGGCTCAGGCCGAGGCCCGCACCACCAGCTCCGGGTCGAAGACGACCGAGGTGACAGCGCGGTCCTGGTGCTCGATGTGCTGCTGGAGCAGGCGGGCCATCTCGCGGGCCATGTCCTCGACCGGCTGCCTGACCGTGGTGAGCGGCGGCGTGCAGGCGGACGCCACGGAGCTGTCGTCGAAGCCGACCACGGCGACATCCTCGGGCACCCGCCTGCCGTGGTCCCGCAACACCTGGCACGCGCCCTGCGCCATCAGGTCGTTGGCGGCGAACACGCCGTCGAGATCCGGATTGTCCGCGAGCAGCCGCGCCATCGCGCGTGCGCCGCCGCCGAGTGTGAAGTCGGCCTCGGCCATCGGTGCGTACGGGTGGCCGCCGCGTGCCATGGCGTCCCTGAAGCCGTCCAGCCGGTCGTGGCCCGACGGCACGTCGCACGGGCCGGCGATGGTGACGATCCGCCGGCAGCCGCGGGCCAGCAGGTGGTCCACCGCGAGTCGTGCGCCGTCCTTGTGGGCGAGGTCCACGTAGCTGATCGGCACGGGACCCGCGGGACGGGAGAACAGCACGGCGGGCAGGGACGCCTCGGCGACCATGGCGGGCAGCGGGTCCTGTGCGTGCGTGGACACGATCAGCGCCCCGTCGGCGCTCCCCTGCCGCAGGAAGCCCACGACCTGGTCGCGGGCGTCGGACGTCTCGGCGAACATCAGCACCGGATGCATGGAGCGTGGCCTGAGGTAGCTGATGACGCCGCTCACCACGCGTCCGAAGAACGGGTCGGCGAACAGCCGGGAGGCGAAGGCGTCCTGCTCGGCCTCGGACGCGTCGCCCGCCCCCGAGACGACCAGCGCGATGACCTCGGCGCGGCGGGTCACGAGGGAGCGCGCGGCGCGGTTGGGCGTGTAGCCGGTCGCGGCGACCGCCTGGCGCACCGTCTCCTGGATCTCGGGGTCGACGTTGCGCACACCGTTGACGACCCGCGACACCGTCGCTCGCGACACACCGGCCGCGCGCGCCACGTCCTCCAGTGTCGGTCCTGAGGAGGCCCCCGCCTTGCTGTTCATGGGGAAGGATCTTACCTCAGAGAGAGCGCTCTCCGGTCAAGGACCGGGGCAGCGCAGGGCCAGCAGTGCCTGGTCGTCGTGGGCGCGTCCGCCGCTGTGCCGGCTGACGTCGTGGATCAGGGCGTCGAGCAGCACGGCGGGGGTGGGGGGCTCGCCGGGGGCGTGCGGCAGGTGGCGCATGAGGTGGGACAGCCGGGCGAGGGGGTCGTAGAAGACGCCTGCGGGGTCGCGCGCCTCGGTCAGGCCGTCGGTCAGGAAGACGAGCGTGGCGCCGGGCGGCAGGTCGAAGGTGTCGACGGGGGCGTGCCACCTGCCGAGCGTGGTGAGGCCGAGCGGCGGTGCCTCGCGCGAGGGCTCCAGGGCCGTGGCGCGCCCGTCGGGGCAGTGCAGCAGGGGCGCGGGGTGGCCGTGGTTCATGATGCTCACGCGCCTGAGGTCGGCGCTCAGTTCCGCGATGACGGCGGTGGTGAACCCCTCGGTTTGGTCGAGCCCCTGCCTGCGGGCGCCCTCCCTGCGCAGCGCCTGTTCCATGGCGTCGACCAGTTCGGGGAGGGTGCGCGCCAGGTCGGCCGCGAACCGGAACGCGCCGATGTCCATGCTGACCGCGGCGACCGCGCCGAGGCCCTTGCCGCGTACGTCGCCGATCATCACGCGCACGCCGAACGGTGTGTCCTGCACGACGTACAGGTCCCCGCCGATGAGCGCCTCCCGGTCGGCGGGCACGTAGTGCGCGGCGATGCGCAGGGCGCCGAGCTCCTCGGGCGGTGCGGGCAGTACGGCCCGCTGTGCCAGCGCGGCGGCGCGCCAGGCGCGGTCGGCCTTGCCGTGCTGCAGGCGCAGGCTGTGGTTCAGCCAGACCGAGAGGACCGTCACGGCCAGGAGGCAGAGCTGGTTCGCGACGCCGTGCTGCCAGCCGAAGGTGTGGTCGACCCGGGCGAGCCAGGCGTGCACGGCCATCGAGACGGCGCCGACGAGCACGATGCCGACCGGCCCGAGCAGCGGCGCCGCGGCGACCGGAGCCGCGATCAGGAGGGCCGCGGACGACACGGCCGTCGGTGTCACGAGGTCGATCACGACCGCGACGACGATCACCGCCCAGGGGACCCAGGTCCTGTTCGGTCGCCACACGGGAGCACTCATCAGCGCCAGCATGCCGCAGACGGCGGCGAAGCTCCGGCCCAGCGCGCCCGGGCCTTCCGCAATCCGCCATGTGGACCAGTACGGCCACCGGCTGCCGTGTGCGTCAGGCGCCGAGGCGCTCCGCCGCGTCGCGCTCGGGGGTGGCGCGCAGTTCCGCGATGACGCTGTCGAGGTGGGCGCGCGCGGCGGCCTCGGCCGCGGCGCCGTCGCCGGCCACGACCGCGTCGATGATGGCGAGGTGCTGCGGGAGCGACTGGCTGGGCCGGCCGGGGCGCAGGGCGAGCCTGAACTGGTACCTGACCATCTGGCCCTTGAGCCGGTCGAGCAGGCCCTCGGCGACCGTCTGACCGCTCATCCGCGCGATGGCGTCGTGGAGTTGGCGGTTGAGCGCGGAGTACGTGTTGAGGTCGCCCTCGGCGACCGCCTTGCGCATCCCCGTGCCGATCTCGCGCAGGCCCTCGCGCCGCTGCGACGGGGCGTGCTCCGCCGCCCGCCTGGCGCAAAGACCTTCGAGCGCCGCCCGGCACTCGGTGATCTGGATGGCCTCCTCGACGGAGACGACGCGCACGCGCGCCCCTCTGCGGGGCACGAGTTCGACGAGGCCCTCGGCCGCGAGGTCCTGGAGCGCCTCGCGCACCGAGCTGCGCGTGGCGTGGTACCTCTCGGACAGCTCCTGCTCCACGAGGCGCTGGCCGGGCACCATGTCGCCCGCCGAGAGCGACCTTCGGATCGCCGTGCTGACCACATGCCGACCCGCTCGACCGGTGACCCGGTTCTCCGCCACTCCTACCGCCTCACTGCGCCGCGAACACTGTCAGAAGCCGATGCCCTACCGACAGCGGGCAGTCTATCCGTGCCGCCCTCTGTGCCGATCATAAGGGGAACTTTTTCGTCGGAGCTATTGTCAACAATTTCGTCGCCAGTTAAGTTGACGCTCAACACACCAGCGAGGGGAGAGCAATGACGCAGCCCACGTCCATCAGGCCGGCAGGCGGTACGCGCCGTAGTGGCGGCCAGACCGCGATCCCCTGCTGGTTCATGCGCGGAGGCACCTCGCGCGGCCCGTTCTTCCGCGCCGCCGACCTGCCGTCCGGCCGCGCCGCCCGCGACGCCGTCCTGCTGGCGGCCCTCGGCTCACCCGATCCCCGGCAGATCGACGGCCTCGGCGGGGCGCACCCCCTCACCAGCAAGGCCGGCATCGTCGGGCCCGGCAGCCGCCCGGGCGTGGACCTGGATTTCCGCTTCGCGCAGCTCCAGCCCGAAAGCGACGTGGTGGACACGACGCTGAACTGCGGCAACATGCTCGCGGCCGTGGTCCCCTTCGCCGTCGAGTCGGGCCTGATCACGCCGGTGGGTGACACCACCACCGCGCGGGTGCTCACCCTGAACACGGGGGTCACGGCGGACATCACCATCGCCACCCCCGAGGGGCCCGACGGCCGCTATGTCGAGTACGCAGGAGCGACGCACATCGACGGCGTGCCGGGCACGGCGGCCCCCGTGACGATCGACTTCCTCGACACGGCGGGCTCGGTGTGCTCCTCGCTCCTGCCCACCGGCAACGTCCGCGACCGCGTCGAGACCGCATCGACGGGCCCCGTCGACGTCACGTGCGTCGACAACGGCCAGCCGCTGGTCGTGGTCGCCGCCGCCGACCTCGGCCGCACGGGCTACGAGTCCGTCGCGGACCTCGGCGCCGACGAGGAGCTCAAGGCCAGGGTCGAGGAGCTTCGGCTCGCCTGCGGCGAGCTGATGGGGCTCGGCGACGTCACCGCGAAGAACTACCCCAAGATGACGCTTGTCGCGCCGCCGGCCCACGGCGGGACGCTCAGCACGCGCAGTTTCATCCCGCACGTCTGCCACGCCTCGATCGGCGTCCTGGCCGCGGTCACCGCGGCCACGGCGTGCGTGCTCGACGGCTCGGTCGCCCACGCCGTCGCCGCGCCCGCCGGCGCGGACGGCACGGTCTCCGTGGAGCACCCGTCCGGTGAGTTCAGCGTGGTGCTCGGCCTCGACCCCGCAGACCCCCAGCACGTCACACGCTCGGCCCTGCTGCGCACCGCGCGCCTGATCATGGCGGGCGACGTGCTGGTCCCCCACAGCACCACGCACGACGGCGCGACGCCGTCCCAGGAGGAGAGCCGATGATCATCGACTGCCACGGCCACTACACCACCGCACCGCCCGCCCTGGCGTCGTGGCGCGACCAGCAGGTCGCCGCGCTCTCGGACCCGGCCGCCGCGCCCTCCCCCGCGGGCCCCGCGATCAGCGACGACGAGCTGCGCGAGAGCGTCGAGGGCAACCAGCTGCGCCTGATGGACGAGCGCGGCATCGACATGACGGTCTTCTCCCCACGCGCGTCCTTCATGGCCCACCACATCGGCGGCTTCGAGACGTCCTCCCGGTGGGCGGCCCTGTGCAACGACCTCTGCCACCGTGTGGCCGCGCTCTATCCCGACCGGTTCGTGCCCGCCGCGATGCTCCCCCAGTCCCCGGGGGTCGACCCCGCCACCTGCCTGCCCGAGCTCACCCGGTGCGTCGAGGAGCTCGGCGCGGTGGCGCTCAACCTCAACCCGGACCCGTCCGGCGGCCACTGGAGCGCCCCGCCGCTCACGGACCGCTCGTGGTACCCCCTCTACGAGAAGATGGTCGAGTACGACATCCCCGCGATGGTGCACGTCAGCACCAGTGTCAACCCGGCCTTCCACACCACGGGCGCCCACTACCTCAACGCCGACACCACCGCGTTCATGCAGCTCGTGCAGGGTGACCTCTTCGCCGACTTCCCCACCCTGCGCCTGATCATCCCGCACGGCGGCGGGGCGGTCCCCTACCATTGGGGGCGCTTCCGTGGCCTCGCGATGGCACTGGGGAAGCCGCCGCTCGAAGAGCACGTGCTGGGCAACGTCTTCTTCGACATGTGCGTCTACCACCAGCCCGGCATCGACCTGCTGCTCGACGTGATCCCCACCCGCAACATCCTGTTCGCCTCGGAGATGATCGGCGCCGTGCGGGACGTCGACCCCGCCACCGGCCACCACTTCGACGACACGCGCCGCTACACGCGCGCCGCGGGGCTGCCGCCCGGCGACCTCGCCGCCGTCCAGGAACACAACGCGCGTTCCGTGTACCCGCGCCTCGACGCCCTGCTGCGGCGGCAGGGCCGCTGACCGCCCGGCGCAGGCACGCCGCACCGTTCCACCCCGCTCAAGGAGGAGCACCCCCGATGTACGAACTCGGAGTCGTCCACCGCACCGTCCACCGCCCGGCCCGCGAGAGGGTCGAAGCGGTGGCACCGTTCGGGGTCGCCACCCTGCACGAGGCCATGGGCCGCACCGGCCTGATGCGGCCGTACCTGCGGCCCGTCTACCGCGGCGCCGCGCTGTGCGGGACGGCGGTCACGGTGCTGCTGCAGCCGGGCGACAACTGGATGCTGCACGTGGCGATGGAGCAGGTGCGGCCGGGCGACGTCCTGGTGGCCGCCTGCACCACGGAGAGCGAGGACGGGTTCTTCGGTGAGCTGCTGGCGACCTCCGCCCGTGCCCGCGGCGCGGCCGGCCTGGTCATCGACGGCGGGTGCCGGGACGTGGCGGAGCTCGAGGCGATGGATTTCCCCGTCTTCAGCCGCGCGATCCACGCCAAGGGGACCGTCAAGGCGACGCTCGGCTCGGTCAACGTGCCCGTGGTGTGCGCGGGCGCGCTGGTGCGCCCGGGCGACGTGGTCGTCGCTGACACCGACGGTGTGGTCGTCGTCCCGCCGGATCGCCTCGACGAGGTCGCGGAGGCGGCCCGCGGGCGCGAGGACGCCGAGGAGGGCAAGCGCCGGCGGCTCGCCGCGGGCGAGCTCGGCATCGACATGTACGGCATGCGCGGGCCGCTCGACGCCGCGGGCCTCAGGTACGTCGACTGACGGACGGGGCGCCCGCCCCGCCGACCACTTACGGAGAACCATGAGCAACCCCGCATTCACCAAGACCCCCGGCTGGCTCGACTGGTACCGCGACCCGTCCGTCCCCGCCTTCGCGCTCCCGCCGGGCACCGTCGACGCGCACTGCCACGTCTTCGGCCCGGGCGCCGATTTCCCCTACGCCCCGGAACGCAAGTACACGCCGTGCGACGCGAGCAGCGAGCAGCTGTTCGCGCTCCGCGACCACCTCGGCATCAGCCGCAACGTCGTCGTGCAGGCGACGTGCCACGGCGCGGACAACCGCGCCATGCTGCACGCCGTCGAGGCATCCGGCGGGCGGGCACGCGGCATCGCGACCGTACGCGAGGACGTCACCGACGCGGAGCTCGCGAGGCTGGACGCGGCAGGCGTGCGCGGTGTGCGCTTCAACTTCCTGAGGCGCCTGGTCGACGCCTCCCCGCGGGACGAACTCGCCGCGGTGGCGCGGCGGATCGCGCCGCTCGGCTGGCACATCGTCCTCTACTTCGAGGCCGCGGACCTTCCCGAGCTCGAGGACTTCTTCGCCTCGCTGCCCACACCGCTCGTCGTGGACCACCTCGGGCGGCCCGACGTCACGCAGCCGGTAGGCGGGCCGCAGTTCAGCCGCTTCCTGCGCTTCGTGGAACGCGGCGACGTCATGGTCAAGGTGACGTGCCCGGAGCGGCTGAGCGTCACCGGGCCCGCCGCGCTCGACGGCGAGCGCCACCCGTACGCCGACGTGGTGCCGTTCGCGCGCCGGGTCGTCGAGGAGTTCCCCGACGCCGTGCTGTGGGGCACCGACTGGCCGCACCCCAACCTGCGGGACCACATGCCGGACGACGGCCTGCTGGTGGACTACGTACCGCTGGTCGCCCGGACCGGCGAGCAGCGCCACAAGCTGCTCGTCGCCAACCCGATGCGCCTGTACTGGCCCGACGAGAGCGTCTGACCCCTTCCCATCCACCTTCCTCCGCAAGGGCCGTGCCACGATGCAGCATTCCAACGCGATGAACCGGCTGAACCGGCTACCGCTGTCCCGGTTCCACAGGATGACCCTGCTGGCCGTCTCGTTCGCCTACTTCTTCGAGTTCGCGGACATCAACAGCTTCTCCTCCACGGCTCCGCACCTGGTCAAGGTCTGGGGCGTCAGTGTCAACCAGGTCGCCTACGTCACCTCCCTGTCGTTTGTCGGTATGTTCCTCGGCTCGATCACGGCCGGCTGGGTCGCGGACCGGTGGGGCCGCAAGAAGGCACTGACCATCACGACGGTGTGCTTCGGTGTGTTCTCCTTCGCGGCGGTGTTCTCGTGGAACCTCGTCTCCCTGGGCGTCTTCCGCGTGCTGACATCGGCGGGCCTTTCCGCCATGACCGTCGTGGCCGTCATCTACGTCAACGAGCTGTATCCGGCGGCCGTGCGCGGCAAGTACCAGGCGTACGCGATCGTCATCGGGATCTGCGGCACCCCGGTCACCAACCTGATCGCGAGCGCGGTCGTCCCGCTCAACGACTGGTCGTGGCGGCTGGTGTACCTGTGGGGCGCGCTCGGCATGTTCTACATGCTCTTCGCCCGGCGCCTGAAGGAGTCGCCGCGCTGGTACGAGAACAAGGGCGACTACGCGCGGGCGGACGCCGTGCTGGCCGAGATCGAGGCGGAGGTCTCGGCCGAGAAGGGCCCCCTGCCCGAGCCGGCCCCGCCGGTCGAGGCCGCGCCCCGGGCCAAGGCGCCTCTTCGCACTTTGCTGCAGAAGAAGTACCTGCTGCCGACCGCGCTGCTCGCGGTCCTGTGGATCACGCAGACCATCGGTTTCTTCGGCTATTCGAGCTTCGCGCCGACGCTGCTGTCGAAGGAGGGCTTCAGCGTCGGTAAGTCGATCTTCTTCGTGGCGCTGACCACCGTCGGCGCGCCGCTCGGCTCCTACCTGGCGTCGCTGGTCACCGACAGGTTCGAGCGCAAGTGGTGCCTGGTGGGCTTCGGCTCGGTCATCGCGGTGTGCGGCCTGCTGTACGGGCTGACCTTCAACCCGGTACTGATCGTGATCTTCGGCTTCCTCGTCAACCTGTTCGAGCGCGGGTACACGGCGCTCGGCTACGCGTACTCCCCCGAGCTGTTCGACACGCACGGCCGCTCGCTCGGCACCGGCGTCTCCTACGGCCTCGGACGGCTGTCGAACGCGGCAGGACCGCTGATCATCGCGGCGCTGTACAACCACTCGGGCTACCAGAGCGTGTTCCTGTTCATCGCGGGCGTCTGGCTGCTCGGCGCGCTCGTGCTGGCCCTCTTCGGGCCGAAGACCCGGCAGGCGCGCCTGGCCCCGCCTCAGGAGCAGCAGCCCGTAGGGGTCTGAGCCGCGGCCTCGTACGGCACGCGGCGCGCGGAAGACTCCCGCACCAATCCCCGGGGCCCGTCCCCCCGAATACATTGCAGCAGCCGCTGCACCGGGCAACGCATGAGATGCGCGGGTGAGGGGCGATGGATGAGGCGCGACGGGGCGAGGTGGCCGCGATGACGTGGCAGAGCGGGACGGACGGGTCGACGAAGACGGTGAGGGCGGCCGAGGCGAGACATCGTGCGGCCGCGCTCCTGGCCGACCTGAACCCCGCCGTGCAGGAGACCATGGCCGCGGACGTGCTGCTCGTCGTCTCGGAGCTGGTCACCAACGCCGTGCGCCACGGCGGCGGCGTGGCCGGGTACTCGGTCACCGTCGAGGAGGGCTCCGTCGTCGTCGAGGTGACCGATCGCAGTACGCGGCTCCCCTCCGTACGCGACACCGGGGAACTCGTGCCCGGCGGGTTCGGGTGGCCGCTGGTGTGCCGCCTCGCCCACACGACGCTCGTGCGTCCGCACGCGTCGGGCAAGACCATCCAGGCGCGGCTTCCGCTGCACCGCGTGGGCCGCTGACGGGACGCGCCTCGGCACATAGGCTGCGGGCGCGATCCCGCGCCGCCCCGCCCGGAGGTACCGATGTCCGTCCGCCGTGTCGTGCCCGTCCTGAACTCCGCGTCGCCCGCACGCAACAAGGAGTTCTACGGCCTGCTGGGCCTCGAAGAGGTGATGGACCTCGGCTGGATCACGACGCTCGCCTCACCCGCGAACCCGACCGCGCAGGTCAGCTTCATGACACGCGACGAGACGGCCCCCGTCGCACCGGACGTCAGCATCGAGGTGGAGGACGTGGACGCCGTCCACGCGGCGGTTCTCGCACGGGGCGCCGAGATCGTCCACCCGCTGTGCGACGAGGAGTGGGGTGTACGGCGCTTCTTCGTCCGCGACCCCGAGGGCCGGGTCGTCAACGTGGTGAGCCATGGCAGCCATGGAGGCCATGGGAGCCGGCGTTGAGGCGGAGTATCAGACGAACGCGCTGTAACCCGTCGCCGCGCGGCCCACGATGAGCGAGTTCATGTCGCGGGAGCCCTCGTACGAGTACAGGGCCTCCGCGTCGGCGAAGAAGCGGGCGGCGTCGTGCTCCAGCAGGATCCCGTTGCCGCCGAACACCTCACGCGCCCACGCGACGGTCTCCCGCATGCGCGTGGTGCAGAACATCTTGGCCAGCGCGGCCTGCGCCTCGCCGAGCCTGTCCTCCTCGTGCAGCCTGGCCATCCGCACCGCCATGGCCTGGCAGGCCGTGATGTTGGCGAGCATCCGCGCCAGCAGGTCCTGGACGAGCTGGAAGGAGCCGATGGGGCGCCCGAACTGCTCGCGCCGCACCGCGTAGCCGCGCGCCGCCTCGTACGCGCCGACGGCGCAGCCCGTCGCGGACCAGGCGACCCCGCCTCGCGTCACCTTCAGCACGCGCGCGGTGTCACGGAACGAGTCCGCGTGCTGGAGCCTGTTCGCCTCGGGTACGCGGACCCCGTCGAGCACGATGTGCGCGTTCTGCACGCCGCGCAGCGAGATCTTGTCCTGAAGGGCCTTCGCGGAGAACCCGGGCGTCCCCTTCTCCACCACGAAGCCCTTCACCTGCTCGTCGGCCACGTCCTTGGCCCAGACGACGACGAGGTCGGCGAAGGTCGCGTTGCCGATCCACTTCTTCTCGCCGTCCAGCACCCAGGTGTCACCCTCGCGCCGCGCCGTGGTGGTCAGGCCGAGCGCCGTGCCCGAGCCGACCAGCGGCTCGGTGAGGGCGAACGCCCCGATCTTGTCCCAGCGCACCATCGGCGGCAGCCACCGGTCCTTCTGCTCCTGCGAGCCGCACTCGCGGATCGAGCCCATCGCGAGCCCCGCGTGGACGCCGAAGAACGTCGCGAACGACGGGTCGACGCGGGACATCTCCATGCCGAGCATGCCGGTCAGGAGGTAGCTGCGCGGTGCGATGTCGTGGTCGTCCGCGTAGGTGCCGGTGATGTCGAGCTCACGGATCTCGTCGCGCAGGTCGAGTGGGCTCTCGCCGGCGATCCACAGCTCGTTGGCCCGCGGCGCCACCCGCTCGACCAGAAAGTCCCTGACCCGGTCCAGCTTCTTGCGCTCCTCGCTCTCCAGCAGGTCCCTGACGTGGAAGAAGTCGCCCTCGACCGCCGCGGGGTCGATCCTGTGCTGCCGCTCCGCCATCTGCGCGCCCGTCCTTCCCAGTGATCCGGTTACTCGCGGGTACCCCGTCGCGCGCCCGTCAGACCTCCGGCGCACGCCGGGCCGTCCCCGCCCGGACGGGACCGTGCCGCCGAGCCGCGGGTACCCGTGAGTAACCTGATGCGGGTCACGGGCCGCTCCCGGGCCCGCGCATCCCGCGCCGGCGCCGCCGGCCCGCCACCCGACCCGCTGGAGGTACCGATGCGCCTCGCCCCGCGCTCGCCCCGTCTGCTCGCAGGCCTGCTCGGCAGCGCCGGCGTGCTGCACTTCGCCAGGCCGCTCCCCTTCGACACCACCGTGCCGCGCCTGCTGCCCGGCTCGGCCCGCACGTGGACGTACGTCAGCGGAGCCGTGGAGCTGGGCCTCGCCGCGGCGGTCGCGGCACCCCGCACCCGGCGCGCCGCCTCCCTGGCCGCCGCGGGGTTCTTCGTCGCGGTGCTTCCGGCGAACGTGCAGATGGCGGTGGACTGGCGGGACAAGCCCGCGGCGATGAGGGCGGCTGCCTACGCGCGCCTGCCGCTCCAGGCTCCGCTGGTGGCGTGGGCCATCCGGGCGAGCCGCGACGCGCGCGGCTGAGCCCGCGTCAGGCCGCGGCGCGCTCCCGGGCGGGCCTGCGTCGCAGGTCCGGGCGCTGGAGCGCGGGAGGCGCGTAGGCCTGGTCGAGCCGGCCCACATCGGTGCCGGGCGGCACGATCGCGTCGATCCGGTCGAGGATGTCGTCGCCGAGCGAGACCTCGGCGCCCGCGAGAAGGTCGTCGAGGTGGCCCATCGTGCGCGCCCCGACCAGCGCGCTGGTCACGCCCGGGTGGGCGATGGTGAACGCCATGGCGAGGTGGGGCATCGGCAGGCCCGCCTCGCCGGCGAGCGCGACGAACCGCTCGACGACGTCGATCCTGCGCTCGTCGCCCAGGTGCCTGACGAGGGACGCGCGGCGCAGGTCGTTCGCCTCGCCCCTGCGCACGCGGCCGGTGAGCATGCCCTGCCCGAGCGGGCCCCACACCAGCGTGCCCATCCCGTGGCGCTGGGCGGTCGGCAGCACTTCGCGCTCGATGCCGCGGTCGAGCAGCGAGTACGGCGGCTGCTCGGTGTGGAACCGCTCCAGGCCGCGCCGCTCGGCGACCCACTGTGCCTCCACGATGTCGGAGGCGGGCATCCCGGACGTCCCGATCGCGCGGACCTTCCCGCTGCGGACCAGGTCGGTGAGCGCGGACAGCGTCTCCTCGACGTCGGTGTCCGGGTCCGGCCGGTGGATCTGGTAGAGGTCGATGTGGTCGGTGCCCAGACGGCGCAGGGAGTCCTCGACCGCGGTGACGATCCAGCGCCGGGAGGCGCCACGCCGGTTGGGGTCGTCGCCCATCGGGCGGCCCACCTTGGTGGCGAGTACGACGCGGTCGCGACGTCCCTTGAGCGCCTTGCCGACGATCTCCTCGGAGTCGCGGTAGGAGTCGGCGGTGTCGATGAGGTTGATGCCGGCGTCCAGCGCCTTGTGGATGATGCGGGCGGAGTCGGCGGGGTCGGGGTTGCCGATGGACGTGGCGAGCATCAGCGCGCCCAGTCCGTAGGGGCTGACCTTGATGCCGGTCCTGCCGAGAGTGCGGTACTGCATGGGGTCCGTGCCTTCCTCGCGTGTGCCGGTCCCGGTCGTGCGCGGGAGCGGCGCCGGCGATCTTGCCGGGCGGCTCCAGCGTGCGGCGCCACGGACGCGGGCGGGAGAGACGCGTTCATCCGGGGACCGGCTCTCCCTGGCTGCGCCCGGCGCGGCGGGGCATGGTGGGGTCCATGGGCATGGACAGATCCGAGCTGGCCGACTTCGTGCGCCGCTGCCGCACCCGCCTCGCCCCGGCCGACGTGGGGCTGCCGGAGGGTGCACGGCGCCGCACCCCTGGGCTGCGCCGGGAGGAAGTGGCCCAGCTCGCGGGCATGTCCACCGACCACTACACACGGCTCGAGCAGGCCAGGGGCTCGCGCCCGTCCCGCCAGATGCTGTCCGCGCTCGCCCGCGCGCTGCGGCTGACCGGCGACGAGCGTGACCACCTCTTCCACCTGGCGGGCGAGGTGGAGCCGCGGGACCGGCCGGCCACGGACCATGTGCGCCCCGGCCTCCTCCTCGTCCTCGACCGGCTGACCGACACCCCGGCGCAGGTGGTGAGCGACCGCGGCGACGTCCTCGCGCAGAACGCGATGTCCAAGGCGCTCGCCGGCGACGCGTCCGCCCGGCCGGAGGCCGAGCGCAACGTCGTGTGGCGGTACTTCACGGACCCGGCCGCACGCGAGCTGTTCCCGGCCGAGGAGCACGAGCACGCCGCCCGCGTGGCGGTGGCGGATCTGCGTGCGACGCTCGCCGCCCGGCCCGACGACGCGCGGCTCGCGGGGCTCGTGCGCCGGCTGCGCGCCAGGAGCGAGGAGTTCGCGGCGCTGTGGGACGCCCACGACGTGGCCCTGCGCCGCACCGACGTCAAGCGTTTCCTGCACCCGGTCGTCGGCGTGCTCGAGCTGGACTGCGAGGTCCTGCTGAGTCCGGAACACGACCAGCGGCTGGTGGTCTACACCGCACGGCCCGGCAGCGAGTCCCGCGAGCGGCTCGAACTGCTGCGCGTGGTCGGCCTGCAGGACCTCACCCGCGGCTGAGAAGCGTCAGGCGCGTGCGCCTCCTCCCCCGCGCGGGTGACGCGGTGCGCGGCATCCGCGCACGACCGCCCCGGGCGCGGATGCGTTTCGGTGAGGGGCACGCGTGGCTCGTCACGCGCTACGACGACGTCAAGGACGCCACGTCCGATCCCCGGTTCGGCCGCTGCCCGAGCGCGTCATCGCGGCGCTGGCGGACGTGCCCACGACGGCGTCACAGGTATGGCCCACTGACGCCCCGCAGGCCACACGCCCCATCCCGCCGAAGACGTCATCCACCCGCCCTGACGTGCAAAATCGCGCCGTGTCCCGGGTAGTTGACGATCAGTTTCCGCGGGGGGTACTCCTGGGGCCGGCGCGTTCGATCCCTCCACTCCCCAGGAGCTGCCCATGCGACGAGACCGTCACTCCGCGCGTGCGAGAGCCGGGCGCCGGCCCGTGCTGCGCACGGTCCTGACGGCCGGTACGGCGGCGGCCCTGCTGCCCGTGCTCGCCGTCACCCAGCCGGCCTCGGCCGCCCAGCCGCACGAGAGCGGTTCACTCCAGCAGGCGTTCACATCCGCCGCCCACCGCTACCACGTGCCGGAGGGCGTCCTGCTCGCCGTCTCGTACATGGAGTCCCGGTGGGACACCCACGCGGGAGCCCCCAGCGTGTCCGGCGGGTACGGGCCCATGCACCTGACCGACTCGCGGACGGCACTGGCGCAGTCGCGCACGGACGCCCGGGCCGCGGGCAGACGGGCCGCCGGTGACGGGCGCGGTGACACCGCCAGGCCGAAGAGCGTGACGGCCACGCCGGCGAGGCCCGCCGAGGTGCCCGCCTCACTGAGGACGGCGGTACGCGCCGCCTCCCTCACCGGCGTGCCCGAGGACCGCGTACGCCTGGACCCCGCCGCCAACGTCGCCGGCGGCGCGGCCCTGCTGGCGGCGGACCAGAAGGCGCTCGGGCAACCCCTCAGCGCCGACCCCGCGGACTGGTACGGCGCGGTCGCCCGGTACGCCGGGTCCTCCTCGCGGGCCGCGGCGGCCGGGTTCGCCGGCAACGTGTACGCCACACTGCGCTCCGGCGAGAGCCGCACGACCGACCAGGGGCAGCGCGTCACCCTTCCCGCGCGGCCTTCGGTCGCACCGCGCACCGCGCAGGTCGACGCGCTCGGCCTGCCGGAGTCCGGCGGCGGCACGGCCGAGTGCCCGAAGTCGGTCGCCTGCACGTGGGTGCCGGCGCCCTACGAGCAGTACGGCCCGAACCCCGGCGACTACGGCAACCACGATCTCGCCGACCGCCCGCACGACTCGTCGATCGACTACATCGTCATCCACGACACCGAGGAGACCTGGGACGACACTCTCGGGCTCGTACAGGACCCCACGTACCTCGGATGGCACTACACCGTGCGGTCGTCCGACGGCGCGATCGCGCAGCACATGGCGACCAAGGACGTCGGCTGGCACGCGGGCAACTGGTACATCAACTCGAAGTCCATCGGCATCGAGAACGAGGGGTTCCTCACCGACCCGGACGCCTGGTTCACCGAATCGATGTACCGGTCGTCGGCCGCCCTCGTGCGCTACCTGTCGTCCCGGTACGGCATCCCGCTCGACCGGCAGCACATCATCGGGCACGACGGTGTACCCGGCACCGTTCCGAGCACGGTGGCCGGCATGCACACGGACCCCGGCCCCTACTGGGACTGGGCGCACTACTTCCGGCTGCTCAGGGCGCCGTTCCACCCGACAGCGGGTCGGCGCTCGGGGGCCGTCACCATCGATCCGTCGTACCGCGACAACAAGCCGGTGCTGACGGGCTGCGTGAGCGCGGGCACACCGTGCGCGCCGCACGGATCGAGCGCCGTCCTGCTGCACACCGCGCCGAGCGACAGTGCCCCGCTCGTCGAGGACATCGGCCTGCATCCCACCGGTGGCTCCACGACGGACGTCAACGACACGGGCGCACGCGCCTCGACGGGACAGCAGTACGCGGTCGCCGATCGCAAGGGTGACTGGACAGCGATCTGGTACCTCGGCCAGAAGGCCTGGCTGCACGATGCACGCACCGCGCCCGCCACGGTCCCGGCCCGGGCCACCGTGGCGACGCCGCGCGCGGGCCTCTCCTCGATCCCCGTGTACGGCAGGGCCTACCCCGAGGCGTCCGCGTACCCCGCGGGGGTGCCGGTGCAGGCGCAGACGCCGCTGCAGTACAAGCTGCCCGCGGGGCAGAGCTACGTGGTGGGCGGGCGGATGCCGGGCGAGTACTTCTACTCGACGACCTTCGACACCTCGAACCAGGCGTGGGTCAAGGGCCAGGAGCAGTACTACGAGATCCAGTTCGGGCAGCGCGTGGCCTTCGTGAAGGCGGCGGACGTGACGCTGCACCGAGTGAGGTAAGTGAGGTAGCAGGCAGGCAGGGGCGCGGGGCCGGTCACGCCTGACCGGCCCCCGCCCCGGTCCCGGTTCCTGCCCCGATCCCTCGTGCCGACGCGGGAAGCACGGGGCGGCGGTGGCCGCGCACGGCCGCCCAGACGACCGAGACGACCAGCACGGCCAGCGCCAGAGCGGCGGAGGCCGACAGCAGCCGCCCCGCCGTACCGTCCGTCAGCGCCGCGACGTGCGGGTGCCCGCCGCGCAGGGCCCCACGGCTCAGCAGGGCGGCGGCCGACAGCCCGCACACGTCGGCGCTGAGCGCCGTCACCGCGAGCCACGCCTGTGCGGCCCGCAGCCACATGACCACGAGCAGGCCGACGAGGAGCGCGACGACGGTCGTCGGCAGCGAGGCGGTGGCCCCGTCGATGTGGAACCGCGCGTCGACGGCCGCCGCGGCGCCGACGGCCGCGCACGCGGTGAGCAGCGTCACCGCGCACCGCCAGGTCGTTCCGGCGACGGTACGGGGCGGGGGCAGCGGCCGGGGTGCCGCCGGTGCGACCGGCTCGGTGGGAGACATGGCGCCATGATGCCGGTTCGTGGCCGCCCGTCACAGACGGGCGGCGGCCCGGCCGTTGGCACCGCTACCGGGCGGCCGGGCCCGTCGCTCCGGCACGCAGCCGTGCCAGGCGTTGCTCGATGTTCGCCACCGCGCCCGGGCGGTGTCCCGGCGCCCGGTGGCGCAGTGCCAGCAGGTGCTGAGCGAGGCGCTCGGCACGCGCCGCGTCGGAGACCCGGCTCCACTGGTGGTGCGCGCGGTCCAGGGCTTCCGTGAAGGCGGGATCGTCGGCGCCGCCCGGCAGCGCGAGTCGCGCGTCGCAGGCACGCAGCCACAGCTCGCAGCTGCGGTAGGGGTCGCGCGACAGCCAGGCTATGTCGGCCTGCACCTCGATCCAGTGCACGGCCTCGGGGGATCCCGGCCCGTGGCCGCGCAGCGCGGCGCTTTCCCAGGCGGCGGCTATGGCCGACGCCTCGCCGAACCGACCGGCCCGCGCCGCCGCCTGCACCGCTTGATGCGGATCGTGCGCGGCCGGCGCGGCAACGCCCGGGCCGGCCGCACGCTTCGGAGCGTTCGTTCCCCCGGGCCCGGGCGGCGACGCGGGGTCCGCCGGCGAGGCGGGAGATCGGAAGACCTCTCGTCTGATCTCTAGCCTCCGTGGTACCGGGTTTCCCTCTTCCTCTTCGAAAAAAGGGGGGGGGGGGGGGGGGGGGGGGGGGG
>NZ_JAGIQL010000120.1 GCF_017813245.1 Streptomyces montanisoli
GCCCGCTCGGGCTCCGACGCGTACGGGGCGCGGTGGCGCCAGGAGGTGCGGCGCCTGGAGGGCGCGCTGCCCGGCGGCGCGCGGGGGCGGCGCGGCGGCGCCACGGGAGCCACAGGAGCCACGGGAGCCACAGGAGATGACGCCGTGGCGGGCCTGGTGGCGGGCCTGGCGTTTCCCGAGCGGGTGGCGCGGGCGAAGGGGGACGGCGCGTTCCTCATGGTGTCGGGGACGGGCGCCGAGCTGGGCGACGGGTCGCGGCTGCGCGGGCAGGAGTGGCTGGCGGTCGCGGTCGCGGACCGTCCGGCCACGGCGTCGATGGCGCGGGTCCGGCTGGCCGCGGTCATCGACGAGGGCACCGCGCTGGACGTCGCCGGCGCCCTGCGCTCGACAGGGGACGAGGTGCGCTGGGAGGGCGGTGACGTGCTCGCCAGGGGCGTGGAGCGGCTCGGGGCCGTGGAGTTGACCGTCAGACCGCTCAGGGACCCGGCTCCCGCGCTGGTGCGCGAGGCCCTGCTCGACGGCGTGCGGCGGGAGGGGTTCGGCCTGCTGCACTGGACGCGTGAGGCGCGTCAGCTGCGGGACCGCCTGGCGTTCCTGCACCGCGCGGTGGGCGGCGGCTGGCCCGACGTGTCGGACGGTGCGCTGCGGGACCGGGCGGCCGAGTGGCTCGAACCCGAGCTGTCGCGGGCGCGGCGCCGCGCCGACCTGGAGCGGCTGGACGCGGGCCAGGCGCTGCGGCGGCTGCTGCCGTGGGCGTCGGGCGAGGCGGGGCGCCTCGACGAGCTGGCGCCCGAGCGGATCGAGGTGCCGAGCGGATCGCGGGTACGGGTGGAGTACGGCGGCGAGCAGCCGGTGCTCGCGGTGAAACTGCAGGAGCTGTTCGGGCTGAGGGAGACGCCGCGGGTCGCGGGCGTGCCGGTGCTGGTGCACCTGCTGTCCCCGGCGGGGCGCCCGGCGGCGGTCACGGCGGACCTGGCGTCGTTCTGGCGGGACGGCTACCGCGCGGTGCGCGCGGAACTGCGCGGCCGCTACCCGCGCCACCCATGGCCCGAGGACCCGTCGACGGCGGAAGCGACACGGCGGGTACGGCCCCGCGGCCGGTGAGGCGGGGCGCGGTACGCGCCGCGCGGACGCGGGCCCGGCGGGCGACGCCTCGCACGGCATGCCCCAGGCGCACGCATATCAGCCGCCCGGCACGGTCAGATGCCGCGCGGCACGGCTCGGTCGAGGTTTGTGCCCACCCGGCAGGGGCGCAGCCGGTGCCGCCGCCCCGCTCGGCGCGGGCGATGCACGCGCCGCCCCGTACAGCGGCCGTCGAGGTGACGCACCGCCCCCTTTGTCCGCGTGCCGCGTAGGCGCCCGACCTCATCGAGCGACGCTCATCGAGGGACGCCGGTGTGCACGTCCACGGCCGCCCCGGCCGGGTGGTCGGGGCGGCGGCGGGCGCTTCGCGTGCGGTCGGCGGGCTACTTCGCCGAGGTGGACGGGGACGCCGAGGCCCCGCCGGACGGTGCGTCCGAGGCCCCGCCGGACGGTGCGTCCGACGATCCGCCGGACGAGCCGCCGGAGGGCGGGTCGGTCGGCGTCGTCGGCGCGGCGACCTTCACCGGGACCGTCACGCTGCCGCCGCCCTCGGCCGTCAGCTTCACCTCGTACGTGCCGGCGTCCTTGCCCGCGACGAGCTTCGGGAGCGTCAGCGTGCCGTCGGCGGCGGTCGTCAGCTTCACCTCGTGTGGGCCGGGCTTGAGGTCCTTCGACGTGAAGGACGGCGCTCCGGCCGGCGCGGGCGCGCCCTTGTCCGTGAGGATCGTCGCCGTCACGGCGACCTTCCCCGCCGCGTCGCCGCCGCGGGTGGCCTTGACCGCGATGGGGTTGGCGAACTCGGCGCTGGGCGCGGCGCTCTGGTCGCCGTTCTTGCCGAGGTAGACGAGCGTGTCCGCGGTGCGGACCGTGACCGCCGCCTTGAAGTCGACGGCCGGGGCGGCGCCCGCGGTGGCCCGCACGGCGAAGTCGCCCAGCTTGTCGCCGGCCTTGACCGCCGGGGCGCCGGCCGTGCCGTCCTTGCCCGTGGTGGCGGTGGCCGTGGCCGCGCCGCCGTCGAAGCGCGCGTCGGTGTCGCCGGTGATCAGGAACGTGACCCTGACGCCGGCCATGGGCTTGCCCTTCGCGTCCAGCGCGCGGACCTCGGCGTGGCCGCCGAACTCGGTGCCGGCGATCGCGGACAGTCCGTCGCCCGCCTTCTTCTCCAGCTTCGCCAGCGTCTGCTTGTCGGGCGGCGTGGTGGAGCCGCCGTCCTTCGGGGGCGTGGACGGCTCGCTGGGCTTCGTCGAGTCGCCGGGGTCGGGCGAGGGCGACGCGGTGTGCCCGGACTTCGGAATGTCCTGCGACGGGGACGGTGACGGGTGGTGGCTCGGCGTGTGGGTGACGACGTGCGGGAGGGGCGGCACGGTCGTGACGGGGGACGTGGGGTCGAGGGACCCGGGCCCTGACCCGCTGGGCAGGACACCCGTGCCGTCGGGGACCTGGTGCGTGCCCTTCTTGTAGTACTCGAACCACGACAGGACGGTGTCGAGGTACTTCTGCGAGTGGTTGTAGCTCAGGATCGCGGCGTTCATGTCGGCCTGGACGGACATGTCCTGGTTGCCGGCGCAGAGCTTGGCGCCGGTGGCGAGGGCCGCGTCGTAGATGTTGTTGGGGTCCTTGACGCCGTCGTGGTTGCCGTCGCGCTGCCAGGTCCGCCACGTGCCGGGGATGAACTGCATCGGGCCGACGGCACGGTCGTGGACCTTGTCCTGGTCGTACAGACCGTTGTCGGTGTCCGGAATGTTCGCGAAGCCGTGCCCGTCGAGTTCGGGCCCGAGTATGGGGCGCAGTGTGGTGCCGCGGGAGTCGACCTCGCCGCCGCGCGCCTGCCCCGACTCGACCTTGCCGATGGCGGCGAGCAGTTGCCACGGCAGGCGGCACTGCGGGCTGGTCTCCCTGAGGCTCGCCTCCGCCTTCTTGTACGCGTCGAGGACCGTCGCCGGGATGCCCGACGCCGGGGAGCCGGTGGCGGTGGTGGAGGAATCAGGCTGCGGGATCGGCGAGTTGAGCGGCGGGAGATCCTTGTAGTACTGCGAGTCGCCGCTCGCGGTGTCGGGCGTACGGTCCTGGGCGTCGCCCGCGGGCTGCCGTCCGCCGCTGCCGCTCGGGCCGCCCGACAGCGCCGACGTGGCGCCGGGGGCCTGGGAGGCGGAGAGTGCCGCGATGGCGACGGCGGCGACGGCCGTGCTGGTCGCTCCTCTGCGCAGCCTGCGACCGAATAGCGCTGCCATGACGAATGACCCTCCCCCAGACCGGAGTCCGCGTTACCGCGCTTTGACTCAGGTGACCCTACGACACCGCGCGGCCGCAGCACAGCGCCCCCTGACCGCTTTTCACCACTTCGCCACCTGTGAGTTTCGGTCGCCCCACGGGATCGTCGCGGCCTCGCGCACAGGAAACGCAAAGGGTGGGTGGCGAGGCCGGCCGCCGGGGCCGGTCGCGCCACCCACCCTGCGGGGCGGGCGCCTTGGGTCAGTGCGCCGCGGACTCCCAGTCGGTGCCCGAGCCGACGGAGACGTCCAGCGGGGCCCGCAGCTGGGCCGCGGCCGACATCTCGCGGCGCAGCAGCTCCTCGACGCGGTCGCGCTCGCCGGGCGCGACCTCGAGCACGATCTCGTCGTGGACCTGGAGCAGCATGCGGGAGGTGAGCTCCGCCTCGGCCAGGGCGCTTTCCACCCGGAGCATCGCGATCTTGACGATGTCCGCGGCCGTGCCCTGGATCGGCGCGTTGAGCGCCATGCGCTCCGCGGCCTCGCGGCGCTGGCGGTTGTCGCTGTTGAGGTCGGGCAGGTAGCGGCGGCGGCCGAGCATCGTCTCGGTGTAGCCGGTGGCCCTCGCCTCCTCGACGGCGCGGCGCAGGTAGTCGCGCACGCCGCCGAACCGCTCGAAGTAGTTCTCCATCAGCACGCGCGCCTCGGCGGCCTCGATGCCCAGCTGCTGGGACAGGCCGAACGCGGAGAGGCCGTAGGCGAGGCCGTACGACATCGCCTTGATCTTGCGGCGCATCTCCGGGTCGACGGCCGGCTTGGAGACGGAGAAGACCTGGGAGGCGACCGTGGTGTGCAGGTCCTCGCCGGACGTGAACGCCTCGATGAGGCCGTCGTCCTCCGACAGGTGGGCCATCACGCGCAGTTCGATCTGGCTGTAGTCGGCCGTCATCAGCGACTCGTAGCCCTCGCCGACGACGAACCCGCGGCGGATGGCCCGCCCCTCGTCGGTACGGACGGGGATGTTCTGCAGGTTGGGGTCGGTGGAGGACAGCCGGCCCGTCGCCGCGACGGTCTGGTTGAACGTCGTGTGGATGCGGCCGTCCCCGCCGATGGTCTTGATCAGGCCCTCGACGGTGACCCGCAGCTTCGCCTGCTCCCGGTGGCGCAGCATGAGCACGGGCAGCTCGTGCTCGGTCTGCCCGGCGAGCCAGGCGAGCGCGTCGGCGTCGGTGGTGTAGCCCGTCTTGGTCTTCTTCGTCTTCGGCAGGCCGAGCTCGCCGAAGAGGACCTCCTGGAGCTGCTTGGGCGATCCCAGGTTGAACTCGCGCCCGACCGCCGCGTGCGCCTCCTTGACCGCCTGCTGCACGGCGCCCGCGAACTGCTGCTCCATGGCCTGGAGGTGCGCGCGGTCCGCGGCGATGCCGTGCCGTTCGAGGCGGGCAAGCATCGCGGACGTCGGCAGCTCGATCTCGTCGAGCAGGCGGGTCGCGCCGACCTCGGCGAGCCTCTCGGCGAACGCGTCCCCGAGGTCGAGCACCGCGCGGGCCTGCGCCATCAGCGCCTCCGCCTCGGCACGCTCGTCGGTGCCGAACGCGAGCTGGCCGTCGGCCGCGGCGGGCGGGGTGAGCTCTCGGCCGAGGTACTCCACGGCGAGCGAGTCGAGCGCGAAGGAGCGGCGGCCCGGCTTGACGAGGTAGGCGGCCAGCGCGGTGTCCATGCCGACGCCCTCGATCCGCCAGCCGTGCTCGGGCAGCACCCGCATCGCGTTCTTCGCGTTGTGCAGGACCTTGGGGCGGCCGGCGTCGGCGAGCCAGGCCGCGAACGCGCGCTCGTCGGCCTCGTCGAGCTGTGTGGTGTCGAACCAGGCGGCGGGGCCGTCCGCGGCGGCCAGCGCGATCTCGCTGATGTTGCCCGTACCGAGCGCCCACGTGTCGACCGTGGCGACGCCGAGCGGCACCGCGCCGTGCTCCGCGAGCCAGGGCGCCAGCTCGCCCGAGCCGAGCACCGAGCCGTCGAGCTCGACGCCCTGCGCGGGCGCGGGCGGCTCGGCCTCAGCCGCGCCGGGGTCGACGGCGAGCAGCCGCTCGCGCAGGCTCGGGTTGCGGATCTCCAGCGTCTCCAGCACGCCGGTCAGGGCGGAGCGGTCGTAGGGCTCGCGCGCGAGCCCGGTGACGGCCTTGGGCAGCGGCACGTCCTTGACCATCTCCGTCAGACGGCGGTTGAGCTTCACCGACTCCAGGTGGTCGCGGAAGTTCTGGCCGGCCTTGCCCTTGACCTCTTCGGCGCGCTCGACAAGGTCGGCGAACGACCCGAACTGGTTGATCCACTTCGCCGCGGTCTTCTCGCCCACGCCGGGGATGCCCGGCAGGTTGTCCGACGGGTCGCCCCGCAGGGCCGCGAAGTCGGGGTACTGGGCGGGCGTGAGGCCGTACTTCTCCTGCACCTTGGAGGGGGTGTAGCGGGTGAGCTCCGAGACGCCCTTGGTGGGGTAAAGCACCGTGGTGTGCTCGCTGACCAGCTGGAAGGAGTCCCGGTCGCCCGTGACGATCAGGACCTCGAACCCCTCGGCCTCCGCCTGCGTGACGAGCGTGGCGATGATGTCGTCCGCCTCGAACCCCTCGACCGCGAAACGCTCCGCGTGCATCGCGTCGAGCAACTCGCCGATGAGTTCGACCTGTCCCTTAAACTCGTCCGGTGTCGTCGAGCGGTTGGCCTTGTACTCGGGGAACTCCCCGGAACGCCACGTCTTGCGCGACACGTCGAAGGCCACCGCGAAGTGCGTGGGCGCCTCGTCGCGCAGCGTGTTGGCCAGCATCGACGCGAAGCCGTAGATGGCGTTCGTCGGCTGGCCCGAGGCGGTCGTGAAATTCTCCGCGGGCAGCGCGAAGAACGCCCGGTACGCCAGGGAGTGCCCGTCCATGAGGAGCAGGCGAGGACGGTCTTGCGCGGTCTTCTTCGATGCTGTCTCAGCCACGGCTCCGATCCTGCCACGCCCCACTGACAATCCCGACCGCCGGCCGCCCGGGCAGCCGCCGCGGGCGGTGGGGCGCCTCACATCCGTGCCGAGATCACCGCCGCATCAGGTCACGGACACATAGGATTGAATACTGTAGACAATCGACTTCCGGGAACCGCTCCGGAACGGGCCCCCAGCGGGACCCGGCAGGAAGAGAGACCACGCATGGCCAGCAAGCCCCCGGCCGACGACCCCGCCCAGGACGCCCCGAGGACCGCCCCGCCCCAGCACGCGGCCGCGGGCATCCCCGCCGTACGCCACAGCCTCACCATCGCGCAACGGCAGATGGGCGCCGCGCGCACCGCACGCACCCTACTCAAGGTCAACCAGAAGAACGGCTTCGACTGCCCCGGCTGCGCCTGGCCCGAAGGCGAACACCGGCACATCGCCGAGTTCTGCGAGAACGGCGCCAAAGCCGTCGCCGAAGAAGCCACCCTCCGCCGGGTCACCCCCGCGTTCTTCGCCGCCCACCCGCTGTCCGACCTCGCCACCCGCAGCGGCTACTGGCTCGGCCAGCAAGGACGCATCACCCAGCCCGTCCTCCTCGAACGCGGCGACACCCCCGGAGGCGACGGCCACTACCACCCCGTCACCTGGGAAAAGGCCTTCGAGATCATCGCCGAGGAACTGCGCGCCCTCGACTCCCCCGACGAAGCCCTCTTCTACACCTCGGGCCGCACCGCCAACGAGACCGCCTTCCTCCTCCAGCTCTTCGCCCGCGAATTCGGCACCAACAACCTCCCCGACTGCTCCAACATGTGCCACGAATCCTCCGGCACCGCACTCGCCGAAACCATCGGCATCGGCAAGGGCAGCGTCTCCCTGGAGGACATCCACCACGCCGACCTGATCATCGTCGCCGGCCAGAACCCCGGCACCAACCACCCCCGCATGCTCTCCGCACTGGAGAAGGCGAAAGCCGCGGGAGCGAAGATCATCTCCGTCAACCCGCTGCCCGAAGCCGGACTCGAACGGTTCAAGAACCCCCAGACGGCGCGCAGCGCGCTCAAAGGCACCGCACTCACCGACCTCTTCCTCCAAATCAGGATCGGCGGCGACCAGGCACTCTTCCGGCTCCTGAACAAACTCATCCTCGACACCCCGGGCGCCGTCGACCAGGCCTTCATCGACGAACACACCCACGGCTACGACGCCTTCGCCAAAGCCGCCGGCGAAGCCGACTGGGACGAAACCCTCACCGCCACCGGCCTCACCCGCGAAGACATCGAAGAAGCCCACCGGATGGTCCTCGCCTCCCGGCGCACCATCGTCTGCTGGGCCATGGGCCTCACCCAGCACAAGCACTCCGTGCCCACCATCAGGGAAGTCGTCAACTTCCTCCTGCTGCGCGGCAACATCGGCCGCCCCGGCGCGGGCGTATGCCCCGTACGCGGCCACTCCAACGTCCAGGGCGACCGCACCATGGGCATCTTCGAACGGCCCGCACCCGAATTCCTCGACGCACTCGACCGCGAATTCGCCATCACCTCACCACGCCACCACGGCCACGACGTCGTACGGTCCATCGAAGCCATGCGCGACGGCGACGCCAAAGTCCTCTTCGCCATGGGCGGCAACTTCGTCGCCGCGACCCCCGACACCCACGTGACCGAAGCGGCCATCCGCACCACCCGCCTCACCGTCCACGTCTCCACCAAACTCAACCGCTCCCACGCCGTCACCGGCGCACGCGCCCTCATCCTCCCCACCCTCGGCCGCACCGACCGCGACGAACAGGCGAGCGGCAAGCAGATCGTCACCGTCGAGGACTCCATGGGCATGGTCCACGCCTCCCGCGGCAACCTGCCCCCCGCATCCACCCACCTGCTCTCCGAACCCGCCATCGTCGCCCGCATGGCACGCGCCGTCCTCGGCACCACCTCCCGCACACCCTGGGAGGACTTCGAAAAGGACTACGCCACCATCCGCGACCGCATCGCACGCGTCGTCCCCGGATTCGAGAACTACAACGCGCGCGTGGCACGCCCCGGCGGATTCGCCCTCCCCCACGCCCCCCGCGACGAACGCCGCTTCCCCACCACCACGGGCAAGGCCAACTTCACCGACGCACCCGTCGAACACCCACGCGTACCCGCCGGCCGGCTACTGCTCCAGACCCTGCGCTCCCACGACCAGTACAACACCACCATCTACGGCCTCGACGACCGCTACCGCGGCATCCACGACGGTCGCCGCGTCGTCCTCGTCAACCCCCAGGACGCACGCGAACTCGGCCTCGCAGACGGCTCCCTCACCGACATCGTCAGCGAATGGAAGGACGGCGTCGACCGACGCGCACCCGGCTTCCGCGTCGTCCACTACCCCACCGCACGCGGCTGCGCCGCCGCCTACTACCCCGAGACCAACGTCCTCGTCCCCCTCGGCGCCACCGCCGACGCCAGCAACACCCCCGCCAGCAAATCCGTCATCGTGCGCTTCGAACCGGCGGACGGGGCCCCGGAGGTCCCCGTGCCCCCGGCCGCCACGCCTGACCAGTAACTTCCGATAATCACGACAGCAGGCACACACGCACAGGACACGCACGCACAGGAACGGAGCGGACCCATGGCCGACACACACGAGCGGGACCGACCCGGCACAGGGGCCGGCCCCACAGGCCCCAAGCTCCCGCAGGACATCATCGACGAATACGCGGCCAGCGGCATCGACCTCGCCGCACTCTTCTCCGCCGGCCACCTCGGCACCCGCATGGGCATCGAGATCACCGAAGCATCCGCCGACCGCGTCACCGGCACCATGCCTGTCGAAGGCAACACCCAGCCCTACGGACTGCTGCATGGCGGCGCGTCCGCCGTACTCGCCGAAACCCTCGGCTCCGTCGGAGCCATGCTGCACGGCCGCAGCAGCAAGATCGCCGTCGGCGTCGACCTCAACTGCACACACCACAGAGGCCTCTCCGCGGGCACCGTCACCGGCGTCGCCACCCCCGTGCACCGCGGCCGCTCCACCACCACCCACGAGATCGTCATCAGCGACGAACAAGGACGGCGCGTCTGCACCGCCCGCCTCACCTGCCTCCTGCGGGACGCCCCGGCGGCGCCCAAGAACACCGGCCCCGGCGCGT
The DNA here is from genome assembly GCF_017813245.1 of Streptomyces montanisoli. GTDB lineage: Bacteria > Actinomycetota > Actinomycetes > Streptomycetales > Streptomycetaceae > Streptomyces > Streptomyces montanisoli. The sequence continues at coordinate 9,395 of NZ_JAGIQL010000120.1, forward strand.
GACCCACCGGGCTTGGCGCGCATCCGCGCGCCAAGCCCGCCCCGCCACTTCCTACTTCGCCTTCTTCTCCTCGGCGTCCTGAATGACCGCCTCGGCCACCTGCTGCATCGACAACCTGCGATCCATCGACGTCTTCTGAATCCACCGGAACGCCGCCGGCTCCGTCAGCCCGTACTGCGTCTGCAGCACCGACTTCGCCCGGTCCACCAGCTTCCGCGTCTCCAGCCGCTGCGTCAGGTCCACGACCTCACGCTCCAGCGCACGCAACTGCGCGAACCGCGACACCGCCATCTCGATCGCCGGCACCACGTCCGACTTGCTGAACGGCTTCACCAGATACGCCATCGCCCCGGCGTCCCGCGCCCGCTCCACCAGATCACGCTGCGAGAACGCCGTCAGCATCAGCACCGGCGCGATCGACTCGGCGGCGATGCGCTCGGCCGCCGAGATCCCGTCGAGCACCGGCATCTTCACATCGAGGATCACGAGATCCGGCCGATGCTCCCGCGCCAGCTCCACGGCCCGCTCCCCGTCCCCGGCCTCACCGACGACGGAATACCCCTCCTCTTCGAGCATCTCCTTGAGATCGAGACGAATCAGCGCCTCGTCCTCGGCGATGACGACACGCGTCGTCATCGGCGGAACGTGCGACGTGTCGTCGTCCTCGACGGGCTGTGGCGAGTCGGGGGTGGTCACGGGGCTCCTCGATTCACGGCGGGGTGCTGCTCACCATGAGCCTACCGATCTGCGATAAGGTGAGTTTCGGCGGGGCACCGCAGCCCCTCTGATTCCAAGGCCCCAGTACTCCAATCGGTCAGAGAGGCCGCTCTCAAACAGCGGACAGTGTGGGTTCGAGTCCCACCTGGGGCACTTTTCCTTCTTTTCGAAGGTTACCCCTCGAATTCGACAGATCACGCGATCGGGCGATTCTCCTGTCGGTCGGCTTTCCCGGTATCACGGGCACTTCACTATCGGCCACATGTACGACGCCAGCACGCGCAGCCGCGCCCTGTCCTTGGCCCGGCAGGGCCTGAGCCTCAACGCCGTCAGCAAGCAGACCGGCGTCTCGCGATCCGCCCTCCGCTCCTGGCTCGCCAGTCCGGAGCCAAAGCCCCGCCTGTCTGCGCAGACACGGCCATGCTTCCGCTGCGCGGCGCTCCCCGCCTCGCCGCCCGACGTCGCCGCCTATGCGTACCTTCTCGGTCTCTACCTGGGCGACGGCTGCATCAGCCCCCAGAGACGCAAGGGGTACAACTTACGCATCTTCTGCGCCGACGCCTGGCCCGGTCTGATCGCGCTGTGCACCGCCGCCGTCAGTGCCGTACGGCCGGAGAACGGCGTCTGGGTCACTCAGAAGCAGGGCTGCGTGGAGGTGGGCAGCTACGACCGGCACTGGCCCTGCCTGTTCCCGCAGCACGGACCCGGCAAGAAGCACGAGCGGCCGATCGTCCTCGAACGGTGGCAGCAGGACATCGTGACCGCCCATCCCTGGGCATTCTTGCGCGGGTTGGTGCACTCCGACGGCTGCCGCATCACCAACTGGACAACACGCGTGGTCGCCGGGGTCCGGAAGCGGTACGAGTATCCGCGGTACCTCTTCACCAACCGATCCACCGACGTTCTGCGCCTCTACACCGAGACCCTCGACCTGGTCGGCGTGGAGTGGAAGTCCTGCCACAGGAATCGCGGCGTGCAGAACATATCCGTGGCCCGGCGGGCGTCCGTCGCGTTGATGGACGTCCATATCGGCCCGAAGCACTGAGCGAGCGCGGCTCGCTACCGCTTCGGACTGTCGTCCTCGCCGATGTGGTGGACCCGGACCATGTTCGTCGTGCCGGGGACGCCGGGCGGGGAGCCGGCCGTGATGACGACCGTGTCGCCCTTCTGGCAGCGGCCCAGGCGCAGGAGCATCTCGTCCACCTGCTCGACCATCGCGTCGGTCGAGTCGACGTGCGGGCCGAGGAAGGTTTCGACGCCCCAGACCATGTTGAGCTGGGCCTGTGTGGCGGGGTCGGGTGTGAAGGCCAGCAGTGGGATGGGCGAGCGGTAGCGGGAGAGGCGCTTGACCGTGTCGCCTGATTCGGTGAAGGCGACGAGGGCCTTCGCGCCGAGGAAGTCGCCCATTTCGGCGGCCGCGCGGGCGACCGCGCCGCCCTGGGTGCGGGGTTTGCTGCTTGCCGTCAGGGGCGGCAGGCCCTTGGCGAGTACGTCCTCCTCTGCCGCTTCGACGATGCGTGCCATGGTGCGGACGGTCTCGACGGGGTGTTTGCCGACGCTGGTCTCGCCGGAGAGCATGACGGCGTCGGTGCCGTCGATGACGGCGTTGGCGACGTCGGAGGCTTCGGCGCGGGTGGGGCGGGAGTTGTCGATCATCGAGTCGAGCATCTGGGTGGCGACGATGACGGGTTTGGCGTTGCGCTTGGCGAGTTTGATGGTGCGCTTTTGGACGATGGGGACGTCTTCGAGGGGCATTTCGACGCCGAGGTCGCCGCGGGCGACCATCACGCCGTCGAAGGCGGCGACGATGTCCTCGATGCTGTCGACGGCCTGGGGTTTCTCGACCTTGGCGATGACGGGGCGGTGTACGCCTTCTTCGGTCATGATCCGGTGGACGGGGTCGATGTCGTGGCCGCTTCGCACGAAGGAGAGGGCGATGGCGTCGACGCCGGTGCGCAGTGCCCAGCGGAGGTCTTCGACGTCCTTGCCGGAGAGGGCGGGGACGGAGACGGCGACGCCGGGGAGGTTGAGTCCCTTGTGGTCGGAGATCATGCCGCCTTCGACGACGGTGGTGTGGACGCGTGGTCCGTCGACGGAGTTGACGCGGAGGGTGACCTTGCCGTCGTCGACGAGGATGTGTTCACCGGTGGTGACGTCGGCGGCGAGCCCGGCGTAGGTGGTGGAGCAGGTGTGGCGGTCGCCGTGGTGGGGTTCGACGGTGATGGTGAAGGTGTCTCCGCGTTCAAGCAGTACGGGGCCTTCGGTGAAGCGGCCGAGTCGGATCTTCGGGCCTTGAAGGTCGGCGAGGATCCCGACGCTGCGGCCGGCTTCTTCGGCGGCCTTGCGTACGCGCTGGTAGCGGTCGTCGTGTTCGGCGTAGGTGCCGTGGCTGAGGTTGAGGCGCGCGATGTCCATGCCGGCTTCGACCAGTGCTTTGATCTGGTCGTACGAGTCGGTCGCGGGGCCCAGGGTGCAGACGATTTTCGCTCGGCGCATGCAACCGAGCGTAGTCCTTACCGATCGGTAGAAGGTTGGCCTGGCCTTGCGGGTCAACATCCTTTGGGTGAAAGCCTGTTGCCAAGTGTTGAAGTGTGCGGCGGACCGCTCCGATGAGCGCGTTCGGGGCCCTTTTCGTCACTCTCTGTTGACGGAGGCGGGCCGTCCGTTCAGGCGGGTTCGACGAGGGGGACGAGTCCGCGCGGCGGGGGCGCTGTCGCGTGCCGGTCCTGGCCGGGGAGGCCGAAGGTGGTGAAGGCGGTCCTGGACGGCTGCGGGTAGGGGGTGGTGCCGGTGAGGTGGTTGAGGATGGTGGCGCTGCGCCAGGCGGCGAGGCCGAGGTCGGGGGTGCCGACGCCGTGGGTGTGGAGCTGGGCGTTCTGCACGTAGACGGATCCGCTGATGGCGGGGTCGAGGACGATCCTGTGGTGTTCGTCGATGCGGGGGCGTTCGCGTGAGTCGCGGCGGATGTAGGCGTCGAGGCCGGCGAGGAGGCGGTCGGCGGGGCGTTGCCGGTAGCCGGTGGCGAGGACGACGGCGTCGGTGGTGAGGCGTGAGCGGGTGTTCTGCTGGGTGTGTTCGAGGTGGAGTTCGATCTGGGTGGTGGCGACGCGTCCCGCGGTGCGGACGTTGACGCCGGGGGTGAGGACGGCTTCGGGCCAGCCGCCCTGGAGGGTGCGGCGGTAGAGCTCGTCGTGGATGGCGGCGAGTGTGTCCTGGTCGATGCCCTTGTGGAGTTGCCACTGGCGCGGGACGAGGTCGTTCCTGGTGTGTTCGGGGAGTTGGTGGAAGTAGTGGGTGTAGTCGGGGGTGAAGTGTTCGAGGCCGAGTTTGGAGTACTCCATGGGGGCGAAGCCGGGGGTGCGGGTGAGCCAGTGGAGGTGTTCGGCGCCTGTGGGGCGGGCGCGGAGGAGGTCGAGGAAGATCTCGGCGCCTGATTGTCCTGAGCCGATGATGGTGATGTGCCGGGCGCGCAGGAGTTGTTCGCGGTGGTGGAGGTAGTCGGAGGAGTGGATGACGGGGACGGTGGGGATGTCGGCGAGTGTTTTGAGTGGTTCGGGTACGTGGGGGGCGGTGCCGATGCCGAGGGCGATGTTGCGGGTGTAGGTGCGGCCGAGTGCTTCGGCTTCGCCGTCGGCGTCGAGTCCGGTGAAGTCGACTTCGAAGAGGGCTCGTTCGTGGTTCCAGCGGACGGCGTCGACCTGGTGGCCGAAGTGGAGTGTGGGCAGGGAGGCGCTGACCCATCGGCAGTAGGCGTCGTATTCGGTGCGGTGGATGTGGAAGCGTTCGGAGAAGTAGAAGGGGTAGAGGCGGTCGATGGCGCGGAGGTAGGAGAGGAAGGACCAGGGGCTCGCGGGCTGGGCGAGGGTGACGAGGTCGGCGAGGAAGGGGACTTGGAGTGTGGCGCCGTCGATGAGGAGCCCGGGGTGCCAGCTGAAGCCGGGGTTCTGTTCGTAGAAGGCTGCTTCGATGCCGCCGGGGATGCCGTCGGCGAGTGCGGCGAGGGAGAGGTTGAAGGGTCCGATGCCGATGCCGACGAGGTCTTTGGGGGGTTCGGCCGCGGGTGTGGCGGGGGTGCCTGCGGTGTGCGGCGGGGTGGGCGTGCCGGTCATCGGGGTGTGCTGCCTTCCACGAGGGTGTCTGCGAGTGTCTCCACTCGGGTGAGGAGTGCGGCGAGGTCGTCGGGGGTGGTGTGGGGGTTGAGCAGGGTGGTTTTGAGCCAGAGGCGGCCGTCCGCGCGGGCTCTGCCGAGGACTGCGGTGCCTTCGGTGAGGAGGGTGCGGCGGATGGTGGCGACGGTGGTGTCGCTGGCGCCGGTGGGGCGGAAGAGGACGGTGGTGAGGGTGGGGTGTTCGTGGAGTTCGAGTCGGGGGTGTTTGTCGATGGCCTCGGCCAGTTCCTCCGCGGTGTCGCAGAGGTGGTCGACGAGGGTGCCGAGTCCGCTGCGGCCGAGGGCGCGGAGTGTGACGGCGATCTTGATGATGTCGGGGCGCCTGGTGGTGCGCAGGGAGCGGCCGAGGAGGTCGGGCAGCCCGGCGTCGGTGTCGTCGTCGGCGTTGAGGTAGTCGGCGGTGTGGGCGAGGGGGGCGAGCATCTCGGTGCCGGGTACGGCGAGCAGGCCGGCGGCGACGGGTTGCCAGCCGAGTTTGTGCAGGTCGAGGGTGACGGATTGGGCGCGGTCGAGTCCGTCGAGCAGGGGGGCGCGGCGGTCGCTGAACAGGAGGGGGCCGCCGTAGGCGGCGTCGACGTGGAGTTCGGCGCCGTGGCGTTCGCAGAGGTCGGCGATGGCGGGGAGCGGGTCGATGGCGCCGGTGTCGGTGGTGCCCGCGGTGGCTGCGACGAGGACGGGGCCGCGCAGTGTGCTGAGGGCATCGTCGAGGGCTGCGGGGTCGAGGGTGCCGCGGGGTGCGGGGACGGTGACGGGTTCGGGGAGGCCGAGGAGCCAGGCGGCGCGGGTGAGGGAGTGGTGGGTGTTTGCGCCGGTGACGACCTGGAGGCGGCCGCCCGCGGGTGCGTGGCGTTCGCGGGCGAGGAGGAGTGCGAGCTGGTTGGATTCGGTGCCGCCGGTGGTGACGACGGCGTCGGGCGTGGCGTCTGGCGGGGTGCCCGGGTAGACCTCGAGGGCGAGTGCGTGGGTGACGAGGGCTTCGAGTTCCGCGGCGGCGGGTGCCTGGTCCCAGGAGTCGAGTGACTGGTTGAGGGCGGAGGCGGCGAGGTCGGCGGCGACGGCCAGGGCGAGGGGCGGGGTGTGCAGGTGGGCGGCGCACAAAGGGTGTGCGGGGTCGGCTGCGCCGGCGGCGAGTGCCTGGACGAGGGTGGTGAGGGCTTCGCCCGCGCCCGCGCCTTCGCCGGGCAGTACGGGGGTGGCGGCGGCGCGTACCCGGGCGGCGGTGGCGTCGGGGCCGCCTGCGGGCAGTGGCCTGCCCTGGCGTTCCGCGGTGCCCGCGGCGAGTGCGTCGAGGACGGTGGCGACGAGGGGCCGCAGCGCGTCGGGGCCGTGGCTGCCGCCCGCGAGCGGCGGCAGGCCGGTGCCGGGGGTCGGGGGGTGCGGCGGCGTGGTCATCCTGGCCCTTCTGCGTGGACGGAGTCACCGTGTCCAACGATCGGCACCCGGATGGGGTATTGCCCTGGCGGGTTTTGTACGTCTCCGAGGGCCGGCGCGGACGGTGCCTGATGCGGGTGGTGACGCGCGCCACGGCGGGGGCGTGCGTCACCACCGGCGGTGTGTGTCGGGGTGCGTGCGGTACTCGGAGCCGTACGGCGGTGAAGGTGGTCAGGCGGTGTGCGCGTTGCGGACGTGGAGGGCGCGGCGGAGGTCGTCGAGTTGGTCGGCGAGTTTGCGGCGCAGTGCGGGGATCATGTCGGCGGTGTCGAGGCATGCGGTGCCGAGGCGGAGTGTGGTCTCGTCGACGGCGTGGCCGGGGAAGGCGTGGCGTCCCGCGGCTTCGGCGATGGCGGGGCCCCTGCGGTGGGCGAGGTCGACGGCGGCGGGGAAGTAGCGTTCGACGAACGGGGCGACGAGGTCGGCCTGTTCGGGTTGCCAGAAGCCCTGGGCGACGGCGGTGAACACGTAGTTGGAGAGGTCGTCCTGTTCGAACAGGCGGGCCCACGCGGCTTCCTTGGCCTCGGCCTGGGGCAATGCGGCGCGACAGCGTGCGGCGCCTTCCTGTCCTGTGGCGCTGGGGTCGCGGGCGAGTTCGGCTGCGATGTCCTTCTCGTGTGCGGCGCCGAGGACGGTGAGGCGGGTGAGGGTGCGCCAGCGCAGTTCGGGGTCGAGTTCGGGTCCGCCGGGTACGTGTCCGCTGGTGTACCAGTCGTGGATGCCGTCGGGTTGGGTGGCGGTGTCGATGAAGTGGCGTACGGCGGTGAGGCGCAGGCCGGGGTCGGTGCCGTCCTCGGTGCGGCGGATGAGGTCGCGGCAGAGGGCGGCGATGGTGGCGAGGGCGGCGGGGCGCTGCTCGTGGCTGGTGTAGCGGCCGGCGATCTGGCCGGTGGCGAAGGCGAGGACGCCCTGGACGACGGCGAGGTCGCTCTCGTGCGGGAGGTGGGTGCGGGCGGCTTCGAGGTAGGCGGCGGGGGCGAGTTCGCCGTCGCGGACCATGTCGCGTGCGGCGTTCCACACGACGGCGCGGGTGAGGGGTTCGGGGATGGTGGACAGGGCGCGCAGTGCGGTGTCCCAGGAGGCGGCGTCGAGGCGGATCTTGGTGTAGGAGAGGTCGGCGTCGTTGAGGACGGTGAGTGCGGGGCGGCGGCCGGGGAGTGTGGTGGGTGCCGCGTCGCCGTCGGCGGGTACGTCGAGTTCGACGCGGTCGCGTGCGACGAGGCGTTCGGTGCCGGCGATGTCGTGGTCGTAGGTGGCGACGGCGATGTGGTGGGGGCGGCTGCCGCGGTGGGTGACGGTGAGTGTCCAGTCGGTGGAGGTGGTGGTGACGGCCGGGGTGAGGGTGTCGACGCCGGTGGTGCGCAGCCAGGCGTCGGCCCAGGCGTGCACGTCGCGGTCGGTGGCGCGTGCGAGGTTGTCGACGAAGTCGGCGAGGGTGGCGTTGGCGTACTTGTGGCGGGTGATGTGGTGGTTGACGCCGGCGAGGAAGTCCTTCTCGCCGAGCCAGGCGACGAGTTGGCGCAGCGCTGAGGCGCCCTTGGCGTAGGAGATGCCGTCGAAGTTGAGCATGGCGGACGCGGTGTCGGGGACGGCGTCGTGTGCGGGGGCGACGGGGTGGGTGGTGGGCCGCTGGTCGGCGTCGTAGCCCCAGGGTTTGCGGCCGATGGCGAAGTCGGTCCAGGTACCGCGGAAGCGGGTGGCTTCGGCGAGGGTCTGGTAGCCCATGTACTCGGCGAAGGACTCGTTGAGCCAGATGTCGTCCCACCAGGCGAGGGTGACGAGGTCGCCGAACCACATGTGCGCCATTTCGTGGGCGATGACCATGCCGCGGGTCTGGCGTTCGGTGTCGGTGACGGCGGAGCGGTAGATGAACTCGTCGCGGAAGGTGACGAGTCCGGGGTTCTCCATGGCGCCGGCGTTGAACTCGGGGACGAACGCCTGGTCGTAGGAGTCGAAGGGGTAGGGCTCGTCGAACTTCTCGTGGTAGCGGTCGAAGCAGGCGAGGGTGATGTCGAGGATCTCGTCGGCGTCCTCGGCGAGGTGGGGGGCGAGGGAGCGCCGGCAGTGGATGCCGAAGGGGATGCCGGCGTGTTCGGTGCGTACGGAGTGCCAGGGACCGATGGCGACGGCGACGAGGTAGGTGGAGACGAGGGGGGTCGGGGCGAGGGTCCAGTGGCCTTCGCCTGTGTGGGTGGCGACGCCGTTGCCGAGGACGGTCCACGCCTCGGGTGCGGTGACGGACACCTCGAAGACGGCCTTGAGGTCGGGCTGGTCGAAGGCGGCGAAGACGCGCTGGACGTCCTCCATGAACAGCTGGGTGTAGAGGTAGGTCTCGCCGTCGGTGGGGTCGGTGAAGCGGTGCATGCCTTCGCCGGTGCGTGAGTAGCGCATGTCCGCGTCGACGCGCAGTTCGTGTTCGCCGGGGGTGAGGCCGGTGAGCGGGTACCGGTTCTCCGTGAGGGCCGCGGGGTCGAGTCGCTCGCCGTCGAGGGTGATGGCGCGCAGGGTGGCGGGCTTGAGCTCGACGAAGGTGTCCCCGGCGGTGTGCGCGGTGAAGTGGATGACCGTGCGGGAGTCGAAGGTCTCGCTGCCGGTGGTGACGTCGAGGGCGACGGTGTACCGGTGTACGTCGATCAGTTGTGCTCGGGTTCGCGCTTCGTCGCGCGTCAGTACGGACATGGGGACATGCTGCCCGATGGGCGTGGGCGCGCGCAGTGGGGTCGGTCGCACTGGTGCGCGGGGCTCGCTGCGCGCGCCCCGCCGCGGGGCGTAGGGCCGGGGCGGGTGGCGCGGGGCGAGGCCGGGTGGCGCGGGCCGCCGTACAGTGGAGGCGATCGGGCCGGTGCGCGGGAGGCCGGTCCTGGCGGGCCCGGGACGGGTGTAGGGGGTACGGGCGTGGCGAACGGCGGCGAGGTCGTACACGGTTTTCCGCATCTGGACACCGCGCGTGCGGCCATCACGGCGCTCTACCGGCGGCTCACGCCCGACGGTGTGCGGTCGTACGCGCCGAGCGTGGCGCCCGCGGACGTCGCCTTCGCCGACGCGGACGATCTCCATCTGGGCACGCAGCGGGTGGCGAGGGCGCTGGTGCGGCAGCTGCGGCTGCCGGACGCGCGCATCATCGTGAGTTTCCGGGAGATGCGGCACGCGGCGAACGTGGAGCTGACGGCGGGGCCCGAGTACTTCATCGAGCTGAACGACCGGTTCCGCAGCCACCGCAGGGACATCGGGGCGGCGCTGGCGCACGAGATCACGCATGTGCTGCTGCACCGTCTTGACCTGACGTTCCCCGGCACGGCCGCCAACGAGATCCTGACGGACACGGCGACGACGTACCTGGGCGCGGGGTGGCTGCTGCTCGACGCCTACCGGGAGGACCGGGACTCCAGCCAGAAGCTCGGCTACCTGACGCCCGAGGAGTTCGGGTACGTGCTGGCGAAGCGTGCGGCGGTGTTCGGCGAGGACCCGCGCGTCTGGTTCACGAGCCCGCAGGGGTACGAGGCGTACACGCGGGGCAGCGCGCGTGCGCTGCGCGACGAGCGGCAGCCCCCGCTGACGACGGCGGGCCGGCTGGGCAGGCACCGCTACGTCAAGGAGCGCAGGTACGCGCTCGACCATCCCGGCGTCCTCGCGGACCCGGCGGCGCCGTACATGTTCGAGGCGCTGCGTGACGGGCCGCGGGTGGCGTTCGCGTGTCCCACATGCCACCAGCGCATCCGGGTACCGGTGCGGGGGCGGGTCAGGGCGCGGTGCGGTCTGTGCCGCACGGTGCTGGAGTGCGACACCTAGGCATCTGAGGATCCTGGGACGGCAACAGAGACGGCGGCATGCACGAGGAACTGTTCGCGGCGGTGTACGCGGGCGCGGACGACGCCCTGGTGCGGCTGGTGCGCGCGGGGGCGGCGGATGTGGCGGGCGCGGTGGACGGCGACGGGCAGAGCGTCCTGTACGCGGCGGCGGTGAGCGACCGGCCGGGGGCGGTCAGGCTGCTGCTGGCCGCGGGCGCCGATCCGCGGCGGGCGTGCGGCCCCGACGGCGGTGACCTGCCGCTGTGCGGGGCGGCGAGCGGCGGGCACACGGAGGTCGTCAGGGCGCTGCTCGCGGCGGGCGCCGAGCCGGACGCGCGGGAGGCGTACGGGTTCACGGCCGTGGCGTGGGCGGCGGTGCAGGGGTTCGCCGGGACGCTGGGGGCGCTGCTGGAGGGCGGCGCCGATCCGGATCTGCCGGGGCCGGGCGGGGAGCGTCCGCTGGTGCTCGCGGCGCGGCGCGGGTCGGTCGCGGCGGTGCGGGTGCTGCTGCGGCACGGCGCGGGCGTGCGGGATCCGGGCGGGCGGGAGGCGGCGCTGGCGGAGGCGCGGCACTGGCTGGGCCGTGACGTGGAGCACGAGCTGCGGAAGGGGCTGCTCACGGCGTACGGCGCGGGTTTCGAGGCGGTGGTGCGGCGGTCGGTGGTGGACGGCGCGGAGACGGTCGCGGTGGAGCTGGTGCGGGACGGGGTGGTGGTCGCGGGACGTGCGGCGGGGACGGGGCACGCGGCGGTGGCGACGGTGCTCGAACGCGAGCTCGGCGTGCCTGTCGGCTACGAGGAGCTGGCGCGGCGTGCGCTGAGCTGCGGGGATCCGGCGCGGGACGACTGGCGTGAGGCGGTGCGCGCGATGGTGGCGCTGCCGGCTGAGGAAACGTTTCAGGTGGCGGCGGTGTGGTGCGGCGCGGCCGACGCGTCGCGGCGGACGCTCGGATTGGACGTGGTGGCGGAGCTGGATCCCGCGGCCGTGTCGCCGCGTGCTCTCGCGGTGGTGCGGGAGGTGGCGGCGGGGCTGCCGCCCGGGGGCGGGAGCGCGCGGGTGGCGGCCGCGGTGGTGCGGG
>NZ_JAGIQL010000121.1 GCF_017813245.1 Streptomyces montanisoli
CCCCCCCCCCCCCCCCCCCCCCCCCCCCCCCCCCCCCCCCCCCCCCCCCCCCCCCCCCCCCCCCCCCCCCCCCCCCCCCCCCCCCCCCCCCCCCCCCCCCCTTCTTCCAGGCAGAGGACGGCATCCCAGATACACCGGTGACAGGAGTTCAGACGTGCGCTCTCCCGATCCGCCCGCCGGGCCCGCCGGCGCGCTTGACCGTCACCGCCGCGCCGCCCGTGCCGGGCGGCGCGGCGGCGACGTGACTCCGCTCACCCGCCGCTCCGCAGCGCGGCCCCGCGTCCCGCCGACCGCCGACAAGTGCAAAGATGGGTTCTCGGCAGGACAGGGCCCCCACCACAGGGCCGAAGAGAAGCGGCCGAACACCAGCCGTCCGGACGTGTTACCCGCCCGGCGTACGGCGCACATGCATGGAGGAACGTGACGTGGCGAACGACGCCAGCACCGTTTTCGACCTGGTCATCCTCGGCGGTGGTAGCGGTGGTTACGCCGCGGCCCTGCGCGGGGCGCAGCTGGGCCTGGACGTCGCCCTGATCGAGAAGGGCAAGGTCGGCGGCACCTGCCTGCACCGCGGCTGCATCCCCACGAAGGCCCTGCTGCACGCGGGCGAGATCGCCGACCAGGCGCGCGAGTCCGAGCAGTTCGGTGTCAAGGCCACCTTCGAGGGCATCGACATCGCGGCCGTGCACAAGTACAAGGACGACGTGATCGGCGGCCTGTACAAGGGCCTCCAGGGTCTCGTCGCCTCCCGCAAGGTGACGTACATCGAGGGTGAGGGGCGCCTGTCCTCCCGCACCTCCGTCGATGTCGACGGCCGCCGCGTCGAGGGCCGCCACATCCTCCTGGCGACCGGTTCCGTGCCGAAGTCCCTGCCCGGACTTGAGATCGACGGCGACCGCATCATCTCCTCGGACCACGCGCTGACGCTCGACCGCGTGCCGAAGTCCGCGATCATCCTCGGCGGCGGCGTCATCGGCGTCGAGTTCGCGTCCGCGTGGAAGTCGTTCGGCACCGAGGTGACGATCGTCGAGGGTCTCAAGCACCTCGTGCCCGTCGAGGACGAGAACAGCTCGAAGCTGCTGGAGCGCGCGTTCCGCAAGCGCGGCATCAAGTTCAACCTGGGCACGTTCTTCGAGAAGGCCGAGTACACGCAGGACGGCGTGCGCGTGACGCTGGCCGACGGCAAGACCTTCGAGGGCGAGGTGCTGCTGGTCGCGATCGGCCGCGGCCCGGTCTCGCAGGGCCTCGGCTACGAGGAGCAGGGCGTCGCCATGGACCGCGGCTACGTCCTGGTCGACGAGTACATGCGCACGAACATCGAGACGATCTCCGCCGTCGGCGACCTCGTGCCCACCCTCCAGCTCGCCCACGTCGGCTTCGCCGAGGGCATCCTGGTGGCGGAGCGCCTGGCCGGCCTGAAGACCGTGCCGATCGACTACGACGGCGTGCCGCGGGTGACGTACTGCCACCCCGAGGTCGCCTCCGTCGGCATCACCGAGGCGAAGGCCAAGGAGATCTACGGTGCGGACAAGGTCGTCGCCCTCAAGTACAGCCTGGCGGGCAACGGCCGGAGCAAGATCCTCAAGACCGCGGGCGAGGTCAAGCTCGTCCAGGTCAAGGACGGTGCGGTGGTCGGCGTCCACATGGTCGGTGACCGTATGGGCGAGCAGGTCGGCGAAGCACAGCTGATCTACAACTGGGAGGCGCTGCCGGCCGAGGTCGCGCAGCTCATCCACGCCCACCCGACCCAGAGCGAAGCGCTCGGCGAGGCCCACCTCGCGCTGGCGGGCAAGCCCCTGCACGCCCACGACTGATCCCGTCAGTCCGCGAGTCGAGACCACTACCGCACTTCCCGATAGGAGCAAGAGAAACCATGGCGGTTTCCGTAACCCTGCCGGCGCTCGGCGAGAGCGTCACCGAGGGCACAGTCACCCGCTGGCTCAAGGCCGAGGGTGAGCGGGTGGAGGCCGACGAGCCCCTGCTCGAAGTCTCCACCGACAAGGTCGACACCGAGATCCCCGCCCCCGCCGCGGGCGTCCTCTCGTCGATCAGGGTCGCCGAGGACGAGACCGTCGAGGTGGGCGCAGAACTGGCCCTCATCGACGACGGCTCGGGCGCGCCGGCCGCGCAGGAGGCCCCGGCGGCCGAGCCGCAGCAGGCCGAGCAGCCTGAGCAGACCCCGCAGGAACCTGCACCGGCTGCGCAGGCTCAGGCGCCGGAGGCGCCGAGCGCTCCGACGGCGCAGGCCGCGTCCGGCGGCGGCAGCGCCGAGGGCACCGACGTCGTGCTGCCCGCGCTCGGCGAGAGCGTCACCGAGGGCACCGTCACCCGCTGGCTCAAGGAGGTCGGCGAGTCGGTCGAGGAGGACGAGCCGCTGCTCGAGGTCTCCACCGACAAGGTCGACACCGAGATCCCCGCGCCCACCGCGGGCGTCCTGCTGGAGATCGTGGTCGGCGAGGACGAGACGGCCGAGGTCGGCGCGAAGCTCGCCGTCATCGGCGCTCCCGGTGCCGCACCGCAGCAGCAGGCGGCCCCGGCCGCCGCCCCCGAGCAGCCCGCCCAGCAGGAGGCCCCGCAACCGGCTGCGCAGGCTCAGGCGCCGCAGGCGCCGAGCGCTCCGGCGCCCCAGGCGCCGTCCGCGCCCGCCCCGCAGCAGCAGGAGACCCCGGCGCCCGCGCCGGCACCGTCCGCACACGCCCCGGCCCCGGCTCCCGCCCCGGCCGCCCCGGCGCCGGCGGCCTCGGCCACGGACGACGGCGCGTACGTCACGCCGCTGGTCCGCAAGCTCGCCGCCGAGAACGGCGTGGACCTCTCCTCGGTGAAGGGCTCCGGCGTCGGCGGCCGCATCCGCAAGCAGGACGTCGTCGCCGCCGCGGAGGCCGCCAAGGCCGCCGCGACCCCGGCGCCGGCGACCGCCCCCGCCGCTCCGGCCGCCGCAAGGGCGCCGAAGCTGGAGGCGTCCCCGCTGCGCGGCCAGACGGTGAAGATGACCCGCATGCGCAAGGTCATCGGCGACAACATGATGAAGGCGCTGCACGGCCAGGCCCAGCTGACCACCGTGGTCGAGGTGGACGTCACCAGGCTGATGCGCCTGCGCGCGCGGGCGAAGGACGCCTTCGCCGCCCGCGAGGGCGTGAAGCTGTCCCCGATGCCGTTCTTCGTGAAGGCCGCCGCCCAGGCACTGAAGGCCCACCCGGTCGTCAACGCGCGCATCAACGAGGACGAGGGCACGGTCACCTACTTCGACACCGAGAACATCGGTATCGCGGTGGACTCCGAGAAGGGCCTGATGACCCCGGTCATCAAGGGTGCGGGTGACCTCAACCTCGCCGGCATCGCCAAGAAGACGGCGGAGCTCGCCGGCGCCGTGCGCGCCTCGAAGATCACGCCCGACGACCTGGCGGGCGCGACCTTCACCATCTCCAACACCGGTTCGCGCGGTGCGCTGTTCGACACGATCATCGTTCCGCCGAACCAGGTCGGCATCCTCGGCATCGGTGCGACCGTCAAGCGCCCCGTGGTCATCGACCACCCGGAGCTCGGCGAGACCATCGCGATCCGCGACATGACGTACGTGGCGCTCTCCTACGACCACCGTCTGGTGGACGGCGCCGACGCGGCCCGCTACCTGGGGGCCGTGAAGGCGTTCCTCGAGGCCGGCGAGTTCGAGGTCGACCTGGGTCTGTGAGCCCGGTCCCGCAGCCCGCGCAGTAGCGGCCACGGGCCGTACGCCGGATCCGGTGCGGCAATGACGCCCCTGTCGGGATACTTCGTCCCGGCGGGGGCGTCGCCGTACCGCCGTCGCCTATCGTCAACAGCGCCGGCCCGCCTCGGCGGCACCGGCGGCCGGTCCGCCAGGAGGAGCTTTCCATGACCCCGCCCGTCGTCCACTCGCTGCGCGAACAGATCCGCGAGCACATCGTGGAGGGGATAGTCAGTGGGCGCTGGCAGCCGGGCGAGCGGATCGTCGAGCGGCGTATCGCGACCGAGCTGGAGGTCAGCCAGACGCCGGTGCGCGAGGCGCTGCGCGAGCTGGAGAGCCTGCGGCTGATCGAGTCCGCCCCCAACAAGGGCGTGCGCGTGCGCAACCTGTCGGCGGCCGACCTGGAGGAGAGCTACCCCGTCAGGGCGGGTCTCGAGCAGATCGCGGCCGAGCTGGCGGCCGGGCGGCTCGCGGAGGACTGCTCGGCGCTGGAACCGCACGTCGCGGCGTTGTACGAGGCGGACACGGCGAACGACGGCACGGGGCAGGTGCTGCACACGGTGGGGTTCCACCGTGAGCTGGTGCGCGCGGCGGGCAACAGCGTGCTGCTGCACACGTGGGAGGGGCTCGGGATCGAGGTGTTCACCGCCCTCTCGATCCGCTGGCTCGGCACCGTCCAGCAGTCGTACGCGGAGGAGCACCAGGAGCTGGTGGAGGCGTTCAAGCGCCGTGACCCGAACATCGGGCCGTTGGTGAAGGTGCACGTTCTGGGCTGCGCGCCCCGCCCCGGCAGCGGACCGCGGCGCGCGTGAGGTGAGGTGAGGGCAGCGGTCGCGGGCCGTCGGCGTACCCCGCGACCACTGCCCGGAATGCGGCTTTGATCTGGGAAAGCGGCTTATCGGTGCCGTCACTCGGTGCCGTTTCGGCTGGCACGGAATGCCAATTTCTTCAGATCGTCCAACTTTCTCCCATCCCCCCTTTGATCGATCATCGATCAGCGATTTACAGTCGAGGGTGGACTGCACCACAGCCCACCGCCCTGTCCTGCCAGACAAGGCCCCATCTCCACCCCCTCCTGTGTTTGGAAGGCGGCGACCATGCCCGACCCCGTAGGCAAGCTTCCGAGCGAGCTCGACCAGCTCCCGGACCGTGACGCCGAGGAGACCGCTGAATGGGCGGCCTCCATCGACGCCGTCACCGAGCATGCGGGCCCCCACCGTGCGGCCTACCTGCTCCGTAGGACGCTCGAGCACGCCGGTGCCTCCGGGGTGTCGCTGCCCGGGCTCCTGGAGAGCGACTACGTCAACACCATCCCCACAGCCGCCGAGCCGGAGTTCCCCGGCGACGAGGCGATGGAGTCCCGTATCACCGCGTGGAACCGGTGGAACGCGGCGGCCATGGTCACCCGCGGCTCCAAGCTGGGCCTCGGCGGCCACATCGCCACGTACGCCTCGGTGGCGTGGCTGTACGAGACGGGCTTCCAGCACTTCTTCCGCGGCAAGGACGGCGACGGCAGCGGCGACCAGCTCTACCTGCAGGGCCACGCCTCCCCCGGCATCTACGCCCGCGCCTTCCTCGACGGCCGCCTGAGCGCCGACCAGCTCGACCGCTTCCGCCAGGAGGCGGGCGGCGACGGCCTCCCCTCGTACCCGCACCCGCGCCGGCTGCCCTGGCTGTGGGAGTTCCCGACCGTCTCCATGGGCCTCGGCCCGATCTCCGCGATCTACCAGGCGCGGTTCAACCGCTACCTGAACGACCGCGGCATCAAGGACACCTCGGCCTCGCACGTCTGGGCGTTCCTCGGCGACGGCGAGATGGACGAGCCCGAGTCGACGGCGTCCCTCGCGCTCGCCTCCCGCGAGGGCCTGGACAACCTGACGTTCGTCATCAACTGCAACCTGCAGCGTCTCGACGGCCCCGTCCGCCCGAACTTCAAGATCGTGCGCGAGCTGGAGGCCCAGTTCCGCGGTGCCGGCTGGAACGTCATCAAGACCCTCTGGGGCCAGGCGTGGGACTCCGTCCTCGCGCAGGACGTCGACGGCTCGCTCGTGCGCCGCCTCGGCGAGACCCCGGACGCCCAGTTCCAGACGTACGCGACGCGCGACGCCGCCTACATCCGCGAGCACTTCTTCGCCGACGAGTCGCTGCGCCGCATCGCGCAGGGCCTGAGCGACGCCAAGCTGCTTGAGCTGTTCCAGAACTCGCGCGGCGGCCACGAGGCCCGCAAGGTGTACGCGGCGTACAAGGCGGCGCTGGAGCACAAGGGCGCCCCGACGGTCATCCTGGCCCAGACGATCAAGGGCCACACGCTGGGCTCCGGCTTCGAGTCGCGCAACGCGAACCACCAGATGAAGAAGCTCACGGGCGCCGAGTTCCGCACCATGCGCGACCTGCTCGAACTGCCGATCCCGGACTCCGCCCTGACCGGCGACCTCGTGCCGTACTGGCACCCCGGCGAGAACTCGCCCGAGGTCCAGTACCTGCGCGAGCGCCGCGCCGCGCTCGGCGGCCTCGCCCCGGCCCGCAAGGTGGCGGCGAAACCGCTGCCCGCGCCGGCCGAGAAGCCGTTCGACGCGCTGAAGAAGGGCTCCGGCACGCAGGAGATCGCCACCACGATGGCGTTCGTCCGCCTGGTGAAGGACCTGATGCGGGAGAAGGAGACCGGCAAGCGCTGGGTCCCCGTCGTCCCCGACGAGGCCCGCACCTTCGGCATGGAGTCGCTGTTCCCGTCGGCGGGCCTGTACTCGCCGAAGGGCCAGACGTACGACCCGGTCGACCGCGACCAGCTCCTGTACTACAAGGAGGCGAAGAACGGCCAGATCCTCAACGAGGGCATCACCGAGGCCGGTTCGCTCGCGGACTTCACCGCCGCCGCCACGTCGTACGCGACGCACGGCGAGCCGATGATCCCGTTCTACATCTTCTACTCGATGTTCGGCTGGCAGCGCACGGGCGACCAGTTCTGGGCGCTCGCCGACCAGCTGGG
The DNA here is from genome assembly GCF_017813245.1 of Streptomyces montanisoli. Classification (GTDB taxonomy): domain Bacteria; phylum Actinomycetota; class Actinomycetes; order Streptomycetales; family Streptomycetaceae; genus Streptomyces; species Streptomyces montanisoli. Next base: position 6,690 of record NZ_JAGIQL010000121.1, read on the forward strand.
CCGCGGTTTCGTCATCGGCGCGACGGCGGGCAAGACGACGATGACGGGTGAGGGTCTGCAGCACGCGGACGGCCACTCGCACCTGATCGCCTCCACCAACCCGGCGGCGGTCTCCTACGACCCGGCGTTCGCGTTCGAGGTCGCGGTCATCGTCAAGGAGGGTCTGCGGCGGATGTACGGCCCCGAGGCCGAGAACGTCTTCTACTACCTGACGGTCTACAACGAGCCGAAGGTGCAGCCCGCGATGCCCGAGGGCGTCGACGAGGAGTCCGTGCTCAAGGGCCTGTACCGCTACCGTACGGCCGACCTGACGGCCGCGGAGGCGCCGAAGATCCAGCTGCTGGCGTCCGGCACGGCGATCCACTGGGTGCTCGACGCGCAGAAGATCCTCGCGGACGAGTGGGGCGTCTCCGCCGACGTGTGGTCGGCGCCGTCCTGGACGGAGCTGCGGCGCGACGCGCTGGAGGCCGACGAGGCGCTGCTGCGCGGCGAGGAGCGCGTGCCGTACGTCACGCGCGCCCTGGCGGGTGCGCAGGGCCCGGTGCTCGCGGTCAGCGACTGGATGCGTCAGGTGCCCGACCAGATCAGCCAGTGGGTCGAGCAGGACTGGTCGTCGCTCGGCACGGACGGCTTCGGCCTCTCCGACACGCGCGACGCGGCCCGCAGGCACTTCGGTGTCGACCCGCAGTCGGTCGTGGTGGCGGCGCTCGCGCAGCTCGCGCGGCGCGGCGAGGTGAAGCCGCAGCGCGTGGCGGAGGCCCGCGAGCGCTACGGCCTCTGACAGGACCGACCGGCTGACCGACTGACCGGCTGACCGACTGACCGGAATCCCTGCCGGGGTGCTGTGCACGGAGTGTGCACAGTTCCTCGACAGGGATTTCCGCACGTGACGGTCCGTGCAGACTGCATGATGGTGTGATGCGCGCTGCCCGCCTGATCAAGATGGTGCTCCTGCTCCAGTCGAGACCCTTGATGACCGCAGCCCAGCTGGCCAGGGAGCTGGAGGTCTCCGAGCGGACGATCACGCGCGACGCGCAGGCGCTGTCGGAGGCGGGCGTCCCGGTCTACGCGGACCGCGGCAGGAGCGGCGGGTACCGGCTGGTCGGCGGCTACCGCACGGGATTGACGGGCCTCGCGCGCGGCGAGGCGGAGGCGCTCTTCCTGTCGGGGCTGCCGGGCGCGCTGCGCGAGATGGGTCTCGCGGACGCGGCGTCGGCGGCACGGCTCAAGGTCTCGGCGGCGCTGATGCCGTCGCTGCGCGACACACCCGACTCGGTGGCGCGCCGGTTCCACCTGGACGCGCCCGGCTGGTACCGGGAGCCGCAGACGCCCGAGCTGCTGCCGGTACTGGCGGAAGCGGTGTGGGCCGACCGGCTGATCTCGGCGGTGTATGCCCGCGGGAGCGATGGGGCCGCCCCGGCCGCCCCGGTGGCGCGCGAGCTCGCACCGTACGGCCTGGTCCTCAAGGCGGGCGTCTGGTACGCGTGCGCGGAGGTGACGGACAGCGAGGGCGACGCGAGGTTCCGCGTCTACAGAATCGACCGCTTCGTCTCGGCCGCCGTGCTGGAGGAACGTTTCCGCAGAGACCCGGACTTCGAGCTCGAACCGTTCTGGGAAGAGCGTTCCGCGGAGTTCGCGCGCTCGCTGCTGCGCTACGAGGTGACGCTGCGGCTCACGAAGGCGGGCGCGGCGCGACTGCCGCACGTGACGGACAGGGCGGCGGCCGAGGAGGCCCTCGCGTCGGCCCCGGCGCCGGACGCGGAGGGCAGGGTCACGGTGACGCTGGCGATGGAGTCGGAAGACGTCGCGTACGGCCAACTGCTGGGCCTCGCCGCGGAGGCGGAGGTCCTTGCGCCCGCGGCTCTGCGGGCGCGGTTCGCGGAGGCGGCGCGGGCGATGACGCGGCTGTACGGGTAGCGCGGACGCGGGTTGACACGGGCGCTGCGGCCGGCCCGCGCGCCCGGCGATCGGCCGCCGGCGCAGGCCCGGCCCGTCTTCCGCTCCCGCGCCCGGCCGCGCACACCGTACGCATCGTGACAGGGTCGCCCGCCGCCGTTCGCCGCCCTACGAGCTCACAGCTCGCCCGCGATCACACCCGCCTGGAACGCGGCCCACTCCGAAGCGGTGAACCGCAGCGGTTCTCGGTCCGTGCTCTTCGAGTCACGCACGGCCCGCGCCCCGTGCGGCAGTTCGGCGACACGGGAAGTGCTGCCGCGACGATGCGCTCGAAGGCGTCGGCGAAGCAGTCGAGAACCGCCGTGCCAGGGCTCGACGGGGCCCGGCACGGCGGGCCTTGACTAGATGCCGAACGGCGCGGCGTAGTGGACCGCGCCGCTGGGCAGCGGGTGGCCGGCGTCGAGGGTGAGGGCCATCACGGCCTCGTCCGGGACGTCGATGCTGAGCCCGATGCCGTGCTGGGAGGCGCGGGTGAAGCCGAACCGCGGGTAGTACGCCGGGTGTCCGAGGACGGTGACGAAGCGCTCGCCCAGCTCCTTGGCAGCCCGCAACGAGGCGCGGACAGCCGCGGAGCCTGCGCCGGTCTTCTGGTACTCGGGCAGGACGCCGACGGGGCCCAGGCACAGGGCCGGGGTGTCGTCGATGTGGCAGCGGGTCAGCAGCGCGTGGCCGATGAGCCTGCCGTCGTGGTCGGTGGCGACGATGGAGAGCCCGTTGATCCACGAGGGGTCGTCGCGCAGAGCGTCGATGAGGTCGGCCTCCAACGGAGTGTCGAACGCGGCGAGGCTGATGTCGCGGATGGTGGCGATGTCGGCGCTGGTCTCAGCGCGCGTGATCCAGTTGATGCTCACGATGGATGGTGATCCGTTCCATGGCTGGTTCGTATCGGTGTCGCCTCGCGAGCTCACGCTCCCAGCGAGGCGGATCCAGATGAGGTCAGGCCACAGCCCGGGACGTGAGGGTGGTCCGGGCAGAGCACATGGCAGTGGCCTTGATGAGCGTGGTCATCAACCTCACCTCCCGACTTTCTCGATCCCGATCGCACACGAACACCGGGCACACTATCAGCGCGATGACCCCGTCCGGGCCCCGAACCCAGCCCACCGCATCGCGCTCCAGTATCGATCGGCCCGTGCCGAGCGACACTCGAAAACACCATCCTGCTGGAAGGACGTTTCCGCAGAGACCCGGACTCCGAACTCGCATCGTTCTGGCAGGCGCGGTCGGCGGAGTTCGGCCGCTCGCTGCTTCGCTACAACATGACGCTGCGCCTCACGAAGGCAGGCGCGGCACGACTCCCGCACGTGGTGGTGGGACGGCCCACGTGCCCCGTGCCCGGGGCCCGCCTCGGGGCAACAGCACGTACGCCGTAGCCGTCCTGTCTCTGGGATCGGCCAGCAAGAGCAGGCACGGACAATCTCACCCGCGTGGCCAGGACCGGCGGACTACAGTGCCCCGGTGAACAGCCAGAATGATCAACTCTTGGCGGAAGACCGCGGACCAGCCGCCGCAGCGCCTGTTTCGACCAACGTGTTCGGCCTGTGCGAGGCGTTCACTGATCCGCTCTGGCGCATCTCCGTCCATCTCAGCCCGGTGGAAGTGGACCTGCTGCGCAGTGAGCCGCTGCGGCGCCTGCACTTCATAGCGCACGGTGGGGCCTCAACGATCACCACCCTGCAGTCGTATTCAAGGCTTGAGCACAGCATGGGTGTTCTGTCCCTGGTCTCGCACTTCCGCCCTGACGACCAAGTGCTGCGCGTGGCCGCGCTGGTGCACGACATCGGCCATCTGCCACTCAGCCACACTTTCGAAGGCGTCGCCGACCTCAACCACCACTCCATCGGCACCGACCTCCTCCGGGTCGACCCGCTCCGCGCTGTACTCGCAAGAAACGGCATCAGCGCCGAGGCGGTCGTAGCCGTCTTGGGTAATGGATCTGCCTCCCCGTTGAGCAGCCACTCCGGCCTCCTCAACCTCGACCATCTTGACTCCTATGTCCGCAGCGGGCGGGCTGCTGGTCGGCTCGACGCCGATCCGGTAGCTCTGCTGGATCGGCTCGTCCTCCAGGACGCAGTGCTCTCAACCGATCGCGAAACGGCCGGAACGCTTGTCGACCTCGTCTGCGCAGAGGCAAGACTGCACACCTCGTGGGACAACGTGGGCCCAGTCTCCGTGGTGCGGCGCCTGGTCTGCCGACTGCTCGACAGCGGGGCAGCCGATCCATACCGGCTCGCACGGATGACTGATCCACAGCTGTGGTCCGCGTTCGACTCTCTCGAAGCCACACGTGCCGAGGGCACCATGCTGCGGTACGAACCGCATCGGCTGAGGGTCGTTTCCGGCGAGGCACCCGATGACCCGTCAGCCTGGGTTCACACGCTGCGTAAGATCTACAGTTCTGCTCCACTGGTCGATGGCGACCGCATTGAGGCCTCAGCCCCTGAACTCGCCGCCGCACTGGACCACCTCAGTAGCTGTTGTCGTTCCGATCTTGAGGAGTGGGCGTCGAACGGGAGTCTCGTTCGGGTGACCGTGGCTTGCTGCGGGCATGAAGGCAGGGCCTCTTGGTAGCTCGGGGTTGCGAAGCCGACCGAGATCCAGGAGACCCTGTTGCCGCAGTTGTACGTGCTCGCGCCGGTGGAGTTCAACTCGGCTGCTCTGTCGTGTGATTGTGTCGCTCACCGGTTCGGGAATGCGGCCGACCATCCGGAGCGTGTTCGGCGGTATCCCTCGGACATGACGGACGCGGAGTGGTCTGTGGTTCGGCCGCTGCTGCCGGTGCCGGGCTGGATACGAGGTCGGGGCGGGCAGCCGGAGGCGTATTGCCACCGGGCGATGCTGGACGCGGTGCGTTATCTCGTGGACAACGGGATCAAGTGGAGGGCGATGCCGGCCGACTTCCCACCGTGGGACCGCGTCTATGCGTTCTTCCGCCGCTGGCGCGACCACGCGCTGGTCAGAGAGTTCCACGACCGGCTGCGCGGCCGGGTCCGCGAGGAAGCGGGACGGGACGCGGAACCGACGGCCGGCGTGATCGACTCGCAGTCCGTCAAGGCGGACGCCGTCGTCGGCACCGACAGCCGCGGCTTCGACGGTGGCAAGCTGATCAACGGACGCAAGCGGCATGTGGTGGTCGACACCCTTGGCCTGCTGCTGGGCGTGATGGTCACGAGCGCGGACATCGGCGACCGCGCCGCTGCGAAGGCGCTGCTTGAGTGGGTGACCGACGCTCACCACCGGCTGGAACTCGTCTGGGCCGACGGCGGCTACACCGGCAGCCTCGTCGAGCACTGCCTGGCCGCGTTCGCGCTCGTCCTGGCGATCGTCAAGCGGAGCGACGACATGCGCGGTTTCGTGGTGCTGCCCAAGCGGTGGATCGTCGAGCGGCTCTTCGCGCACCTGATGCGAAGCCGCCGCCTGGTCCGCGACTTCGAACGATCCACCAGCAGCGCCGAGGCGATGATCTACTGGTCGATGACCATGGTCATGACCCGCCGCCTGGCCCGCACACGCTCCGCGCGAGCGTGAACCGGCCCGGCGCTGGCTCGGCCAGCCAGCCCCGCGAGACCAGGCGTTTCGCCTTCGACCGCAGCCCCTCCACCTTGGCCGGCACCACGTCCACGCCGAACGCGGTGGCCATCTCCTGACAGGTCAGCGGCCCTTGACCGAGACGGATCCGGTCCTCGATCGCAGTCAGGATGCGCTGGTAGTCCACCGACAGTGCCGTCCCGGCCAGCCCCTCGCGCCACATCGGAACCTGTGACCTCGCCTTTACCACCGGAGGCGGAGACGCCTTCACCTCGGCTCCTGTCACAACACCCTCCGGCACGTCGGTGGCGACCACGTCGGCCGAGTCGCTGCCCGGCGCGGACAACACCGCACCAACACGCTCGCGGGCGATCGTCCACTCCGACCACTCCTGCTCGGCCATCGAGAGCTCGGCCTGGATACGGTCCGCTTCCTCACGCAGCGCGTCCACACGGCGCCGAGCGGCAAGTTCGTGCTGTTCCAGCAGTCCGACAACCGACGGCATTCGCGACCTCCACGAGAGCGACGAAACGACACCCCATCACTCCCACACCGGCGCCGTCCCTACCCATGACCAGCGAAAACACAGTCGTCAGACTCGGAAAGACAACAGCGTCTCAGACTGCTACCCACCAGATTTGGCGTCCGGTGGACCTGAGCGCGGGTCTGTCGTTCCCCGGCTGAACACTGGTCGTTGATCGATCAGACCCGAACCGTGAACGTGGCACACCCAATAGTCCGGCTCATGGGCCGCGGCCGTTTCTCGACGAACCAGTGCGGCAGCACGGCTGCGACGGGACACCGGCCGACAGGCCCCTGATCCGCCCCCGTTTGCCGCCCTACGAGCTCACAGCTCGCCTGCGACCACACCCGTCTGGAACGCGGCCCACTCCGAAGCGGTGAACCGCAGCGGTTCCCGGTCCGTGTTCTTCGAGTCACGTACGGCCCGCGCGCCGTGCGGCAGTTCGGCGACCTCGACGCAGTCGTTCTCACCCGCGCTCGCGGATGCCTTGCGCCACTTCGCGCTGGATAGATCCTCTGCGTACAGCTCAGCCTTTGGGCTCTTCACCTGCGGCTATCCTCTTCCATCCGTGCGACGAGTGCCATCGAGTCGTCCACGGGGAGTGCTGCCGCGACGATGCGCTCGAAGGCGTCGGCGAAGACCTGCACTTCGTCGACGCCTTCAACGTAAGTCGCACCAATGAGATTTTCCAAGAGCACGACATCCGGCATGGGCCCGGGGAAACCGACCAGGTTGAACCCGCCGGCGCCACCGGGGTGGGGAGTCGCGGCCAGCGGCATGATCTGCAGGGTGACATTGGGCAGTTCCGCGACGTCCAAGAGGCGTCGTAGCTGATCACGCATGGTGTCGGGCCGTACCGCGAAGCGTTGATGCAAAACCGCTTCATGGAGAACCGCCCAGAACTTCAAAGGGCCATCGGTGCGTGTGAGCACGGCCTGTCGGGCCATGCGGACCTCGGCGAGGGCGGTGACCTCCTCCGGCGTGCGCGTGGTGGCGTTGGCTCGCACCGCCTCACGTGCGTATCCGGCAGTCTGGAGCAGTCCAGGAACCAGCAGCGGGCTCCAGATGTGCACGCTGTCCGCGTCCGACTCCAGGGAGATGTAGTCGGCGTAGGCGGGAGGTACCACGCCGCTGTACGTCTGCCACCATCCCTGCTTTCGGGCGTCCTTCGCCAGTCCTTCCAACGCGCTCACGACGTCGGGGTCGGTCACCGCGTAGACCTTGAGCAGCGCGGCGACCTCGGCTGGGCGGATGTAGCCGTTGGCGGTCTCGATCCGCGACAACTTCGGTCCCAGCCAACCGAGTTCGGCAGATGCCGCATCAAGGCTCATCCCAGTTGTGTTGCGGTACCGGCGCAGCGCCTCGCCGAGTCGTCGGCGTCGAACAGTAGGTACAGGGCGCACGTTTGGCATGTGCTGACCCTTCCACCGGGAGTCAGTGATCGTCCAGGGGAATGAGAGTTCGATCCATCATTTTGGGTGACAAACTTGCAAGTGATCATGCAAGAAGAGAAGGCTCAAGCCATCGTAGAGCGAGAAAAGTCCCCTCTCGACGTAGGAGCCTCCATGCCTCACTCCCTCGGCTGGTATCACACCGCCACCCCCACCGGCTTCGTCCTTCATCTCTCGGCCACGGCCGCCAACCTGCATGCCACCCGCGCCCTCATCGGCAAAACGCTCGCCGACGCCGGAGTGGCCGAAGGGCAGTCGTATGCCGTGCAGTTGGTGATGTCCGAGCTGTTCGGCAACGCGGTCCGCGCCTGCGGAGACTTCGTGCCGCTCGTCGCCGAGGTGGCCGTCGAACCACCACAGGGGCATAGGAGCGGCGCGGAACGAGGCGTCCGGGTCAGGCTGCACGACCCGTATCGGCAGGCGATGCCCGTGCGTGGCGGCGTGCGGCTGGACGATCCCGAGGCGGAGTCGGGGCGTGGACTGCCGCTGATCGATCTGCTTGCTCCGGGATGGAGGGTCGCGGGTACGCCGGTCGGCAAACAAGTGCGCTGCCGGATTCCCGCTCAGGGAGAAGCCATCGTCTGAGTCGATCCACCGTGGGGCGGCCGACAGCTCGCGTACGCGCCAACGGCCTCATCGCACGCCCACCAGCAGGCCACCAAGCAGCGCCGGGTCCGCGCGGCGGCCGGCGCCCCGGGCAATGGCGTGCAGCCGCTTGTCCGCGCACACGTCGGGCGTCAGTGCACCGGGTGGGGCCCTGCGGTCGGTTCCGCCCGGCCGGCCTCAGCCCATCGCCTTCTTGACCAGTTCGCTGATGCGCTGTTCGTCGGCCGGGGTCAGCTCCTTCAGGGCGTAGGCGGTCGGCCACATGGCGCCGTCGTCGAGTGCCGCTTGGTCGCTGAAGCCGAGCGTGGCATACCTCGACTTGAACTTCTGCGCGCTCTGGAAGTGGCAGAGGACCTTGCCGTCTCTCGCGTAGGCGGGCATCCCGTACCAGAGCTTGGGCGTGAGGTCCGGAGCGGCGGTCTTGACGATGGCGTGGAGCCGCTCGGCGAGGACCCGGTCGGCGTCCGGCATCTCGGCGATCTTCGCGAGCACATCCCGCTCCGCTGCCGCCTCCTTCTCCGCGCGTGACGAACCGCGCCGCGCCACCGCCTTCTTCTGCTCCTGCGCGTGCTCCTTCATCGCGGCCCGCTCCTCGGCGGTGAATCCGTCGTACTGCTCGGCGGCCGCGCCGGAGTTCCCGGCGGACGACTTCGTGTGCGGCATGGCAGATGTCCTCTCGTACAGGGGTGAGGGGGTTCAGGGCGGCAATCGGGGCCGGAAGTCAGGGCAGTGCGCACGCCGTGGACGGCGCGGGCGTGAGCGTCGTGGCGGCCTCCCAGGCGAATCCGTCCGGGTCGGTGAAAGGGCCGGCGGTGCTGCCGACGACGATGCGGTGCGAGCCGCTGCCGTCAGTGGCGACGCCGAGGTCCCTGGCCAGACCGCGACGCTTGTACAGCGCCAGCTTTACGGCGTCGGACCCGCCGGAGACGAACTCGGCGTACTTACCGCCGAAGCTCCTTGCCACGGTCAGGCCCCGGCCGACGTAGAACTGCTTGCTTGCCTTCACATCCTCGACGCCGAGCAGCAGCACGATCTCGTCGATCTCGCGTGCGGCCGGGCCGGTGTCCTTCTTCGCCGAGGTCGCGACCTTCCAGATCGTCCCGTCCGGGGCCTGGACGACGCCGCCGTAGCCCCACAGCGACTTCCCGGCGGGCTTCAGCACTGTGGCGCCGGCGTCCACAGCGGCGCCGAGGAAGCCGTCGACAGTGGCCGGCCGGGACACCGTGAGCGCCAGGGTGTAGCCGCGGAATCCGGTGGTGTGTGCCTCGGACGCCAGCAGGCGTATGCGCGTGCCGACTCCGAAGGCGGTGTAGAAGCGGTGGGCGGCCTCGAGGTCGGCCACCTCCAGGGTGACGGATGCGATAGACGCGCTGGACTCGGTGGTTGCCATGAGCATCACGCTATGGGCTGCTCGGCGGCGGGGCTTCTCGATTCCTGCTCGATCCGCCCACGCTCGGACGTCGCACAGGGCTGAGCCCTCTGGACCAATCTCCGGGACGAACGACGGCGCGGCTGTATAGTTGAATTTTCAAGGGATTTAGCCTCAAGGAGACGCTCCCGATGACCACGGCACCTGAACGCATGCCCGCGCTCTACCTCTCGCACGGCGCGCCGCCCCTCGCGGACGATCCGCGGTGGCCGGGCCAGCTCGCGGCGTGGAGTGCCACGCTGCCGAGGCCCAGCGCCATCCTCGTGGTGTCCGCGCACTGGGAGGCCGCGCCGCCCGCCGTCGGGGCGACGCGGACCGTGCCGCTGGAGTACGACTTCTGGGGCTTCCCCGAGCACTACTACCAGGTGACGTACCCGGCCCCCGGCGCGCCCGCGCTCGCCGAGAGCGTGCGCAAGCTGCTGAGCGGCCCGGGGCAGGCCGTGCAGGACGCCCCCGAGCGCGGGCTCGACCACGGCGCATACGTGCCGCTCGTGGAGATGTTCCCAGCCGCCGACATCCCGGTGCTGCAACTCTCGATGCCGACGCTCGAACCCGAGCGGTTGCTCGAGGTCGGGCGGAAGCTGGCACCGCTGCGGGACGAGGGCGTGCTGATCATCGGCAGCGGGTTCTTCACCCACAACCTCGCGGCGCTGCGCCACACCGGGGGCGGCGTACCCGGCTGGTCGGCGGAGTTCGACGACTGGGGCCGGCAGGCGCTGGACGCGCAGGACATCGACGCGCTGCTCGACTTCGAGCACGCCTCCCCGGCCGGCCGGCTCGCCCACCCGCGCACCGAGCACTTCGCGCCGCTGTTCGTCACGCTCGGCGCCGCCGAGTCCGAACTCGGCAGCCGGCGCACCGTCATCGACGGGTTCTGGATGGGGCTCGCCAAGCGGTCCGTCCAGTTCGGCTGAGGAGGGCCGGCCGGGCCGGCCGGGTCGGCCGGGTCCTCCGGGTCCTCCGGGACGGCCGCGCGCACATCGCGTCAGTGAGGGCGGCGGTAGTCCGCCGCGTCCACCTCGCCCTCCCCCGAGGTCGCCGCCGCGATGTACGGCCATGCGTCCGGCGCGCTGCCATCGGTGTCGGTGAAGCCGTAGACCTTCGCCAGTTCGCCGCTCGACAGGGAGCGGCCGTTGAAGCGGTGCCGGTCCTCGTCGGCGGCCAGCGCCGCGACGGCGTGGCCCACGAAGACCGGGCTCTCCGAGATCGCGAAGTGCGGTTCACGCTCGACTGCGTCACGCCAGTTGTCCTCCCGCACGCCGAAGTGGTCGAGCATCCACTCCGAGCGCAGGAAGCCGGGCGTCAGCGACACCGCCGTGCAGCCGGCCTCCGCCAGCTCCTGGCCGAGGTTCCTCGCGAGCCTGATGGGCGCGTACTTCACCAGGTCGTAGGCGAGGTTGCCGCGGTAAGGCTCGCTCGACTCCTCCGTTCCGTCCGTGATCTCGACGACCAGGCCGCCCCTGTTGCTTACGAGCAGCGGCAGCGCGCAGCGCAGGGTGATGAGGTGGGCCCGCACGCCCAGGTCGAGCATGCGCAGGGCCTTGCCGAGGTCCAGCTCCCACGCCTTCCTGCCGAACTCGATCAGGTGCTCCCCGCCCCAGATGTCGTCGACGAGGACGTCCAGCCTGCCGTGGTCCGCGCCGATGCGGTCCACGACCGCGTCCACCTGCGAGGGGTCCAGGTGGTCCGCCGGGACGGCGATGCCCTCGCCGCCCGCCGCCGTGACCAGTTCGGCCGTCTGCTCGATCGTTTCCGTCGTGCGGCCCACCTCGCTGACCCGATCGCGTGTCGTGCGTCCCGTCACGTACACCGTGGCGCCGAGCGCTCCCAGTTGTACGGCCATTTGCCGGCCCGCGCCCCTGGTGGCGCCCGCCACCAGCGCGATCCGGCCCTTCAGCGCACGCGCGTGTGGCGTACCCGTCTCCGTGCCCGTCTCCGTGCCCGTGCCTGTGCCTGTGTCCGTGGTCCGATCCATGGTGCGAGCGTTCCAGGGATACCCGACACCTCGCGTCGGGTATTCGGCGTCCGCCACCGTTCGTGTGTGCGTCGTGTGCGTCCGAACGACTCGCCGCGCGACCGCGCGCGCGTGCGTGCCAGGCGCCGAGGCAGGATGCTTGGTCCCGTGATGGACGAGACCGACTTCTGGGAGATCGTCGACAGCACGCGCGAGGCTGCGGACGGCGACCCGGAAGCCCATGCGGACCTGATGGTCGAGCGGCTGGTGCGGCTCGATCCCGACGCCGTGCTCGACTTCGCGCGGCACTTCGAGTCGCGCTACAACCGCGCCTACCGGTGGGACCTGTGGGGCGCCGCGGCCGTCCTGCTCGACGGTGCGAGCGACGACGCGTTCGACTTCTTCCGCTGCTGGCTCATCGGCCAGGGGCGCGAGGTGTTCGAGGGCGCGCTCCAGGACCCGGACGGCCTCGCGGACCTCCTCGACGACTTCGACGAGGAGGTGGACGGCGACGGCGAGGACCTCGGGTACGCGGCGGACGAGGCGTACGAGCAGCTCACCGGCTCCGTCGCACCGGACCTCGGGATCCCGGCGCCGCCGCGTGAGCCCGAGGGTACGGCGTTCGACATCGACGACCCGGGGGTGCTGGAGGCGCGCTTCCCGCGCCTGTGGGAGCAGTTCGGGGCCGACTCGTACAGCGCCTGACGCACGCCCCGCCGGGTCGGTGACGGCCTCCTCCGGGGCAGGAGGGCCCTATCGGGGCAGGATGGCCCCATGAGGATCGCGGTCACCGGTTCCACCGGGCTCATCGGTACGGCACTCGTACGGTCCCTGCGCGCGGACGGGCACGAGGTGGTGCGGCTGGTGCGGCGCGAGCCCGCGGCCCGCGACGAGGTGCTGTGGGATCCGCAGCGCCAGCACGTCGACACGAACGGCCTGCGCGGCTGCGCGGCGGTCGTCCATCTCGCGGGCGCGGGCATCGGCGACCGGCGCTGGACCGAGGCGTACAAGAAGGAGATCAGGGACAGCCGCGTCCTCGGCACGGCGGCGATCGCCGAGGCGGTCGCCTCGCTGGACGAGCGGCCGCGCGTCCTGGTCTCGGGATCGGCGATCGGCTACTACGGCGACACGGGCGACCGCGCGGTGGACGAGAGCGCGCCGCCCGGCTACGGGTTCCTGCCCACGCTGTGCGTGGACTGGGAGGCCGCCGCGGCCGCGGCGCAGGAGGCCGGGATCCGCACGGTCTTCCCGAGGACCGGCCTGGTGGTGGCGCGCGGCGGCGGCGCGTGGGGGCGGCTGTTCCCGCTGTTCAGGGCCGGTCTCGGCGGACGGATGGGGGACGGCCGGCAGTACTGGAGCTTCATCGCGCTGCACGACCACGTCGCCGCGCTGCGGCACCTGATCGACACGGAGACGCTGGAGGGGCCGGTCAACCTGACCGCACCCGAGCCGGTGACGAACCGCGAGGTGACGGCGGCGATGGGGCGTGTGCTGCACAGGCCCACGCCGTTCCCGGTCCCGGCGGCGGCGCTGCGGCTGGCGCTCGGCGAGCTGTCGGGGGACGTGCTGGGCAGCCAGCGGGTGTTGCCGAGGGCGCTGCTGGACTCGGGGTTCAGCTTCGCGTTCCCGACGGTGGACGAGGCGGTACGCGCGGCGTCGGGGTCGGGGGCGGCGTAGGCCCCCCGGCGCGGGGCCCGCCAACGGCTGTGCCGGTCCATGCCTGGGGGCGTCGCGGCGCCAGGGGGGCGTACGCCGACGCGCGGCCCGCGCCGGTGCGCGCCGCCCGTGCCACGGTGCTCCCGTTCCGTGCGCGTACGGAACGCTCGCCACCGCCCGTAGCCTCGCCACGAACCGGCCCGTTCCGGGGAGCTTCGGGGCGCCTCGGGCCCGGTCGGACGTGCCGACCTCGGGGAGGGGCCCGTGCTCGAACGCATGCCGCGCGTCAGTGTCAGCACCACCATGGAGGCCCGGGCGGACGTCGTCGTCCTCGGCGCCGGCGTCGCGGGCCTCGCCGCCGCGCACCATCTCGCCGCCGCGGGCCTGACGGTCACCGTCCTCGAGGCCGCGCCGCACGTCGGCGGCCGCATGGCGACCGACCGCATCGACGGCTTCCTGCTCGACCGGCTGGGGCCGCCGCTCTCCACCGCGTATCCGGAACTGCGGCGCGCGCCGGGGCTCGGCGGCGTTGGGCTCGACGCCCTGCCCCTGCGGATGTTCGCCCCCGGCTTCGCCGTGCACAGTGGCGGCAGGCGGTACCGGACGGGCCAGGCCGTCGGCCCCGCGCTGGGCGCACGGAGCGCTCCCAGGGCGCGGGGCGCTCGGAGCAGATCGGAAGAGCACGCGTTTCAACCCCAGGCTCCGAAGTTACCGGTATGCCGAATACCACTCTACAGTAGGAGGGGGGGGAGGGGGGGGGGGGGGCGGGGGGGGGG
>NZ_JAGIQL010000122.1 GCF_017813245.1 Streptomyces montanisoli
CCCCCCCCCCCCCCCCCCCCCCCCCCCCCCCCCCCCCCCCCCCCCCCCCCCCCCCCCCCCCCCCCCCCCCCCCCCCCCCCCTTCCCCCACGCAGAGCCCGGCCCCCGCGTCTCCCCGCTGCCAGGAGTCCAGCCGCCCCCCCCCCCGTCCCCCCCGCCGCCGGCCCGCCGCGCGCCGCTCCCGGAGGCGCCCCGCCCCGACCCGGCGGCGGGGCGGTCGACGCGAAGGCACCCGCCTCGCCGACGTCCGTCGCATCGGCTCCCGCCGCGGCGACGACCGTCGCGGCGACGCCCTCCGCACCGGCGGCCGCGCCCAAGGAGGCGCTGATCGGGCTCACCGCCCTCGCCAACGCGCGCCACGACTACATGACCGCCAAGAAGTGGGGCGAGCTGGCGAAGAAGAAGCACCCGTCCGCCTGGGCCGTCTACCCGCCGCTCATCGACGCCTACAACGGCATCGGCGACTACGAGGCCGCCGGCCGCGCCCTCGACAAGCTTGCCGCGGCCCGGCCGAAGGCCGCGTCCGTCTCCGGCGCCTACGCGCATGTGTACGAGGGACGCGGCTGGCGCGAGGACGCCGCGGCCAAGGCGTCCGACGCCGTCGACCACGCCGCCTCGCCCGCCCAGAAGGCCGCGGGCCTCGCGCAACTCGGCGCTCTCGCGTGGGAGCGCGGCGAGCCCAAGGAGGCGCTCGGCCAGTACGACGCGGCGCTCAAGGTGACCCCCGGTCTCGCCGCCGCGCAGGCGGGCCGCGGCCGTGCGCTGGCCGCGCTCGGCAGGACGGACGACGCGTACCAGGCCTACCAGGCGGCGCTTGCCAAGCAGCCGAGGCCGGAGACGGCCCTGGAGTTCGGCGAGCTGTACGAGTCGCTCGGCCTGACGGGCGACGCGCAGACCCAGTACGCGAGGGTGCGCTCCGAGGCCGCGAAGGCGAGCAGCGACGGCGTGGACGAGAACCTGCTGCTCGGACGGTACGAGGCCGACCACGGCGGCGCCGGCGCTGCCGTGGCCCGGCTGACGGCGGAGTGGACGAGCGGCCGCAGGAGCGTCGAGGCGGCGGACGCGCTGGGCTGGGCGCTGTACAAGTCGGGTGACGCGGCGCGCGCCCTGACGTACGCGACGACGGCGACGAGCGACGGCCCGAGGAACGCCCTGTACTCGTACCACCGGGGCGAGATCGAGCGGAAGCTCGGCATGAAGGCGGAGGCGCGCAGGCACCTGGACGAGGCCCTGCGCACGAACCCGTACTTCTCCCCGCTGCTGGCACCGCGTGCGCGTGCGGCGCTTCAGGCGCTGGGCGGCACGATCGGCGCGGCGGGCGCGCCGAAGTCCGGGGGCCCGGCGGCACCCGCGGCACCCTCCGCACCGGCGGTCCCAGCAGCCCCGGCTCCGGCAGGCTCGGCGGTCGACCCGGCCGCCCCCGCACCGGCGGCCCCGGCCGGAACAACACCGGCCGACATCGCGCCGGCTCCGGCCGTGCCGAACGCGGCGGCACCGAACGCCGCCCCCGCGGACGGCGCGTCGGGCGCAGGCGCCCTGCCGCCCGGCCACGTGCCGACCTTCTCGCCGCATCGCCCCTGAGCGGGCGTCTCTGCACAGGCGCCAGGAACACGGCCGCGGCCCCGCGGGGGCGCCACCCACGAGGCCACGGCCGCGCCGAACGCCGCCTCACCGAACGGCGCCTCTCCGAACGGCGCGGCGGCCCAAGGCGCGGCGGGTCAAGGCGCGGCGGGTCAAGGCGCGGCGGGTCAGGGCGCCGTGCGGCCCGGCCCGGCTTCTGCCGCGGCACCGCAGCGCCCCTGAGCGGACGCCTTTGAGGGCGCCCCTGACGGCGGGCGGCCAGGAACGCGAGCGCGGCCCCGCGGGGAGTCACCCGCGGGGCCGCGCTCGCGTACGTAGGAGCAGGGCGCGTCAGAGGTTCCCGCGCTTCTCCTGCTCGCGCTCGATCGCCTCGAACAGCGCCTTGAAGTTGCCCTTGCCGAAGCCCATCGAGCCGTGCCGCTCGATCATCTCGAAGAAGACCGTCGGCCGGTCCTGGACCGGCTTGGTGAAGATCTGCAGCAGGTAGCCGTCCTCGTCGCGGTCCACGAGCAGCTTCTCCTCGCGCAGCGTCTCGATCGGGACCCGGGTCTCGCCCGCCCACTCGCCGAGCGTGTCGTAGTAGGAGTCCGGCGTGTCGAGGAACTGCACGCCCGCGGCCCTCATCTGCCGCACGGACGTGACGATGTCGTTCGTCGCCAGCGCGATGTGCTGCACGCCCGCGCCGCCGTAGAACTCCAGGTACTCGTCGATCTGCGACTTCTTCTTGCCCGCCGCCGGCTCGTTGATCGGGAACTTCACCTTGAGCGTGCCGTCCGCGACGACCTTGGACATGAGCGCCGAGTACTCGGTCGCGATGTCGTCGCCGACGAACTCCTTCATGTTGGTGAAGCCCATGACCTTGTTGTAGAACCCGACCCACTCGTTCATCCGGCCGAGTTCGACGTTGCCGACGCAGTGGTCGACGGCCTGGAAGCTCCGCTTCTCCTGCGGGGCGACGAGCGGCTGCGCGGCCTCGTAGCCGGGCATGTACGGGCCGTCGTAGCCCGTCCGCTCGACGAGCGTGTGCCGGGTCGTGCCGTACGTGGCGATGGCGGCCAGCACGACCGTGCCGTGCTCGTCCTTGACCTCGTGCGGCTCGACGAGGCCGGTCGCCCCCTGCCCGGTGGCGTACGCGTAGGCGGCGCGCGCGTCCGGCACCTCGATGGCGAGGTCCACGATGCCGTCGCCGTGCTCGGCGACGTGCTCCGTCAGGTAGCGGCCCCAGTCCGTGGACGGCTTGATGACGGACGTGAACACGAAGCGCGCCGACCCGCTGGTGAGGACGTAACTGGCGGTCTCACGGCTGCCGTTCTCGGGGCCCGAGTAGGCGACGAGCTTCATGCCGAAGGCGGTGGAGTAGTAGTGGGCGGCCTGCTTCGCGTTGCCGACGGCGAAGACGATCGCGTCCATCCCCTTCACCGGGAACGGGTCGGCCTCGCGCGCGGTCTCGGGGACGGTGCCGGTCTGCGTCGCGGTGTCGTGCATCGAGGTGTCTGCCATGCGCTCAGGGTCTCCCCGCACTGCAAGGTGCGCAACAGTTCCGGAATTCACTGGGCAACCTGTACAGCGATGGGCGACAATCGTCGGACGATCTGTACAGGGTGACCACGGCGGAAAGGGGCGGCCCGGGATGAGCATCGACGGACTCGACGGGCGGCTGCTCGTCCTGCTGGCGCGCGAGCCCAGGATCGGCGTGCTCGAGGCGTCCAGGCGGCTCGGCGTCGCGCGCGGCACGGTGCAGGCGCGGCTCGACCGGCTGCGGTCGAGCGGTGTGATCCGCGGCTTCGGCCCCAACGTCGATCCGGCGGCGCTCGGTTACCCGGTCACCGCGTTCGCGACGCTGGAGATCAAGCAGGGGCAGGGCGCGGACGTGCGCGCGCACCTCGACACCGTGCCCGAGGTGCTCGAACTGCACACGACGACGGGGCAGGGCGACATGCTGTGCCGGCTGGTCGCCCGCTCGAACGCGGACCTCCAGCGCGTGATCGACCGGGTGGTCGGGTTCGAGGGCATCGTGCGCGCGTCGACGGCGATCGTGATGGAGAACCCGGTGCCGCTGCGGATCATCCCGCTGGTCGAGCAGGCGGCGGACGACCACGAGCGCGGCCACCGCGCGTAGCCGCACTCGCCGCCCGCGGGCCTCGTCCCTGCTCACCGCGTTACCTCCCTGTGGAAATCGCAGGCCGCGGCGTAGAGTTCCGGACTGCCCGACGAGCCGCGGACCCGGAGGCGTGCCCCATGAGGTTGTCAACATCCAGAGTGCGGCGAAGACTTGCCGTCGTCCTGGCGGCACTGCTGCTGTCGACGGTCTCGTCCGGCGCGCTCGACCCGTCGTCCGCGACGGCCAAGGAGCATCCGGCCAAAGCACACCCGGCGAAGGAGCACCCGGCCAAGGGCAACGGCGACGGCGACGCGTGGGTGCTCAGCACCACCGACCCGTCCACCGACTACACCCCCACCTTCCTCGGCAACGGCTACTTCTCCACCCGTGTGCCCGCCGAAGGCGCCGGCTTCTCCGCCTCGCCCCTGCTCACCGAGTCCCAGCTCGCGGGCTTCTACGGGCAGGGCCCCGGCATCTCCGTCCAGCGCGTGAACCTCCCCGCCTGGTCGACCCTCGGCATCTCCGACGGCAGCGCCACCTACGGCAACGTCGCTTCGGCGGCCGCCTGCGAGTTCGACACCGTCTGCGAGGCGGAGACCGGGAAGCTGACCGGCGGCGCGTTCACCGCCACCAACCACAAGGACTACGGCGGTTCGGGCTTCGTCGCCGGCTACGGCCCCGGCGGCAAACCGGCGCCTGACGCCTCCGCGGCCGTGACCATAGGACACGCGCCGGCCGGCACCGCGCGTCTCACCGTCCGCTACGCCGCCGGCGGCACCACGGCGCAGACGCTCAGCGCGCAGGTGAACGGGGCCGCGCCCGTCCGCCTCCAACTGCCCGTGACCAGCTCCTGGGACGCCTGGGGGACGGCCACGCTCGACGTCCCGGTCACCGCCGGCACGAACACCGTCGCCGTCACCTGCGCCCAGGGCGACAGCTGCCTGGCGAACGTGGACGCGATCTCGCTGTCCGCCGTGGACACCCCACCGGCCGCCAAGGCCCCGGTCGGGACGACGTCCCACTACAAGCAGTCCCTCGACATGCGCCGCGGCACCATCACCACGTCCCTGACGTGGACGTCGCCCGCCGGCCGTGCGACGAGGCTGACCTACCGCGTGATCGTCGACCGGGCCAACGCCCACCTCGGCGTCACCCACGTCGACATCACACCGCTGAACTGGAGTGGGCCGCTGTCGGTGATCGACATGCTCGACGGACGCGCCGACACACTTCCCGCCAACCACCGCCTGGCCAAGCCCGTCGACCTCACCAAGGTCTCGTCCGGGCGCGTCGACCGGTCGTCGGCGTCGATCAGCGAGAGCCTCACCACCCAGCAGATCGGCATGCGGGCCGGGCTCGCGTCGGTGCTGCGCGTGGACGGCCGCCGCGTGGCGACCGAGCCGTACACGGACGTGCCCGCCAACTCGCTCGCGCAACGCGCCGGCCTCCACGTACGGGCGGGAAGGACGTACGAGGCGACGAAGTTCGTCGGCATCGCGTCCTCGAACGACACCGCGCAGGGTTCGGCGCCGCTGGTGACCGACGGCCCGGCCGACCCGCAGGCCGCCGCGCTCGGCTACGCGACGCACGCCGCCCGGCAGGGACTGCGGCCCATCGAAACCGCGCACGAGCGTGCGTGGGCCCGCCTGTGGCAGTCCGACATCACGGTCCTCGGCGACACCGAGCTCACACAGCGGCTGCGCGCCGGCACGTTCTACCTGCTCTCGTCGGTGCGCGACGGCGTCGACTGGGGCCTCTCCCCCGGCGGCATGTCCTCCGCCGACTACAACGGCCACGTCTTCTGGGACGCCGACACCTGGATGAACCCCGCCCTGCTGGCCGCCCACCCCGACCTGGCGCGCGGCCTGCTCGACTACCGCTCGACCCTGCTGGACGCGGCACGCGCCAACGCGCAGGCACACGGCTACCAGGGCGCCCAGTACCCGTGGGAGAGCGCGGACACCGGCAATGACGTGGGCATCCACCCGCGGGAGATCCACATCGACTCCGACGTCGCGCTCGGGCAGTGGCAGTACTACGAGGCGACCGGCGACCTGGAGTGGCTGCGCACCGAGGGCTGGCCCGTGATCAAGTCGGTGGCGCGGTTCTGGGCGAGCCGTGTCACGCCGGACGGCCACGGCGGCTACGACCTGGCGGACGTGCAGTCCCCCGACGAGAACCACGACCACGAGACCAACAGCGCGTACACCAACGCCGGCGCGATCACCGTCCTCGGCATCGCCACCGAGGCCGCGCGACTCGTCGGCGAACAGCCCGACCCGCGGTGGGCGCAGGTGGCCGGCGGGCTGACCGTGGCCGTCGACCCCGCCACCGGCGTGCACCCGGAGTACGACGGCTACAACGGCAGCACGATCAACCAGGCCGACACCGTCATGCTCCAGTACCCGCTGAACTACCCGATGACCGACGCGCAGGCACAGGCCGACCTCGACTACTACACGCCGCGCACGGACATCAACGGCCCCTCCATGACCGACTCGATCAACCTGATCGACAGCGCACGCCTCGGCACGCCCGGCTGCGTCACCGAGACCTTCCTCAAGCGCAGCCTCGACCCCTACACGTACGCGCCGTTCGACCAGTTCGCCGAGAAGCGCGAGGGCGGCGCCTTCACCTTCACCACCGGCATCGGCGGGGTCCTGCAAGCCTTCACCTACGGCTTCACAGGACTGCGCCTCGGGTCCGACGCGGTCACCGTCGACCCGATGCTGCCGCCGGGGATCCCGGGCATCGACCTGACCGGCCTGCACTGGCACGGCAACACCTTCGACGTCTCCATCAGGCACGACGGGACGCGCGTGACGCTGCGCAGCGGCCACACGCTCGTCGTGTCGGCGGCCGGGCGTCGCACGAAGCCGCACGGGCACCACAGCGTCACGGTCACCACCCGCCGTCCCGACCTGGCGCCCACGCAGGACGCGGCGCGCTGCAAGACGGTCAGCGCGTCCACGGCCGACCCGAGCTTCCCGGCGGTCGCCGCCGTCGACGGCAGCCCCAGCACCCGGTGGAAGGCGACAGGCCCCGGTGCCTCCCTCACCGTCGACCTGGGGCGTGCCACGACGGTCGGGCGTACGAAGGTCACGGCGTACGGCGCCACCACCGCGTACCGGATCGACGTGTCGGCGGACGGAAGGACGTGGACGCCGTTCGGCGCGCCGGTCGCGGCGACGGCGGCGTCCGGCACAATGGTCACCGCCCCGCCGGTACGGGCCCGCTACGTCAGGTACACCGCGGTGGGCACGGCGACCCCGCAGGTGGTGGCGATGGAGGTGTACCGGGGCGCGGGCGGCTGAGCAGCCGGCCCACCCCGCCGGGGTTCCCCGCCGGGGTCCCCCGCCGGGATTCAGCCTCAGCAGCTGGGGAGCTTGCCGCCCGTCCCGAGCGCCTTGAGCGACGTCACCGCGCCGGCCAGCGTGGTGACGGGGACGAGGCGCATGCTCTTCGGCAGGTTGACCTGCGCGTCGGAGCACTCCGCCTTCGGCACGACGAAGACCGTGGCGCCCGCGCGTGCGGCGGCCTGCGTCTTCAGCGCGACGCCGCCGACCGGGCCGACCTTGCCCGAGCCGTCGATCGTCCCCGTGCCCGCGATGACGCGGCCGTCGGTCAGGTCGCCGCCGGAGCCGTCGCCCGCCAGCTTGTCGATGATGCCGAGCGTGAACAGGAGGCCCGCGCTCGGGCCGCCCACGTCGGCGAGGTGCAGCTTGATGTCGACGGATCCCGGCTTCTTGTGGAGGTAGGAGAGGGCCGCGCTGACCGCGTGGTTCTGCGAGCGCACCATGTCGCCGGTGTTCGTCTTCCGGATCTCCTTGACGGACTCGCCCGCCGGGTAGACGGCGTCACGCGGCAGGACGGCCTCCTTGGGCCTGAACCAGCCCTTGGCGATGTCGGCGATGCGCACGGTCGCCGAGGGGCCCGTCGCCTCGATGGTCGTCATGCGCAGCTGGCCCGTGGTCCTGCGGACCGGGGCGCCGGTGATGGTGATGACCTTCTGCCCCTGGTTCGTCCCCAGCACGTCGGCGGTCAGTCCTGGCGCCGCGATCGCGTACGGCAGCGGCGCCAGGGCGACCACCGCGAACAGCGCCACGATCGGCAGGGCGCACAGCGTGAGGAGGACGGGGCGCGAGAGACGAGAGAACACGGTGCCAATCTATCGGCCGCGCTCCCCGCGCGGCCCCACGCCCTCGGCGCCCGCCTCCCGCGCACGCCCTCGGCGCATGCCCTCGGCGCGGGGTGTCCGCGCTGACCCCCAGCGCATGCCCTCAGCGCAGGGCGTCCGCGACCTCGCGTGCCGCGTCGACGACCCGGGCGCCGACCCGCTCGGGCACGGAGTCGGCGAGCATCACGACGCCGACGCTCCCCTCGATGCCGCTGACCCCGACCAGCGCCGCCGCCGCGCCGCTCGCCCCCGTCTCCAGCTCGCCGTGCGTGAGCGCGCACGGCGGTTCCGTCAGCAGGGCGCCGCGCGCCGCGAGTATCGCCTTGCCCGCGGCGCCGCGGTCCAGGGCGTGTCTGAACCCCGTCCGGTAGGCGACGTGGTAGTCCGTCCAGCTCGGTTCGACGACCGCGACGGCCAGTGCCTCGGTGCCGTCGACGAGGGTGAGGTGTGCGGTGGCGCCGATGTCCTCCGCGAGCGAGCGCAGCGCCGGCATGGCCACCTCCCGTACGAGCGGGTGCACCTGGCGGCCGAGGCGCAGCACACCGAGGCCGACCCTGGCCCGGCCCCCGAGATCGCGGCGGACCAGTGCGTGCTGCTCCAGCGTGGTGAGCAGGCGGTAGACGACGGTCCTGTTGACACCGAGCTTGGCGGACAGCTCGGTGACGGTCAGGCCGTGGTCGGTGTCGGCGAGCAACTTCAGGACACGCAGGCCTCTGTCGAGCGTCTGGGATGTCTCGGCGGTCACGACGCACTCTCCTTCGATGTCTCTCGGAGTGAGTGGCGACGGCGCTCTCCCCCTGGCCCGGCACCGGTGCCGTCGGCGGGTCGCGGCGAGGCCGCTACCGGAGCGGGACACGACGGCTGCGCTGCGCGGCGGCGCTGCCACGGCGCGTGTTCATGTCTCCGGACAGTAGCGAGCCATACCGCTGAGCGGAAGACCCGGTCCAGAATCCGGGCACATGCGCCGAGTTGGTGGCGGAAAGAGCGTAGATGACACCATGTTCCCCGCATAGGGGGACGCAGTGTGTTTTTACCGGCGGCCCGTCTGGTCAGCGCACCGGCGGCCCGTCCGGGTCAGCGCATCCGCGTGGCCCACTCCTGGACCTTCTTGATCCGCTCGCGGATCTGCCCCGCCGTGGCCTCCGCGCTCGGCGGGCCGCCGCACACCCGGCGCAGTTCGGTGTGGATGACACCGTGCGGCTTGCCGCTCTGGTGCACGTACGCGCCCACCATGGTGTTCAACTGCTTGCGCAGGTCCAGTAGTTCGCGGTGGGAGACCACCGGCCTGCGGTCGGCGGGCATTTCGAGGAGGTCGGCCTCCTCGTCGGGCTTCTTGCGGCTGTGCGCGATCTGCCGCGCCTGCCGGCGCTGGAGCAGTATCTGCACCTGGTCGGGCTCGAGCAGCCCGGGGATGCCGAGGTAGTCCTGCTCCTCCGCGCTGCCGGGGTGCGCCTGCATGCCGAACTCGGCGCCGTCGTAGAGGACCCGGTCGAAGACGGCGTCGGACTCCAGCGCCTCGAACGGCAGCGTGTCCTGCTCGCCCGTGTCCTCGTCCTGCTCCTTGTTGGCCTCGTCCATCTCCTTCTCGGACTCGGCGTACGGGTCCTCCTCGCCGCTCTTCTTCGGCTTGTCGAGCACGTGGTCGCGCTCGACCTCCATCTCGTTCGCGAAGCCCAGCAGGTCGGGGATCGTCGGCAGGAACACGGACGCCGTCTCGCCGCGCCGCCGCGACCGTACGAAGCGGCCCACGGCCTGCGCGAAGAACAGCGGCGTCGAGATGGTGGTGGCATACACGCCGACGGCCAGGCGCGGCACGTCGACGCCCTCGGACACCATCCGCACGGCGACCATCCAGCGCGAGCCGTCCTCCGCGAACTCCTCGATGCGCTTGGAGGCGGAGGCCTCGTCGGACAGCACGACGGTCGCCTTCGTGCCGGTGATCTCCCGCACCGTCTTCGCGTACGCGCGCGCGGAGTCCTGGTCGCTCGCGATGACCAGGCCGCCCGCGTCGGGGATCGCCTTGCGCACCTCGGTGAGGCGCTGGTCCGCGGCGCGCAGCACGTTGGGCATCCAGTCGCCGCGCGGGTCGAGCGCCGTGCGCCACGCCTGCGAGATCGCGTCCTTCGTCATGGGTTCGCCGAGACGCGCGGCGATCTCGTCACCCGCCTTCGTCCGCCAGCGCATGTTGCCGCTGTAGCTGAGGAAGATGACCGGCCGCACGACGCCGTCGGCGAGCGCGTTGCCGTAGCCGTACGTGTAGTCGGCCGACGAGCGGCGGATGCCGTCGTTGCCCTCCTCGTACACGACGAACGGGATGGGGTTGGTGTCCGACCTGAACGGGGTGCCGGTCAGCGCGAGCCGCCGGGTCGCCGGCTCGAACGCCTCCAGGCACGCCTCGCCCCAGGACTTGGAGTCGCCCGCGTGGTGGATCTCGTCGAGGATGACGAGCGTCTTGCGCTGCTCGCAGCGGTTGCGGTGCAGCATGGGCCGCACGCCGACGCCCGCGTAGGTGACGGCGACGCCGTGGTACTCCCTGCTGAGCGGCCCGGCGCTGTAGTCGGGGTCGAGCTTGATGCCTATGCGGGCAGCGGCGTCCGCCCACTGCGTCTTGAGGTGCTCGGTGGGCGCGACGACGGTGATCTGCTGCACGACATGGTGGTGCAGCAGCCACGACGCGAGCGTGAGCGCGAAGGTGGTCTTCCCCGCGCCCGGGGTCGCGACGGCGAGGAAGTCGCGCGGCTGCTCCTGCAGGTAGCGCGAGAGCGCGCCCTCCTGCCAGGCGCGCAGCTTGCCCGCGGTGCCCCAGGGGGCCCGGCCGGGGAAGGCGGGTGAGAGGTGGTGGGAGGCGGGAGTGGACACGGTCTCCGTTCCGAACCTGGCGGCGGCCCCGGCCTTCGGGACCGGCCGCTGCGAACCTGGCGGCCGCCCCGATCGACGGGACCGGCCGCTGCCGTACGACAACCGGGCCACCCTATCGGGGGCACGCCATGTTCCCCGTACGAACGCGGCGGCACGGGCGCGGGTGCGGGATGTGTCACATCGCGGCGCCGGACGACGCGGCCGCCGTGCGCACGCGCACGCGCGTGGCGACCCGGATGCCGGCCAGCGCGACGAACGCCATCAGCACGAAGACGGCGGCGAACGCGGCGGGATGGGCGCCGGCGGCCGCGCCACCACCCGCCGAACCGCCGACCGAACCGCCCACGGAACCGCCGCCGAGCGCGCCGAACGCGGCGCCTCCGACGGCCAGCATCAGGACGTTCGACAGGCCGTCGGAGATCTGCAGGGCTGACGAGTTGGCGCCCACCTCCTCAGGCGCGGAAAGGCCGAGCAGGACGACGCTCGTCGACGAGATGACGGTGCCCATGCCGACGCAGCCGACCGCCCAGGCGGCCCCCAGCACCCACACGGGGACGGCGTGGACGAGCACGGTGGGCCCGGTCGCGATCCCCAGCGTCACCAGCACCATCCCCACCGCCATCAGCGTCTCGCGGTGCCCCTGCAGGCCCGGCCGCGACTGGACGTACGACCCCAACGACCAGGTCACTCCGCCCACGGCGATCGTGAGTCCCGCCATCGTCGGCGACAGGCCGCGCTGGGTCACCAGCATCAGCGGGACGAAGCTCTCGGCGGCGATGAACGACCCGGCGGCGACGCCGCGCAGCGCCACCACGGCCGGCAGCCCGCGCGCCGCGCGCCACGTCCCCGCGGGCAGCAGCTCGCGCACCGACGCGACGAGCAAGACGCCCCCGGCCGCGAGGGGCACGAGCGACAGCCAGCGCAAATCCTCGCCGGCGTACTGGAGCAGCCCCGCGCCCACGGACAGGGCGAGCGCGAGGACGATACGGCGCCGGTCGAACCCGGGCGCGGGCGCGTCGGGGTCGGCGCGCCCCGCCGCCATGCGCCGGATGGCGGGCAGGGCGAGCACGAGCGGCAGCACGATCAGGACGGGAATGCCGAGGAACACCCAGCGCCAGCCCAGCTGTTCGGTGACGGTCCCGGAGGCGAGCGGCCCCACCACGGACGGCACGACCCAGGCCGCCGCGAACCCCGCCATGATCGAGGGCCGCAGCCGCTCGGGGTAAGCACGCCCGACGACCACGTACAGCGCGACGATGACGAGCCCACCGCCGAGTCCCTGCACGGCGCGCCCCAGGATGAACACCCACATGCCGGACGCGGTGCCCGCCACGACGAGCCCGGCGGCGAACATCCCGATCCCGGTGGCGAGCGGCGCGAGCGGCCCGTGCCGATCGGACCACTGCCCGGCGAACACCATGGCGAAGAGGCTGGTGGTGAAGTACGCGGAGAACGCGAACGCGTAGAGCGGAATCCCGTGCAACTCGCGCGCGGCAACGGGCATGGCCGTCCCGACGGCGGTCGCCTCGAAGGCGATGAGCAGCACGACGGACACGATGCCGATGCTCAGGGCGCGATACGGCGCACTGAGCACGCCCCCCGCGGCGGGGCGCTCCCCGCCCGCGAGGGCCGCGCCGTCACGCCCACCGCTCGCGCCGGCGGAGGAAGACGTGACGAGGGCGGCAGCGGCGACATCGGCGTCGCGCGGTTCGGGGGTGCTCATCACGCCAGAGTAAGGGGCACAAGCGGCTTTGGCCCCTGGCGATCGTCGCGGCCGCCCTGGTCCGTTGGTCGTACGACCCGTGATCGGCCCCGGAGCTCAATTCGAACACTTGAGCAATACCGAGGCGGCGTGGCAGGGTGCCGATCATGCCGTCCGACACCCTCCCCGCCCAGCTCTTTCGCACGGGACGCTTCACACACGGCGTCCCCGGGCAGTTCACCGTCGCACCGGACGGAGCGACGGTCCTCTACCTGCGCAGCAGGGCGGGCGACGACCCGCGGCCCTGCCTGTGGGCGCTGGACACGCAGTCCGGCACGGAACGACTGCTCGCCGACCCGGCGGAGTTGCTGGCCTCCAGAGGGATCGACAGCTACGCGACGGACGCGGCCGTGACGAAGGCGGCGTTCACGCTGGACGGCGGGCTGTGGACGGCGGACGTCGCCACTGGTGTGGCCCGGCGCCTGCCGGTGGCGGGAACGGCAACCGACGCCCGTCCCGACCCCACGGGACGCCGCATCGGGTACGTCCGCGACGACGAGGCTCTGTGGCTGATCGAGACGGACGGAACGGACAACCACGCGGTCGCGACACCCGAAGGCCCCGCCGTCGCGTACGGACGGGCCGAGCACACGGGCGCGACGTCGCCGAGCGGCCCACGCGGCTACTGGTGGGCGCCGGACGGCGAGCACCTGCTGATGGCCCGTACGGACAGCACAGCCGTCCAACTCTGGTACACCGCCGACCCGGCAGCCCCCGCCGACACCCCTCGCCCCCTGCGCCACGCGGCGGCCGGAACGCCACAGGCCGACGTGACGCTCTGGCTCACGGCGCTCGACGGCACACGCACCGAGACTCGCTGGGACCGCACCGCCCTCCCCTACGTGACAGGCGCGGGCTGGGACGCGCAGGGCCCCTACGCCGTGGTGCAGTCGCGCGACCAGCGCACGGTCCTGTTCCTCGGCATCGACCCGGCAGACGGCACAACCAGCATCCTGGACGAGCGGCACGACAAGGCCTGGGTGCAGTGCGTCCCCGGGCTGCCGGCGCGGCTGCGATCAGGTGACCTCGTCAACCACGCCGACCTGCGGAACACCCGCCACCTGACACTCGACGGAACACCGGTCACCCCTCAGGGCCTCCAACTACGGGAAGTACTCGGCATCGACGGCGACGAGGTGCTGTTCACCGCGTCGGGCGAGCCGACCGAGACCCACCTGTGGACGTACAGCTCCACCCACGGCCTGCGCAGGCTGAGCGACGAACCCGGCGTGCACGCGGGAGCGCGACGCGGCGGAACCCTTGTCCGGATCGCCCGGCGCGCGGACCGGCCGGGCGGGCACGCCGAGGTCGTACGGCCGAATGGCCCGGCCGTCCCCATCGCGTCGCGGGCCGAACTCCCCGTGCTCGACGTGCACCCCACCCACCTCGTCCTCGGAGAGCGCGACTTGCGCGCAACACTCCACCTGCCGTCCTGGCACCGCCCGGGAGAAGGGCGGCTGCCGGTCCTGCTCGACCCCTACGGGGGAGCCGCACGGCAGCGGGTCACCACCGAACTCGACTGGAGCACCCTGCTGTCGCAGTGGTTCGCCGAGCAGGGCTTCGCGGTCCTGGTGGCGGACGGCCGGGGCACACCGGGACGCGGCCCGGAATGGGAACGCGCAGTGCACGGCGACCTGTTCGGCCCCGTCCTCGAGGACCAGGTGACCGCACTGCACGAGGCCGCCGGGCACTTCCCCGACCTCGACCTGGGACGGGTCGGCATCCGCGGCTGGTCGTACAGCGGCTCGCTCGCCGCGTTCGCCGTGATGCACCGTCCCGACGTCTTCCACGCCGCGGTCGCCGGAGCGGGCGTCACCGACCAGCGTCTCTACGGCGCCCACTGGCGCGAACGGTTTCTAGGCCACCCGGACGAGCACCCGGAGCGGTACCGCAGGAACTCACTGCTCCTGGCGGCACCGCGCCTGACCCGCCCGCTGCTGCTGATCCACGGCCTGTGCGACACGAACGTCCATCCCGCCAACACACTGCGCCTGTCCGAGGCCCTGCTCCACGCCGGCCGCCCCCACGAGGTCCTGCTCCTGCCGGGCACCGGCCACCGCGCAATCGGCGGCCCACTGACCGAGCCGCTGCTCAACCACCAGGCGGAGTTTTTGCGGCGGCACTTGAAGGCGTCATAGGGAACTCAGGGCTTGCGAAATCCCTCGCCGCAACGGAGGCGGGACAAACGCCGGCATCCCGCCAACTCACCCGGAGACGAAGACAGGTACAGGCGGAAACACGACATGCTTCGGACAATGAGCGGCGGCTACAATTTTCGCTCCGGCATGCTCGAGCACGGCGCGGCGCACCGGCAGATCGATCACACCCGGGCCCGCCGTCAGAAGACCGTCCAAAGATGGCGCCTTGCCGGGCATTCCGCAGTCGATGTCCAGTACCTCCGAAGGCAAGACCCCCACAAGGGACCTGAAGTCAGCTGTCGCACCCTTCGGGAAACCGGTACCAACAGAGGAGCGGAAACTCATCGTGAAAAGCGGCCTGCCCTCCGCGTCATTCAAGCGACACTGAAACAACGTCTCATTGTCGTCACCCGAGGCAAGCTTCTTGACCAATTCAGCACGGGAGTACTCAAGGTAACTGAATACGTAGACCTTCTCCGTTTCGGCGTCGGCCCCGTGAACAGCCCGGATCGACGCAGCGTCGAAGATTCCACCACAGGCCCGTTCGAGCGTCGTCTCCTTACCCCAGTGGCGGCTGCGGTCCTTTCCCTGCTCACCACTGCCGCACGCCGCAAGCCCTACGAGCGCCAGCACCGAAACCACTGCCCCGAGCCCATGAACGCGCCCCCTCCTGCATGCAGCCCGTACACGGGACACCACCCGTCGCAACACCGTTCCCCCTCCCCTCATTTCATCCGCGGATCGCGTGTGGGCAGTGCGGTCGGCACCGTCACATGGTTGGTGCAGTTCAGTCCGGGCAGGATCTTCCGCGTAGCCGCGTAGAGAACCTGCGCATCCGCGCGCGTGTCAGCACTCGGCATGTTGAGGAAGGCGTGCAGCGTCGCCGGGTAGCCCCCCGGCTCCACGCGCCCTGGCCTATGGCAGTCGATACTCAGCACGCCGAGGCCCGCGTCGTCGGCAAGGGCGAGCGTCTTGCTGAGCCGCATCACCTGCCTACCGGAGTCGGCGTTCGCAATGACTGAGAAGTCATCCAGGTCCCAGTAGAACGACAACTGAAGAAGCTGCTTACCGCTCTTGTCCGTCACCCGGCACACATAGTCGTGCCCCGAGGCCCCGGGCCCCTTGGCAAGATCCTTTACCGCGGCAGCAAACGCATCACGCGTTCCGCTGCCATCACCGCCTCGGTCCTCGTAAATGGTTTTACCGGTCTTGTCCGAGGCATCCGCTCGCAGATATTGCTGAGTCTCGGAACTGACGATCCCACTGCACACACGACGCCAAGTACTGGGCTTCCCCGATGCACGCGCGTCATCCGGCCCACCGCAGCCGGTCAAGCCGAGGAGCAGCGCCCCGAGCCCAGCGGCGACACCCAGTCGCCGGACCAACCGGCTGCGAGCAGCCTCTTGCACTCGGCTCACGCGCCGATACCTCCCCCGTCGGCCAGGCGTGTCACCCAGCCCCAACCCCGTTGAGCGGGCACGGATAGTCAGCGCTACCGTCCGCTCTCTTGCAGTTACTCGATCGTACCTGCCGCTGAACTGGGCCAAGAGGCCAGCCCGGCGACCGGAAACCGGAGTGCGTGACCATCACGTCCCGTACGACGACGCGTCAGCGCACGGACACACGGTCGACGGCGATGCGGCGAGCGGTCAGCCTTCGCGGCGGCGGGCGTCGAACCGGACCAGTACCGACACCAGACGCCATATCCCGGCGGCCGCGCCGGCCAGGGCGCCTCCCACCAGCATGGTCTTCCTCACCGGCTCAGCCACGCCAAGGAGCAGTGCTGGAACCCATACAACCGCGAACACGGCCGCAGCCAGCAGGAGGCCCGTCACGAAGGCGAAGACGATCTCCACCGTCATCGCGTCCTTCTCCCCGCGTGAATCCCGACTCAGGTCCATGCAGCGAGTCTCACACGATGCGCATCCACTATCGAGCGGTTGCCAATTCGCGTCGCACACGCGGTCGTTCACTCGGCGGGGACGGCGGGTTGCCACCGTCCCCACCGTCGCCGCCGCCCCCGCCGTCCCCGCCGTCCCCGCCGTCCCCGCCGTCCCCGCCGTCCCCGCCGTCCCCGACTGTTCTACGGCACGTACGGCGTCGGAGCCGGAGGCACCCAGCGGTGGTTGCGGGACGCCTGCGAGCGCACGCCGTACTCGCCCTTGAGCTCCTCAGGAATCGCGTACTGCATGACCCTGCCCCGTGTGAGCGAGGCCAGTTCGAAGGCGGTGAGCAGGTTGCCCGCCTTGTCCAGCGCCCATTCGCCGAGTGGGCCGCTGTCCTCCACCGTCTCCATCAGGCCGAGCACGATGGGCACGGCCTTGGCGGCGGTGTCCCACGGACTGCGCGGGATCTGCAGCCAGTCGGCGATGGTCGGCCCGACGAGGAACCGGACCGTCGCGGGAACGATGGGGTCGAGGAGTGTGCCGGGGACGACGTCCTCGTACATCCGGATCAGTTGGTTGTTCAGCCGGACGCCGTCCTCGGAGGGGCCGAGGTTGCGGGTGAGGTAGAGGTCCGCGAAGGCGCGGGCCTCGGTGAGGTTGTTCGGGGCGGCCTCCATGTCGCAGCCGAGCATGGAGCCGACGACCCGCCACGCGTAGTAGTAGGCCTCCGCTCCCTCGTCGCTCATGTGGATGCCGAGCCGGTGCATGGCGTCCAGGACGAGGATCGAGAAGCAGATCTGGCCACCGATCATGTCCTCCTGACAGATCGGGACGCCGTCCCTCTCGACGTCCCACCGCCCCGACGTGGTGAGGTGATGGCGTACGGCCGCGTGCAGCAGCCGCACCTTCTGCGCGGCCGGGATGAACTTGCTGCCCTCCTCGAAGGCGTTGGTCTGCATCAGGTACGTGACGAACTGACCGGTGTTCGCCATACGGCGCGACGGATAGTCCATCGAGTGTGTCGAGGCCAGAAGCTTCGCGACGCGCGGCACCGCGTACGTGGCGGGCATCGCGGCGAAGGACAGGCCGGTGTTGATGTGCGCGGCGTTGTCCATGAAGAAGAGGCGGGCGCGCTCCATGACGTCCCAGTCCACCCACTTCGGCGGCATGCCTGTGGCCTCGAGGAAGGAGACCGCCGACTCCGGGAGGCCGTCCGGGAGTTTGTTTCCCGCGGTGCTGAAGAAGCGCATGAGGGTGTTGAAGTCCCGTACCTCCCCACGCTCGAACATGGCGGCCACGGTTTCGTCCGCGAGTGGATCGCCCTGGTTGCGCAGCTCGTGGAGCGACGCGTCGGTGTACAGCTTCGGGGTCTGGGTCGTCGTCACGGCGTCCTCCGTAAGTTGTTGGGCGGCCCGGGAGGGCCGGGCATGGCTGACGGCGCAGGCCGGGCGCGATCGATTCACAGCGCCCGCTCGGCCGCCGAGGTGGCCAACCCAAGGAGCGCTGACCGCGCTTGGAGCGGCAGCGCCACGGTGTCCAGGGCGCTGCGGGCCGCCGACACGCGCTCGGCGATCATCTCCTCGATGCGCCTGCGCGCCCCGCACTCGTCCATCAACTGCCGGACCAGCGCCGCGTCGTCCTCGTCGAGCGCCGGGTTGTCGAGGGTCTTCTCCAGCAGCCGACGTCCATCGGGGGCCAGCAGGGAGAGGGTCGTGGCGAGCAGCGCGGTGGGTTTCCGGTCCCGCAGATCGTCCAGGTTCGACTTGCCGGTCTCGGCAGGGACGCCGAAGGTCCCGATCAGATCGTCACGGAGCTGGAAGGCCTCGCCGAGCGGCACCCCGTACGAGGTGAAGGCCTCCATCACCTGCCGCGACGCACCACCCAGCGTGGCCCCCATGTGCAGCGGCCGCTCCACCGTGTACTTGGCCGTCTTGTAGCGAGCCACTTCCAGCGACTCCGCGACCTCGGCCGTCTCACTGCCGGTACGCAGCACCTCCAGGAACTCACCTGCGACGGTTTCCCGCAGCAGCGTCGACCAGAGAGGCACCGTCCGAGCCACGTACGCTCCCGGCAGCCCGCAGGTGGCGAAGACCTGCGCCGCGTAGCCGATCAGCAGGTCACCGAGCATCATGGCGAGCGCGGCGGACTTCTCCTGCCGCACGGGAGTGTGCGGCACGGGGTTAGGCCGGGCGAGCTCGACGGACTCGAAGTGCGAGTCCCCCATACCCCACGGACCCGCCCCGGCCTCGGCGAAGGCGACGTGGGCAGTCGGCAGCCCGTGCCGCAGCCGGCTGTCGTCGATGATGTCGTCGTGCGTGCAGGCGGCCGCGTGCACCAGCTCCATGGCGGCTGCCGCCCTGATCACGCCATCACAGTCCGGCTGGCCCGCGGCCCGCCAGCCCCAATACAGAAACGCCGCGCGCATGCGCTTGCCCCGAGTGAGCGAACTACGTAACTGGTCACACAGCGGCCTCAGTTCGGGGGACAGCCGTACGAGCTCGGCCTCCTCGTCGTCCACCAGCTGATGCAGATACGCGTCGATGCGCCGCCGGAGCGCCAGATCGTCACGCATGAGGCGGCGCCGTCTTGCCGGCCGCCGGGGCGTCCCCGGTGATGCCGTTGCGGGCGATGGCCCGGTGGGCCATCAGCTCGAGATAGTTGTCGCTGTCCGACGCGGCCACACGCTTCGACGCGAGCTCCCCGCGCACCTTCAGGTCTTGCACGCCGTCTGCGACGAGCTCCCGCAGATCAGACCGGCTCGCCACACCCTGCCCCTGCCCTGCCGCCCGCCGCACCTGGTCGAGCGCCAGATCGACGGCCCCCAGCGCGAGCAGGCCGACCTGTTCCAGGGTGGCGAACGGATTCCAGGATGGTTGCTGAGCCTGTGATTGCGTCTGTTGCGACTGGTCCTGCGCTTGTCCGGTCACGCCCGGTGCCCCCTCTGCACGACGGATCGTCAAGGAGCTTCCAGTCAACCGACCGGGACCGGGCTCTGTCCCTCTTCTGCCGCACAGTCCCTCGTCAGAGGCGCGCAATTCCCTCTTGTGAGTGAGCTGTTCGTTCCGCGTTCTGAAGGGCCCGGGCTGCCTGGGTGGCTACGGCAGAGGGACGCGAACGCTCGGGAACCCCGGGCAGCAACACGGCTGCGGTCGGCCCCTCCCGTGCCTACGGGTGCAGCTTCTCGCCCTTCGCCAGCATCGCTACGTACTTTTCGATCCGGCGCGCCCGGGTCTCGGCCTTCTTGGCATCGTGGATCCGGTACAGGATCGCATAGCGGTTCTGCCGGTCCAGTGTCTCGAAGAAGGCCGCTGCGGCCGGGTCGACGGCCAGGGCCGCCGCGAGGTCGTCCGGCACCGTGGCGGTCCTCGCGCCGGCGTAGGCCGCCTCCCAGCGGCCGTCCGCCTTGGCGCGGTCGACCTCGGCCTGTCCCGGCGGCCGCATCCGGCCCTGTTCGATCAGGGCGGCCACCTTGTCCCTGTTGGCCTGTGACCACTTGCTGCGCGGCCTACGCGGACAGAACCGCTGGAGCCACCACTGATCGTCGAACTTGGCCTTCTGACCGTCGATCCAGCCGTAGCAGAGCGCCTCGTCGAGCGCCTGGGCGTAGTCCAGCGCGGCGACTCCGGTCCCCTTCGGAAGATTTCAAGTCCAGTGAGACGGTCGTGAGGCTATGAGGTTTGTGGTGCGGGTTCCCTGCGTTTGGCCGGGTCGTTGATCCAGGCCGCCTGCGGTATCTCGGGTGGTCGGGGGCGGCGGCCGA